>NZ_JAMYMP010000033.1:0-63855 GCF_040318615.1 Mesorhizobium sp. M1078
GCTCGACGCGGCCGGTCACGACCGTGCCACGGCCCGAGATCGAGAACACGTCTTCGATCGGCATCAGGAACGGCTTGTCCAGCGGACGAACCGGCGTCGGGATATAGGCATCGACCGCAGCCATCAGCTCGCGGATCGCGTCTTCGCCGATGGTCTTGTTGGAGTCTTCCAGAGCAGCCAGCGCCGAACCCTTGACGATCGGAATGTCGTCGCCGGGGAACTCGTTCTTCGACAGAAGCTCGCGAACCTCGAGTTCGACCAGTTCGAGCAGCTCGGCATCGTCGACCTGGTCGACCTTGTTCAGGAACACCACGATCGACGGCACGCCGACCTGACGGGCAAGCAGGATGTGCTCGCGGGTCTGCGGCATCGGGCCGTCGGCGGCCGACACGACCAGGATCGCGCCGTCCATCTGCGCGGCGCCGGTGATCATGTTCTTCACATAGTCGGCGTGGCCGGGGCAGTCGACATGGGCGTAGTGGCGCGCAGCCGTCTCGTATTCGACGTGCGCCGTCGAAATGGTGATGCCGCGGGCCTTCTCTTCGGGCGCCGCATCGATCTGGTCGTAGCGCTTGTACTCGCCAAAATACTTCGTGATCGCCGCCGTCAGCGACGTCTTGCCATGATCGACGTGGCCAATCGTGCCAATGTTCACATGAGGCTTGTTACGCTCGAATTTACCTTTTGCCATGTGATGTCTCCAATCTGCTCGCCCGTACGGGCCTTGAATTAAGTTACCGATGCAACCCGTTCAGGTTACGCGTATTTCTTCTGGACTTCCTGGGCGACCGCGGTCGGCACAGGCTCATAGTGATCGAACTGCATCGTGTAGGCCGCGCGGCCCTGGCTCATCGAGCGCAGGTTGTCGACGTACTTGAACATGTTGGCCAGCGGCACCATCGCGTTGATGACGACAGCCACGCCACGCGCTTCCTGGCCCTGGATCTGGCCGCGACGGCCGTTCAGGTCGCCGATGACGCTGCCGACATAGTCTTCCGGCGTCACGACTTCGACCTTCATGATCGGCTCGAGCAGCTGCACGCCAAGCTTGGGTGCGGCTTCACGGAAGCAGGCACGGCCGGCGATTTCGAAGGCCAGAACGCTGGAGTCCACATCGTGGTAAGCGCCGTCGATAAGCGTCGCCTTGACGCCGATCATCGGGAAGCCCGCGAACGGACCCGACGACATGACGCTGTTGATGCCCTTTTCGACACCCGGGATGTATTCCTTGGGAACCGCACCGCCGACGATCTTGGTCTCGAACTCGAACTCCGAGCTTTCCGGGTTCGGTTCGAACACGATCTTGACGCGAGCGAACTGCCCGGTACCGCCGGTCTGCTTCTTGTGGGTGTAGTCCTGCTCGTGCCTTCGGGTGATCGTCTCGCGGTAAGCCACCTGCGGCGCGCCGACATTGGCCTCGACCTTGAACTCGCGGCGCATGCGGTCGACGATGATGTCGAGGTGAAGTTCGCCCATGCCCGAAATGATGGTCTGGCCGCTTTCCTCGTCGGTCTTGACGCGGAATGACGGATCCTCGGCGGCCAGGCGGTGAAGGGCGAGGCCCATCTTTTCCTGGTCGTTCTTGGTCTTCGGCTCGATGGCGATCTGGATGACCGGATCGGGGAATTCCATGCGTTCGAGGATGACCGGGTGCAGCGGATCGCTGAGCGTGTCGCCGGTGGTCGTGTCCTTGAGGCCAGCCAGAGCGACGATGTCGCCGGCAAAGGCTTCTTCGACGTCGGCGCGCGAATTCGCATGCATCTGCAGCATGCGGCCGATGCGCTCTTTCTTGCCCTTGACGGTGTTGTCGACCGAGATGCCCTTGGTCAGCTTGCCCGAATAGATGCGGGCAAAGGTCAGTGAGCCGACGAACGGGTCGTTCATGATCTTGAAGGCCAGCATCGACAGCGGCTCGTTGTCGTCGGCATGACGCTCGATCTCGGCGTCGGTCTTGGCGTCGACGCCCTTGATGGCGGGAACATCGGCCGGCGACGGCAGGTATTCGACGACTGCGTCGAGCAGCGGCTGCACGCCCTTGTTCTTGAAGGCCGAGCCACAGAACATCGGGTAGAACTTGACCGCGATGGTGCCCTTGCGGATCAGCGCGCGGATCTCGTCATTCGACGGCATCTTGCCTTCGAGGTAATTCTCGAGTGCCGTCTCGTCCATTTCGACAGCGGCTTCGATCATCTTCTCGCGGTATTCTTCGGCGCGAGCCTGCAGGTCGGCCGGGATCTCGACGACGTCCCAGGCAGCGCCCAGCGTCTCGTCGCGCCAGACCAGCGCGTTCATCTCGACGAGATCGACGACACCCTTGAACTCGGTCTCGGCGCCGATCGGCAGCTGCATGACGACGGCATGCGCACCAAGACGCGAGCCGATCATCTCGACCGAGCGGTAGAAGTCGGCGCCGATCTTGTCCATCTTGTTGCAGAAGATCATGCGCGGAACTTTATACTTGTCGGCCTGGCGCCAGACGGTTTCCGTCTGCGGCTCGACACCGGCATTGGCATCGAGCAGCGCAATGGCGCCGTCGAGCACGCGCAGCGAACGCTCGACTTCGATGGTGAAGTCGACGTGTCCGGGAGTGTCGATGATGTTGAAGCGGTACATCTTGCCGCTGCGACCCTTCCAGAAGGTCGTGGTGGCGGCGGACGTGATGGTGATGCCGCGTTCCTGCTCCTGCTCCATCCAATCCATGGTGGCAGCGCCGTCGTGGACTTCGCCGATCTTGTGCGACTTGCCCGTGTAATAGAGGACGCGCTCGGTGGTCGTCGTCTTGCCGGCGTCAATATGCGCCATGATACCGAAATTGCGGTAGTCTTCGATTTTGTATTCGCGGGCCATCGTGGATGCCTTCTCAGTCTCGTTCGCGCTTTACCAGCGGTAGTGCGCGAAAGCGCGGTTGGCTTCTGCCATCTTGTGGGTGTCTTCACGCTTCTTCACGGCGGTGCCGCGGTTATTGGCCGCGTCCATCAGCTCGCCGGAGAGGCGGTCGACCATGGTGGTCTCGTTGCGGTTGCGGGCCGCGGCGATCAGCCAGCGGATCGCCAGGGCCTGACGGCGCTCGGGGCGCACATCGACCGGAACCTGGTAGGTAGCGCCGCCGACGCGGCGCGACCGGACTTCCACATGCGGCGCGACATTGTCGAGCGCCTGATGGAAGACGGTGACCGGCTCCTGCTTGGTCTTCGACTGAACCTGGTCGAGCGCACCGTAGACGATGGTCTCGGCAACCGACTTCTTGCCGTCATACATAACGGCGTTCATGAACTTGGTAACGATCAGATCGCCGAACTTCGGGTCCGGATTGATCTCACGCTTTTCTGCACTGTGACGACGCGACATGGCTTTTGTCTCTCAATCTCGTAGCCCGACGCATTGAAGCAGCGCCAGGGCCGGAAAATCTTACTTCGGACGCCCCTTACTTCGGACGCTTGGCGCCGTACTTCGAACGACGCTGCTTGCGGTTCTTCACGCCCTGCGTGTCGAGCACGCCGCGGATGATGTGGTAGCGCACGCCCGGAAGATCCTTGACGCGGCCGCCGCGGATCATGACCACGGAGTGTTCCTGAAGGTTGTGGCCTTCGCCGGGGATGTAGCCGATCACTTCAAAGCCGTTGGTCAGGCGGATCTTGGCCACCTTGCGCAGTGCCGAGTTCGGCTTCTTCGGCGTCGTTGTATAGACGCGCGTGCAGACGCCCCGCTTCTGCGGGTTCTGCTGCATGGCCGGGACCTTGTTGCGCTTCACCGGCGCAATGCGCGGCTTGCGGATCAGCTGGTTGACGGTAGGCATTAAACCCTCTTGTCTCTCAATTCCGTGTCTCGCCCGGTCAGGGCCGCTCAAAGCGCCAATTCCATACGCAAATTCGGGCCATAAACCGCGCCTCGCGGTCCTGCCCGAACAAAATGCAGAGGAAGCGGGAACCGCTTCATGCGCGCCGGAAATGTCTTTTCGCTCGTAAAACGAACCCTGTTTGAGGCAAACTCCAAAGCGTGTCGCTTCGGAAGGGAGAGCCTCACATCGGTTCTGACTGGGCGGCTTCTACTCGCAAGACCGTGAACCGTCAACCCCGGCACGCCAAATATTGCGCGCTGACGACGGCTTGGCAGCCATGCGAAAAACGCATGTAATTTTCTTTCTTCGTTTTGCAAGGCAGAGGAAGAAAGTGACCGGGGCAGACAAGAAAGTGACCGGCTTTTGGCTGTCATGCGCGGGTTCTTCATGGCAAAAGGCGCCATGGACAGCCCAAAACCCCTCGCCCGCCCCCGTCTCAAGAGGAATCAGCCCGTGAACGACAATGAGGAACGCCCGGTCACCATCGTCACCGGCCGGGTCTGGAAAAAGAAGGGCGGCAAGCCGGAAGGCGTGCATGTGATGCTGGTCGCGCCCGACGACGATTCGGCCGTGCGCCGGGCGCTCGAATCGCTCGCCGCCGAAGGCTATGCCGAAGCTGAGCTCGACCAGATCGGCGATATGGAGGGCGTACCCGACGAGGAGCCGCATCTGTCGGCCTTCCAGGGCGCGCTCGAAGGCGAAGTGTCGATCGTTACGTTCGAGGTTCCGCTCTGAGCGTCGCCGGCTGCTTGCGCCTGTCACCGCGCCGGCTTGCCCGGCACCGGTTCTCTGCTAAGAACCGGGCGACTTAACCAGCCAAATTCGAATCCGCGGAGTTCCCATGCCCTCGAACAATGGTCCCATCAAGCTCGGCATCGTCGGCGTCGGCAAGATCGTGCGCGACCAGCATCTGCCGGCAGTGGCCAAGGATGCGGACTACCGCCTCATCGCCGCCGCCAGCCGGCACGGCAAGGTGGACGGCATCCCGAATTTTCCGACCATTGAGGCGATGCTCGACGCGGTGCCGGAACTCGAGGCCGTGTCGCTGTGCATGCCGCCGCAGTTCCGCTACGACGCGGCACGCACGGCGCTGATTGCGAAGAAGCATGTTTTCCTGGAGAAGCCGCCGGGCGCCACTGTCAGTGAGGTCGAGGACCTGAAGCGGCTGGCGGCAGCCAATGGCGTCTCACTGTTCGCCAGCTGGCATTCGCGCTACGCGCCGGCGGTGGAAGCCGCGCGTGCCTTCCTGGCGTCGGCCAAGGTCAACTCGGCCGCCATCGTCTGGAAGGAAGATGTCCGCCGCTGGCATCCGAACCAGGATTGGATCTGGGCGCCGGGCGGCTTCGGTGTCTTCGATCCCGGCATCAACGCACTGTCGATCGCAACCCACATCCTGCCGGCGATGTTCATCACCTCGGCCGTCCTCGACTTCCCGGAAAACCGCGCCTCGCCTGTGGCGGCCCACGTGACCTTCCGTACCTCGGATGGGTTGCCGGTGACCATGGAGCTCGACTGGCTGCAGACGGGACCACAGAGCTGGGACATCCTGGCCGACACCGACAAGGGCAAGATGGTGCTGTCCGGCGGCGGCACCAAGCTCGCCATCGACGGCAAGGTGGTTCACGACGAGCCGGAAGCCGAATATCCCCAGCTTTACCGGCGCTTCGCTGAAATCGTACCCGCCGGCGTCTCCGATGTCGATTTGGCACCCCTGCAGCACGTGGCCGACGCCTTCATGCTCGGCAAGCGCAATGTGGTGGAAGCGTTCTTCGATTGAGCGATGAGTTCTGCCGGACCGCAGTCCGGACACTCATCATGCAGCCTTACTCGACGATCGCAATCGCAAACCCGTCATAGCCTTTGGCGCCGACGGTCTGGATGGCGGTGCCGTCCAGGCGCTTGTCGCCGCCGATGAAGGAAAACGCACCGCGTGCGCCTTCGACATACGCGTCACGGCCATCGTCGTTGAGCACGGTGCCGTCGCGGATGACGTTGTCGCAGATGATGACCGTCCCCGGCCGCGACAGGCGCATGGCCCATGACAGATAATTCGGGTTGTTCGGCTTGTCCGCGTCGATGAAGATCAGATCGAACGGACCGGCATTTTCGGCAGCCAGCGTCTCAAGCGACTGAAGCGCGGGGCCGATCCTGAGCTCGACCTTGTCCGGCACCCCTGCCCGCTCGAGATTCGAGTGCGCGACTTTTGCATGATGCGGCTCGAGTTCGAGCGTCACGATCTTGCCGCCGACGGGCAATCCCCTTGCCATCCAGATGGTCGAGTAGCCGCCAAGCGTGCCGATCTCCAGCACCTTCCTGGCGCCGCTGATGCGGACCAGCAGCGACAGCAGCTTGCCCTGCGCCGGCGATACGTCGATGGCCGGCAGGCCCTGGTCGCGGTTGGCCGCAAGCACCGCTTCGAGGATGGGATCTGCTTCGAAGAGAGAGGAAACGATGTAGTCGTCGACGTCAGTCCAAACCTTCTTGCTCATGTTTTCCTCGATTCGATTGGGGGTCAAAACGCGAAAAGGGGCCACTGGGGCCCCCTTCCTTCTTCTCGTCCTACCGCGCTTACTGCGCGGCGTTGACCATGTCGGTCAGCATCGGCTCGGCGACCTCGACACCGGAGGCCTTGCGGCGCTCGTCGATGATCAGTTCGTCGCGCGAGGTGGCGATGCGCCGGATCTGGCTCATCGTGCCGCCGGTACCGGCCGGGATCAGCCGGCCGACGATGACGTTTTCCTTCAGGCCCTGCAGCATGTCGGTCTTGCCGGCAACCGCAGCTTCGGTCAGCACCCTGGTCGTCTCCTGGAAGGAGGCGGCCGAGATGAAGGAAGGCGTCTGCAGCGAGGCCTTGGTTATGCCCAGCAGCACTGGCTGGCCTTCGGCCGGCTTCTTGCCGTCCTCGACCAGGCGCTCGTTGACCTCTTCCAGTTCGATCACGTCGACGTGGTCGCCCGGAATGTAGGTCGAGTCGCCCTGCACCGTGATCTCGACCTTCTGCAGCATCTGGCGAACGATCACCTCGATATGCTTGTCGTTGATCGACACGCCCTGCAGACGGTAGACTTCCTGGATTTCGTTCACGAGGTAGGAAGCAAGTGCTTCCACGCCCTTGATCGCCAGGATGTCGTGCGGCGCCGGATTGCCGTCGAGGATGTAGTCGCCCTTCTCGATGACGTCGCCGTCCTGGAGATGGAACGGCTTGCCCTTCGGGATCAGGTATTCGACCGGCTCAAGCGTCGAGTCATGCGGCTCGATGATGATGCGGCGCTTGTTCTTGTAGTCGCGGCCGAAGCGGATCGTGCCATCGATCTCGGCGATAATGGCGTGATCCTTCGGACGACGTGCCTCGAACAGTTCGGCAACACGCGGCAGACCGCCGGTGATGTCCTTGGTCTTGGCGCTTTCCATTGGGATACGCGCCAAAACGTCGCCGGGACGAACCTGCGAACCCGGCTCGACCGAAAGAATGGCCTCTACCGAGAGCAGGAAGCGGGCGTCGCCGCCCTTCGACAGCTTGCCGACCTTGCCCTTGGGGTCAAGGATGGCGATCGCCGGCTTGAGGTCGTTGCCGCGTGGCGTCGAGCGCCAGTCGATAACCTCGCGCTTGGTGATGCCGGTCGATTCGTCGGCCGTTTCCTGAACGGAAATGCCGTCGACCAGATCCTCGTACGACACCTTGCCCTCGATTTCGGTGAGGACGGGGCGGGTATAGGGATCCCATTCGGCGATACGCTGGCCGCGCTTCACCTTGTCGCCATCGTCCACGAAGATGCGCGAACCATAGGTAAGGCGATGCGAGGCACGCTCCTTGCCGGCTTCGTCGAGGATCAGCACCGCCATGTTGCGGCCCATGACCATCTGCTGGCCGTCCGAGTTGCGCACCACGTTGCGGTTGCGGATCTCGACCTTGCCCTCATACGAGGCTTCAAGGAACGAGCTGTCCACCACCTGCGCCGTACCGCCCATGTGGAAGGTACGCATGGTGAGCTGGGTCCCCGGCTCGCCGATCGACTGCGCCGCGATAACGCCGACGGCTTCGCCCTGGTTGACCGGGGTGCCGCGGGCCAGATCGCGTCCGTAGCAGACCGCACAGACGCCTATCCTGACCTCGCAGGTCAGTGCCGAGCGAATGCGGACCGACTGCACGCCGGCCTTTTCGATCTTTTCCACGTCACGTTCGTCCATCAGCGTTCCGGCCTTGACCAGAACCTCACCCGAAACCGGATGCGTGATGTCGTCGAGCGAGGTGCGGCCCAGCACGCGCTGGCCGACCGAAGCGACGACCTGACCGGCATCGACGATCGGCTGCATGGTGAGGCCCTTGTCGGTGCCGCAATCCACGGAGTTGACGATGCAGTCCTGCGCCACGTCGACCAGACGACGGGTGAGGTAGCCCGAGTTCGCCGTCTTCAAGGCGGTGTCGGCCAGACCCTTGCGGGCGCCGTGGGTCGAGTTGAAGTACTCGAGCACGGTCAGGCCTTCCTTGAAGTTCGAGATGATCGGCGTCTCGATGATTTCACCCGAGGGCTTTGCCATCAGGCCGCGCATGCCGGCGAGCTGACGCATCTGGGTGGGCGAACCACGCGCACCCGAATGCGACATCATGTAGATCGAGTTCATCGGCTTTTGACGGCCACTGTCCTCGAACTCGACGGCCTTGATGCGGGCCATCATCTCGTCGGCGACCTTTTCCGAGCACTTCGCCCAGGCGTCGACGACCTTGTTGTACTTCTCGCCCTGCGTGATCAGGCCGTCATTGTACTGCTGCTCGTATTCCTTGGCCAAAGCCTCGGTGTCGGAAACCAGCTTGATCTTGGCGTCCGGGATCAACATGTCGTCCTTGCCGAACGAAATGCCGGCGCGGCAGGCGTGGCTGAAGCCGAGGGCCATGATGCGGTCGCAGAAAATGACCGTCTCCTTCTGACCGCAGTGGCGGTAGACGGTGTCGATCATCTTGGAGATGTTCTTCTTGGTCATCTCCTGGTTGGCCGTCTCGTAAGGCACATTGACGTTCTTCGGCAGCAGCTCGCCGATGATCATGCGGCCAGGCGTGGTGTCGTAGATTTTCGACACGACCTTGCCTTCGGCGTCGACCGTGCGGAAACGACCCTTGATCTTGGAGTGCAGCGTCACCGCCTTGGTCTCGAGCGCGTGCTGGAGTTCGCCCATGTCGGCAAACACCATGCCTTCGCCCGGCTCGTTCTGATTGACGATCGAGAGATAGTAGAGACCCAGGACCATGTCCTGCGAAGGCACGATGATCGGCGCGCCGGAAGCCGGGTGCAGGATGTTGTTGGTCGACATCATCAGCACGCGGGCTTCAAGCTGCGCTTCCAACGAGAGCGGCACGTGAACGGCCATCTGGTCGCCGTCGAAGTCGGCGTTGAAGGCCGTGCAGACCAGCGGATGCAGCTGGATCGCCTTGCCTTCGATCAGGATCGGCTCGAACGCCTGGATGCCGAGGCGGTGCAGCGTCGGTGCACGGTTCAAGAGCACCGGATGCTCGCGGATGACCTCGTCGAGGATATCCCAGACTTCCGGACGCTCCTTCTCGACCAGCTTCTTGGCCTGCTTGACGGTCGAGGAGAACCCCTTGGCGTCGAGGCGGGCGTAGATGAACGGCTTGAACAGTTCGAGCGCCATCTTCTTCGGCAGGCCGCACTGGTGCAGCTTGAGCTCCGGACCGGTGACGATGACCGAACGGCCCGAATAGTCGACGCGCTTGCCGAGCAGGTTCTGGCGGAACCGGCCCTGCTTGCCCTTCAACATGTCGGACAGCGACTTCAGCGGACGCTTGTTGGCGCCGGTGATGACGCGGCCGCGACGGCCGTTGTCGAACAGCGCATCGACGGCTTCCTGCAGCATGCGCTTTTCATTGCGCACGATGATGCCGGGGGCGCGCAGCTCGATCAGCCGCTTCAGACGGTTGTTGCGGTTGATGACGCGGCGATAGAGATCGTTCAGGTCGGACGTCGCGAAACGTCCACCATCCAGAGGGACCAGCGGGCGCAGGTCCGGCGGGATCACCGGAACCACCTTCATGATCATCCATTCCGGACGGTTGCCGGACTCCATGAAGTTCTCGACGACCTTGAGCCGCTTCAGATACTTCTTCTGCTTCAGCTCGGACGTGGTAGAAGCCAGTTCCGAACGCAGGTCGCCGGCGATCTTCTCCAGGTCCATGCCGGCCAGAAGGTCATGAATGGCCTCGGCACCGATCATGGCGGTGAACGAATCCTCGCCATATTCGTCGACGGCGATCATGTACTCTTCCTCGCTGAGCAGCTGGTGCTCCTTCAGCGCGGTGAGGCCAGGCTCGGTGACGATGTAGTTCTCGAAGTAGAGGACGCGCTCGATGTCCTTCAGCGTCATGTCGAGCAGTGTGCCGATGCGCGACGGCAGCGACTTCAGGAACCAGATGTGAGCGACAGGTGCCGCCAGCTCGATGTGGCCCATGCGTTCGCGGCGAACGCGCGACAGCGTGACTTCGACGCCGCACTTTTCGCAGATGACGCCCTTGTACTTCATGCGCTTGTACTTGCCGCACAGGCATTCATAGTCCTTGATCGGGCCAAAAATGCGCGCGCAGAACAGACCGTCACGCTCCGGCTTGAAGGTGCGGTAGTTGATGGTCTCCGGCTTCTTGATCTCGCCGAACGACCAGGACAGAATCTTCTCAGGGCTGGCGAGCGATATCCGGATGGAATCGAACACCTGCGCCGGCGCCTGCGGATTGAAGAGATTCATGACCTCTTGGTTCATGCCGTTCTCCTTTTCGGGGTCCTCGAAAACCCCTTGCATCTAACGCGGGCCAAATGCCCGCTGAGTGGTCGGCCCACTGGCCGTAGAATTTGTTGCATCCGGTCGCGGCGTTCCGCGACCGGATGTCTTGCTTACTCGGCCGCGCCCCTATTCGGCAGCATCTGGCAGCCGGACAGGGTTGTCGTCGAGCTTGGTATTCTCCAGCTCGACATTGAGGCCGAGAGACCGCATTTCCTTGACGAGCACGTTGAAGCTCTCGGGAATGCCGGCCTCGAACGTGTCGTCGCCGCGCACGATCGCCTCGTAGACCTTGGTGCGGCCGGCGACATCGTCCGACTTCACCGTCAGCATTTCCTGCAGCGTGTAGGCGGCGCCATAGGCTTCCAGCGCCCAGACCTCCATTTCGCCGAAGCGCTGGCCACCGAACTGCGCCTTGCCGCCCAGCGGCTGCTGGGTAACGAGCGAGTACGGACCGATCGAACGCGCGTGGATCTTGTCGTCCACCAGGTGGTGAAGCTTGAGCATATAGATATAGCCCATCGTCACCTTGCGATCGAACGGCTCGCCGGTGCGTCCGTCATAGAGCTGCGACTGACCGCTGGTGTGCAGGCCCGCCTGCTCCAGCATGATGTTGATGTCGACTTCATGCGCGCCGTCGAACACCGGTGTCGCGATAGAGACGCCGCGGCGCATCTGCTCGCTGAGGCGAACGATGCTCTCGTCGTCATATTCGCGGACCGGCTCGTTGCGGTCGTTGGCTGGGATGAAGCTCTCGAGCGTCTTGCGCAACGGCTTGATGTCTCCAGCCGTCTTGTACGCGTCGATCAGCTCGCCGATCTTCTTGCCCATGCCCGCGCATGCCCAGCCCAGATGCGTTTCCAGGATCTGGCCGACATTCATGCGGCTCGGCACACCCAGCGGGTTGAGCACGATATCGGCATGCGTGCCGTCCTCGAGGAAAGGCATGTCCTCGACCGGAACGATGCGCGACACGACACCCTTGTTGCCGTGACGTCCGGCCATCTTGTCGCCCGGCTGCATCTTGCGCTTCACGGCCACGAAGACCTTGACCATCTTCATGACGCCCGGAGGCATTTCGTCGCCGCGCTGGACCTTCTCGACCTTGTCCATGAAGCGCTGCTCGAGCGCCTTCTTGGAATCGTCGTACTGGCCACGCAGGGCTTCCAGTTCGCTCTGGAGCTTTTCGTTCTCCACCGCAAACTGCCACCACTGCGAACGCGGATACTCGTCCAGCGTGTCCTTCGACAGCTTCGAGCCCTTCTTGAAGCCCTTCGGCCCGGCAATCGCTTCCTTGCCGACGAGAACGTCGGAAAGGCGCGAATAGACGTTGCGGTCGAGGATCGCCTGCTCGTCGTCGCGGTCCTTGGCGAGGCGTTCGATCTCCTCGCGTTCGATCGCCATGGCGCGCTCGTCCTTCTCGACGCCGTGGCGGTTGAAGACGCGCACTTCGACGACGGTGCCGAAGGTGCCCGGAGGCATGCGCATCGAAGTGTCGCGAACGTCGGACGCCTTTTCACCGAAGATGGCGCGCAGGAGCTTTTCTTCCGGCGTCATCGGGCTTTCGCCCTTCGGCGTGATCTTGCCGACCAGGATGTCGCCCGGCTGCACTTCCGCGCCGATATAGACGATGCCGGCTTCGTCGAGGTTCTTCAGCGCTTCTTCCGAAACGTTCGGAATGTCGCGTGTGATTTCCTCCGGTCCAAGCTTGGTGTCGCGGGCCATGACCTCGAATTCCTCGATGTGGATCGAGGTGAAGACGTCGTCGGCCACGATGCGCTCGGAGAGCAGGATCGAGTCCTCGTAGTTGTAGCCGTTCCACGGCATGAACGCGACCAGCACGTTGCGGCCGAGCGCCAGATCGCCGAGCTCGGTCGACGGACCGTCGGCGATGATGTCGCCCTTGTTGACGCGGTCGCCCATGCGCACCAGCGGACGCTGGTTGATGCAGGTGTTCTGGTTCGAACGCTGGAACTTCATCAGCCGGTAGATGTCGACGCCCGACTTGCCGGGATCGAGATCTTCCGTGGCGCGGATGACGATACGCGTCGCGTCCACCTGGTCGACGATGCCGCCGCGGCGGGCGCCGATGGCGGCGCCCGAGTCACGGGCAACGATCGGCTCCATGCCGGTGCCTACGAACGGCGCTTCGGCGCGCACCAGCGGCACGGCCTGACGCTGCATGTTGGAGCCCATCAGCGCGCGGTTGGCGTCGTCGTTCTCGAGGAACGGGATCAGCGCCGCGGCCACGGACACCATCTGCTTGGGCGACACGTCCATCAGATCGACGTTTTCGCGCGGCGCCATCATCACTTCGCCGGCGCTGCGGCAAATGACGAATTCGTCGACGAAACCACCATTCTTGTCGAGCTCGGCATTGGCCTGCGCGACGTGGTGCTTGGACTCTTCCATAGCGGAGAGATAGACGACCTCATTGGTCAGCTTGCCGTTGACGATCTTGCGGTACGGGCTTTCGATGAAGCCGTACTTGTTGACGCGCGCGAAGGTCGCCAGCGAGTTGATCAGACCGATGTTCGGGCCTTCCGGCGTCTCGATCGGGCAGATGCGGCCGTAATGCGTCGGGTGCACGTCCCGCACTTCGAAGCCGGCGCGCTCGCGGGTCAGACCGCCCGGTCCAAGTGCCGACAGGCGGCGCTTGTGGGTGATCTCCGACAGCGGGTTGGTCTGATCCATGAACTGCGACAGCTGCGAGGAACCGAAGAACTCGCGTACGGCGGCAGCCGCCGGCTTGGCGTTGATCAGGTCCTGCGGCATCACCGTGTCGATCTCGATCGAGGACATACGTTCCTTGATCGCGCGCTCCATGCGCAGCAGGCCGACGCGGTACTGGTTCTCCATCAGCTCGCCGACGGAACGCACGCGGCGGTTGCCGAGATTGTCGATGTCGTCGATCTCGCCCTTGCCGTCGCGCAGTTCGACCAGCGTCTTGACCACCGCCAGGATGTCGTCCTTGCGCAGCACGCGCACGGTATCCTCAGCCTTGAGCTCGAGGCGCATGTTCATCTTGACGCGGCCGACGGCCGACAGGTCGTAGCGCTCCGAGTCGAAGAATAGCGAGTTGAACATGGCTTCGGCGGTTTCAAGCGTCGGCGGCTCGCCCGGGCGCATGACACGGTAGATGTCGAACAGTGCGTCCTGGCGGCTCTCGTTCTTGTCGACGTTGAGCGTATTGCGGATGTAGGCGCCGACATTGACGTGGTCGATGTCGAGAACCTTGATCTCGCTTTCGCCCGTGCCGAGCAGCACCTTCAGCGTCTTTTCGTCGATCTCGTCGCCGGCTTCGAGGAAAATCTCCCCGGTGCCGTAGTTGACGATGTCCTCGGCCAGGTAATTGCCGAGCAGATCCTCGTCGGTCGCCTTGATCGCCTTCAGACCCTTTTCGCCAAGCCCTCTTGCCTGGCGGGCGGTGATCTTCTTGCCGGCCTCGACGACAACTTCGCCGGTGTCGGCATCGACGAGGTCGCCAACGGCCTTCAGGCCGCGGAAACGCTCGACGTTGAACGGGATGCGCCAGTGGTCGCCGGCGCGCTTGTAGGTGATCTTGTTGTAGAAGGTCGACAGGATTTCTTCGCCGTCCATGCCGAGCGCCATCAAGAGCGACGTCACCGGAATCTTGCGGCGGCGGTCGATGCGGGCGTGCACGACGTCCTTGGAATCGAACTCGATGTCGAGCCACGAACCGCGATAGGGAATGACGCGCGCCGCAAACAAAAGCTTGCCCGAGGAGTGCGACTTGCCCTTGTCATGGTCGAAGAAGACGCCCGGCGAACGGTGCATCTGCGAGACGATGACGCGCTCCGTGCCATTGACGATGAAGGTGCCGTTGAGCGTCATGAGCGGCATGTCGCCCATATAGACGTCCTGCTCCTTGATGTCCTTGATCGACTTTGCGCCGGTATCCTCGTCGATATCGAACACGATGAGGCGCAGCGTCACCTTGAGTGGCGCGGCATAGGTCAGGTCGCGCTGACGGCATTCGTCAACGTCGAATTTCGGTCCTTCGAACTCGTACTTCACGAACTCCAGCATCGAGGAGCCGGAGAAATCGGAGATCGGGAAAACCGACTTGAAAACGGCCTGCAGTCCCTCGTCCGGACGCCCACCCTTGGGCTCCGCCACCATCAGGAACTGGTCATAGGATGCTTTTTGAACCTCGATCAGGTTCGGCATCTCCGCAACTTCCGGAATCTTTCCGAAGAACTTGCGTACGCGTCTGCGGCCATTGAAAGTCTGGGTCTGGGCCATCGTCGCTCCTTAGCTATAAACTCGGGGCGAGCCTCGCCGCGGCTCACCTTGCATGCGCGGCCACCTCGGCGGCGGCCCCTGATCTGTTTCCCGCCGCCTGGCGGCGACGGCTAAAACGGGAGAAAACCCGTTTCCTGAAGGCCGGTTTCGGCCCTCAGGAAAGAGGTTCTCGTACATCTCGCGCTACGCATCCTCCCCTCTGATGAAGGGAGTGGCGGACGGCGCGAGGCCGCCCGCCGCTTTTACGCTTACTTCAGGTCGACCTTGGCGCCGGCTGCTTCCAGCTGGGCCTTGAACTTCTCAGCGTCAGCCTTGGAAACGGCTTCCTTGACCGGCTTCGGAGCTGCTTCGACCAGATCCTTGGCTTCCTTGAGGCCCAGGCCGGTGATGGCGCGGACTTCCTTGATGACGTTGATCTTCTGAGCGCCTGCCTCGGTGAGGACGACGTCGAATTCCGTCTTTTCCTCAGCCGGAGCAGCAGCAGCGGCAGCGCCGCCGGCAGCGGCGACCGCCACCGGAGCAGCAGCCGAAACGCCCCACTTTTCTTCCAGAAGCTTCGACAACTCGGCCGCCTCGAGGACGGTCAGCTTCGAAAGGTCGTCTACGATCTTTGCCAGATCAGCCATTGTTGTATTCCTTCATCAGGTTCGAACGTGTGTTTGTGATAGCGAGGAAC
Source organism: Mesorhizobium sp. M1078 (assembly GCF_040318615.1). NCBI lineage: Bacteria > Pseudomonadati > Pseudomonadota > Alphaproteobacteria > Hyphomicrobiales > Phyllobacteriaceae > Mesorhizobium > Mesorhizobium sp. M1078. The sequence continues at coordinate 15,564 of NZ_JAMYMP010000033.1, forward strand.
GGCCTCATGCCGCCTCGTCCTTCCGGGCGTAAGCGCCGATGACGCGCGCGACCGAAGCCGCTGGCGCATTGACGATCTGGGCGATCCGGGTTGCCGGCGTGGCGATCATGCCAACCAGCCTGGCGCGCAGCTCATCGAGCGACGGAAGTGTGGCGAGTGCCTTCACACCGTCGGCGTTGAGCGAGGTGGTGCCCATTGCGCCGCCGAGAATGACCAACTTGTCATTTCCCTTGGCGAAATCGGACGCGACCTTCGGCGCCGCAATCGGATCCTCCGAATAAGCGATCAGCGTCTGTCCCTTGAACAGGTCGATGATCGATGCGGAGTCCGTGCCCTGAAGAGCGATTTTGGCGAGACGGTTCTTCGCGACTTTGACGGTGCCACCGGCAGCGCGCATTTTCGACCGAAGGTCGTTCATTTGCGCGACGGTGATACCGGCGTAGTGGGCCACGACGACTGAACCAGCGCCTGCAAAAGCACCATTCAGGCCCGTGACGAGTTCGCGTTTTTCCGCTCTGTCCACTGCCTATCTCCAGTTGACCCCTGCCCCGCTAGTGGGACAGGCGTCGGGTTGCCTTTTTGCCGGCCGGGCCATCCATTACAGATCTCCCGAACGACGCTCGAGGATCCTGCCCCCTTTCGCCACATCGACGGCAAGCCGGAGATGCGCAGACAAAAGGCAAACACGGTTCGAACCTTTCATTGGAGCTTGTCGCTCCGTTGTCCGGTTTTCACCCGTCTCATGCAGGCCCAATTCAATTAAGGCTTCTGGGCCGCCTGCAATCTCGGACAGGATGTCCGGAAGCCTCTCGACTTCCGGTACCGGGCCGCCGACAAGTCGGAGGCCCGGAATTCACTTGCGGATCAGCGCCTTGGCAGCCGATCCAGATGTTCGTATCAAGACGCTGCGAGCGTCGAGACGTCGAGCTTGAGGCCCGGGCCCATCGTCGAGGTGACCGACACCTTCTTGACGTAGTTGCCCTTGGCGCCAGCCGGCTTTGCCTTGGTCACGGCATCGGCGAAGGCGCGGACGTTTTCTTCCAGCGCCTTGACGTCGAACGAGACCTTGCCGACGCCGGCATGAACGATGCCGGCCTTCTCGACGCGGAACTCGACAGCGCCGCCCTTCGATGCCTTGACGGCGGCGGCGACGTCGGTGGTGACGGTGCCGACCTTCGGGTTCGGCATCATGCCGCGCGGGCCCAGCACCTTGCCCAGACGGCCGACCAGCGGCATCATGTCCGGCGTGGCGATGCAGCGATCGAAGTCGATCGTGCCCTTCTGGACGATGTCGACCAGATCCTCGGCACCGACGATGTCGGCGCCGGCGGCGCGAGCCTCATCGGCCTTGCCGCCACGTGCGAACACGGCGACGCGGACAGAGCGGCCGGTGCCGTTCGGCAGGTTGACCACGCCGCGGACCATCTGGTCGGCATGGCGCGGGTCGACGCCGAGGTTCATCGCAACTTCGATGGTCTCGTCGAACTTCACCGTCGAACGGTCCTTGAGCAGCTTCAGCGCCTCACCAAGGGCATAGGCCTTGTTGGGGTCGATGCCGTCGCGGGACTTCGATACACGCTTTGCAATCTTTGCCATGATCTCAGCCCACCACTTCCAGGCCCATCGAGCGGGCGGAGCCCTCGACCATGCGCATGGCCGCCTCGACGTCGTTTGCGTTCAGATCCTTCATCTTCTGTTCGGCGATGGCGCGCACCTTGTCGCGACCGATCGTGCCGGCCTTGATCTTGCCCGGCTCTTTCGAACCTGACGTCAAGTTCGCCGCCTTTTTCAGGAAGTAGCTCACCGGCGGCGTCTTCATGACGAAGGTGAAGGACTTGTCCTGGTAATAGGTGATGACGACCGGGATCGGCGATCCCTTTTCCATTTCCTGGGTCTGCGCGTTGAACGCCTTGCAGAATTCCATGATGTTGATGCCGCGCTGACCAAGTGCCGGGCCGATCGGCGGAGACGGCGTAGCCGATCCCGCTTTGACCTGGAGCTTGAGCTGGCCTGCAATTTTCTTAGCCATCTCTTTCCTGCCTTTGTCTCATGCCGGCCCCAGTATCGGGAACACCGGCGGTTGCAGTCTGGTGGTGCGGTCCGCGCGGCCGGCTAAAGCCGCATTCGCCTCCCACCCGCTCATGGCCGCGCACTTTCCGCGCCGCCTCCCCTTGCCGGCGAACCGGCGCAGGTTTTCGGATCAGCCCTTTTCGACCTGTCCGAATTCCAGATCGACCGGCACGGCGCGCCCGAAGATCGAAACTTCCACCTTGAGCCGCGCCCGCTCCTCGTCCACTTCCTGGACGAAACCGTTGAAGGAGGCGAACGGACCATCCGAAACGCGGATCGCCTCGCCGATCTCGAAGGTGACCGAGGGCTTCGGCCGCTCGACGCCTTCCTGAACCTGGTTCAGGATGCGCTGCGCCTCGGCTTCGGTGATCGGCACCGGCTTGGAGTCACCGAGGAAGCCGGTGACCTTCGGCGTGTTCTTGACCAGCGAGAACACCGCATCGGTCAGATTGGCCTTGAGCAGCACATAGCCCGGAAAGAACTTGCGCTCGGCATCGACCTTGCGGCCGCGGCGGATTTCGACGACCTTCTCGGTCGGCACCACGATCTGTTCGATATCGGCGGACAGGCCCTTCTGCTTGGCCTTGTTCTCAATGTCCTCAGCGACCTTCTTTTCGAAGTTCGAATAGGCGTGGACGATGTACCAGCGCGCGGTCATTTCAAGACTTCTCCGTAATCGCCGGACTTAATGGCCGAGGCTCAGTAACCGCTCGATCGCGTAGCCCATGGCCACGTCGGCGGTGAAGAAAAAGATCATCGCGATGACCGCGAATACGAGCACCATCACCGTCGAGATCATCGTCTCCCGGCGCGACGGCCAAGTCACCTTGGCGGTCTCCGCGCGGACCTGCTGGAGAAAGACGAAAGGATTTGTGGTTTTCGAAGCCATATGCCGCTCTGTCTTCAAGACCCGTTGGCCGGGTCTCCTGGATGATCCCGCTGGCCGGGACGTGCCGCCTGGGTTCAAGTCGGCGCCGAATCAGCGCCATTTTCGCCCATGCAAATCGGACGCGTAAAGCCGGCTTCCCAGCTCCACGCGTCGCGTGTCTGTTGTGTCTACATAAAACCGATTCTTGATCCACGCAAGTGGCAAGTGTCCGCTTTATGACCAAACGCCGCCTCGGAACCATCCAGTCGTCCCGTCCCGGCTATCGGGGCCTTATGCCTCAGTTCGCCCAATATGGCAAGCCACCTGCCGTTTTTCAATGCCAGACCCCATTCCAGGGGTGCATCCGGAAATCAGGCACGTGATTACAAGTTCGAGGAAATGGCGTTGCGGACGAACCTGCGACCTGCTGTTTTGGAAACCAAATGAAGCGCACGCAAGATTGGAATCCAGCTGCCCATGCCGAGGCAGCTGGATCAACCCAGGGTTAGCTCAGGCGCAGGCGAGTTCGACCCCGGCCACTGCGCCCATTCCGCGTGGTGGGCGTGGGCGCGGCGCGATCACTGCCGGGCACGGGGGCGGGTCGTCGTCATCGTCGGGGCCGAAAGAACGGCCACTATGCCGCCAAGCTTTGAGAACGCTGCGGCGCGAGGAGGGTCGCCAAGGCAGCACCCGGCCTGAAGTCTCTTTCCCCAGCGTGGGTTTCTCATCCAGAGCCTTCAACGCCCTCAGAATCTGGTCGACAGGGATTACCGTGCCGTTGTCCAGGCGGCGCAAGGCAGGCTGGTTTTCCACCGCGCAGGCATCGGACGCCCACGAGGAAAGCAGTGCCCGCTTTTCTCCACGGCTGAGGCGTGGATGGTTGATGACGTTGTCTGGATTGTCGAGCAGGCACAAAGAAGTTTCAATTTTGCCCGAGCGTGCCGCAGAAAGTGTCGGTGTCTCGTAGAAGTTGTCCATCTCCATTCTCCGCAATCTGGGCCTCCCGGCCGAAGCCGGGAGGCGGACCGCAGGGATAACTGAATCGATACGATCAGGCCGCTTTGCGGGTGCGTTCCGTATCCTGGGCGATCTGCTTGCCGCCCACCTGGGCGTCGCCGGCCCCGATGCTGATGCGGCGCGGCTTCAGCTCTTCGGGAATCTCACGGACGATGTCGATGGTCAGGAGACCGTTCTCAAGGTTTGCTGCCTTGATCTTCATGTGGTCGGCAAGCTTGAACGTCTGGCTGAAACTGCGGTAGGCGATGCCCTGGTGCAGCAGCTGGCGTCCGCTCTGGTCATCAACCTTCTTGCCTACCACGACCAGTTCGGGTCCATGCTGGGTCAGCTCAACCTCATCCTGGCTGAAGCCCGCGATGGCCATCTAGATACGGTAGCCGTTCTCGTCGACCTTCTCGATGTTATAGGGCGGCCAGTCGGGCCGCGTACCATTGTCGAGCATGTCGAAAAGACGGTCAAAACCGACGGTGCTGCGATAGAGAGAGTCAAAGGTTCTCATAGCCACATTCTCCTTGAAGCAACATGGGTACAAGAGCGCCGCCCAGCAGCGCCGCCTTTTGCCAAGCCAATCGGCCTCGGCGGGAAACGAATTAGGAAGGGCTGAAAACCGGTTCAAGAGCCCTATTCAAAAAAATTCCAGAAGCCAGGCCAGCATCCCGCTTCCAATAATTCGCAGCCGCTGAAAAGCAGCCGGCGGCAGCAAAATAGGCCTATTCTGAATTGTGAACGCAAATGGCAATTGGCTCGCCAATGGCAGTTGAATCAACGAAATCGGTTCGTGGAAATACGCCGACTTCGGCATTGCGCATCAGCGCTCTCGCTCTGCGCATGCCTTCGGAACGTCGGATGGGCTCGTCGAGTACGCGGCTTCAGCCCAACCAAACGAGGAGCCAAAACAACGTTTCTAAAATGCCGGATTCCAGCGAGGAAAATGGCACGGGCAGCAGGGCTCGAACCTACGACCTGCGGTTTTGGAGACCGACTAGCCTTTGCGCATCTCGTTGTTAATACAACACTTATAGCCGGTTATGAATTGATGTGCAAGGATTTGTGTAAGGCAATCCTGTCTTTTCAACGGATTGCGGCACCGGCATCTGTGATAATGTCCTTTATCATAGATAGGACGGAGCAAAATGGACGACGACGAACTACGCAAATTGGTTGACGAGGCGCAGGCGGCGATCCTCACCGTGCAATCGACGTTCGAGGTGGCTGATGTCGTGCGCTGGCTGGATGAACATGCAGGCATTGCCCTGGATGATAAGGCGCGCATTGCCCGGCTTCTTAACGAGCATCCGCGCTTAATTTCAGCTGCCGTGGGCGGAGGGATGTGGGAGCGCGGGAGCAACGTCGGCCCTCCAAAACGTAGGCCGATCGGCAAGGCTCGGTAGCACGCGATGAACGCGCCGCCCATGACACGCCACGCCTTTATTGTGGGCGGCTCAGGTCAAATCGGTCGAGCCATCTCTCGGAGCAGTGACGGGCGTAGGTTGGAGAAAGGCGACCATCAGGCCGCGTCCTCCACCTCCCGGGCTCTGAAGGCCAGCAGGTAATCGCTGGCTTCAGAGGCCTTGCTGGCGGCGGTGATAAACGCCCTGCGGTCGCCCTTCAGGAGCTTGATCCAGCTGGCCAGGTACTTGGCGTGGTCAGCGCGTGGCTCCGCCTCGATGCCCAGCTTTGCGCCAAGGAAAGCGGCTCCCAGCTCGGCAACCAGTTCTTCGGCCGCGTAGGCGTTATCGCCGAAGCGCATACCAAATTCGCGCTGGAGGCGCGGCGCCGTCCAGTGGGTCAGTTCGTGGAGCATGACTCCATAGTAGGCCTCAGTGGCGCTGCTGGTCGACGTGCCGGTGAACAGATGCTGGGGCGGCAGGACGATTTCGTCGGTGCCGGGCCTATAGAAAGCCTGTGCGCCCTCATGGGTGATCTTGGCTCGGCTTGCAGCGACCAAGGCATCGGCCTGCGCAATCGGGGACACTTGGTTGTCTTCCGACATGCGGGCTTGCTCGGGCTGGTAGCCATCGACCTGCCCGGCGTTGAACACCCAGCTGAGGCGGGCGCAGGGAATGCGGCGGCCATCCTCGTCGGTGTCGGCGTCATCGGCGTCCTTGCGTTCGAGCATCTGGAACCAGATGATCGGCGTGCCTTTCTCGCCCTTGCGGACGGTCGCGCCCCTCTCCGACCATTGCTTGAAGGTCGCCCAGGCATTTGCCGGGTAGCCGGCCTCTCGGGCGGCGAGCCACAGCATGACCACGTTGGTGCCGCGATATTCGTGGCCAGACACGGCGTTGACCGGCATGGTCAGCGACGGGCCGACCCAAGGTCGTTCGCAAGGCCCGCAGGTTTCGAGGGCTTCGAGAATGGTGTCGGTAATGATCTGATAGGTGTCGCGCTTCGTTGGCATGGTTGGCTCCTTTCTGGACCGCCGTTGCGGCGGGAGCCTCCAGCGGCGGAGGGCCAAGGCGGCGCATGCACCCGAAGGGCCGGAACGAAGAGAAGGAGGGCTTGCCCTTGCCTGCGGCGCGGCCTGTAGCAGCCTGCTCCCCATTGCCGCACGGTCCAGAAAGGGCCGCACCCATGCACGCGTCACCGGATCATGCCGAGGCCGTCTGCCTTCGATGCGAGGATTGGGGTGCCGTCACGGCCAACCTGGCGGCCAAAAAATTGCTGCCAGAGGCTGGTCGGATTAGCCTTCTGAACCACGTGTCATGCGGGATGGCATGGCTGGGCTAAGAAACGCCATCGGATTGTCAGAGGCCAATACGTATTCGGGCCAGTCGTCGACGATCAACTGGACGTCTTGGGCATTAGGGGAAGGCAGAAGTGCGTGCTGGGTCGCGGTGAGGAATTTATCGATGCCGTCTACTATTTGCGCGGCTCCGTTGACCGCCGGCATCGTAAGACGCACACCATTACCCATCCGGTCGAGAACGATGTGGCAGCAGAGGGGATGGTAACGCTTTGTGGCTTGAAGAAAGCGGAGATAGTCGAGCCCACGCCCCTGCCGTGCGGTAATATGCACATCGTAGAGATAGCCGTACCTGCCCGCAATCTGCCCTGTCGGCTTGGCAAGCAGCCACGGCCGACGCAAGGCCTCTATTGTCACGCCAAAACGCATGTCGGGAGGGGCGATGCCAAACCGAGCGATTCCGTCGCCTGCGGCGGACCAAGGAAATGGGTCAAGTGTGGTGAACTGCCTAGCTACCGGGTCTCGCTTGGCCGGATAAATCGGGTGGGTCTCATTGTAGGTTGTAACAAATCTCCAGACGCCTTTGTCGATATCGTCAAGCATCTGGGTCACCCGCTGGAGATCCGCCGGGTGTCCATTTCGAAAATGAGCTACCCGATTGCGAATTTGACGGATTTCTTCGAGACGGGCGTCCCATACAGATTTGACCGGTAGGTAAGGTGCGAACAGCCGTCGATGTCTGCTGATAATCTTCAGGAGCGCGTCGAAGGCGATATAGCTCAGCGGGCTGCGCTCGCGCGTCGGCATATGCGTTAGTCGGCTATCGGCTTGTATCGAACGAGTCCCGGCTAATTGCGGACGTTTTTTGGGAGGCCTCTGCGAGCGCTTAGTTGATTGAACATCAATCTGGTCCGCCCAGGCTGTTCCATACCGCGCGCTTAGCTCTACGTAGACGATTTCCCGCAACCACAATTCGAGCTGCCAAAGCTTCGTGTAACAGGCCAGGCGCCCCACAGGCATGGGAGGCCAGATATCTTCGGTCAGCGGGTCCGATAGATTGCGTCTGCGCGTACTCTTTGTACCGGCCATTGGTGGGCGACCTTATTTGGCTCGCAAGGTCTCTAGGGCGATATTCACAACTGCATCTCGGGTGCGCCGGTCAGAGACTCCAGTAAGGAAACGCTCTGCCGCTCGCTTGAACTCGCCATCCCAACGCTGCACGGCGCTCTGCCATTCTGCCGTTAAGCGCTGCAGTCGTTGTCCGACAGGAAGTTCAATCTCTTTCGCGGTGGGTTCCAACAAAAGTATGGCCCTCACCAAGCTGGCCGCCTCAAGGCTTCCGGTCCTCGCCACAAGCGTGCCTCCTACGGAAACTTCCCCAAGGTCAAACAGCCCAGTCCCGATCAGCAAGGGCCCGTCTACAGGCGCGATTATAGAGATCTTAGAAGTCGCCTCCCCGGCATTTCTAAAGGTGCGCGGATCCGGATAAGCGGGCATTGCGCCAACTATGCGAGATGCATAGGCTTCGACGCTAGCGGCGACGTTGGTTGCCTTGCGGCGACTGATTTTGGCATCCGCGACAGAGAGCTTGCGTTCAACCCGTTCGCCCGCAAGGGCACGAAGTTCCTGCTCCAAGAGCAAAACAGCGTTGGCCGGATCGGAAAATCCGCAAGCGCGCAGATAAGCGGTATCGAATGCAAGCCTCTCGGCTGTGCCGAGTTCCTCAAGGCTTGGCCCTGAACCGCATCCGGCTAGCTCGGCGAAAGCTTTTAAGGCCTCGGCCTTCCTTTGAGCGCTAACCGTCGAAGGGTTCGCCAGCAGGATACCTCGGTAATCGGGTATCTTGACCTTGAGAACGCCATCGCCGTGCTGCGAGCGTCCTCTCAGTTCGACTTGGTACCATCCGAGCAAGCTATTCAGGCCGGCATGTATGAACGCCGCGTCTTGGTCATCAGTTGGAGCGAAAGAATACAAAGTGTCGATAATCACGCTGGTGTCAGCCGCATCAACCATAGTGAAAACGTAACGCCGGTCATGGTGTTCGGGAAGAACAATCCGCGTGGCAGCAGGCGCGGCGTCCGATTGGAGCGAGTACCAATATGGTTTTCTGTTTTTGACCTGGCTCCGCTTCGCCGGGATGCCTCCTTTGAGCGGGTCGTTAGAGTTGTTATAGGCCACGGTTTCACCGCGCTTCAGGTACGCCAACGCGCCGGTTGCCGACTTCGCGTCGAGCGCTTCTTTCGAATCTTTGACATCGAAAAGGCGCATCTGCGAGCGCCGCAGTGAAAACGCGCTTTCCAGGCTATCTGGGCCTTTAAGAATAGGCTTAAGGAACTCGCGCTCGATCTTACAGACGAAGTCCATGCCATCGACCACTGCGGCTACCCGTTTCATATCCGACCGGGTCAGGTGAAGTCGGGCCGGAACCTGGTCGAATGGAAGCTCTCGAACGATAAAGTAGGCGTTCGCCCTAGGGACCACGCCGCTGTGCAACTTGCCCATTTCGCCGAGCGAACTCAGTTGTTGACCAGCCGCCAGAGCTGCAAGCTCATCCTTCAAGGTCGGATTCGACCGAAGCAATTGTCCCCACCGCACGCTGACGGCGCCCGGGGCGTAGGAGGCCTTGTCAACAAGCCGCTCTAGGATAGTTGCAGTGCTCATTCGTCCTCCTCCAATAGGTCCGGGCCTTCATCCGCCTCCGTGAGTGTCAGACCCCCGTCCACGCCCTGAGCAACCCGGTTGATTTGCATTCGCGGGTCGAGCACATCAACGGGTCCATCCAACATGTCATCAAGGAAACTCTCAATCGCGTCACGGCGATCTGCCGCGCCTGGACTCGGCATGATCTGCGCCAAGGGGCGACGCAGACGAACGAAACGTATTTCGTTGGCTTCGCGCGTCGCGGCGTCGTTTTCGCGTTCAAGGAGAAGAAGGATGGTATTTGTGTCGGCTTCTGGAAACCATCGTTCAACGATGGAATCCACCACGCCCCTTATCCGATAGTGGCGCCCCAGAAACCTGATCAGCGGAATGCCGTAGTCGGAAAACAGCATCCCCGATGAGACCACGAAGGCCAGCCGGCCGCCTTGCCGAAGAAAGCTGGTGGCGTGGACGATGAACCAAAGGTAGGCATCGCTTTTCCCGCTAAATTTAGGAAGGAGCAGCGTGGCGTCTTTTGCCAAAGCATTGACGATGGTGTCGAGATTGGTGAGATGCCTGTAAGAGATATACGGTGGGTTTCCTACCACGGCATCAAAGGCATCGGGGATCGAGAGTCGGCCCAAAATGCCAGGGATTTCGAGATGGGTCTTCAGTCCTGGGCGTAGCTCGAAGAAGTCCTTGAGTAGCACGCGCGGGTAAGCGGCAGCTTCGTGGGTGTCGCTGGTTGCCAGGGTGACCGTGCTTAATTCCGCTGCGAATGCTGTGATTTCACTGCCCCAGATGTCTGAGAGAGTTCGTTCGTGCGAAGCGCCAAGAGCTCGCTTCCTTGCGTAGGCCGAACGGAGGAAACTTCCCCCGCCGGTAGCCGGGTCCAGCACAAGATCACCAGGACCTCTGACACCGAAAGTGGTCAGAATGTCTACGACGTCCTCGGGCGTATAGAATTGGCCCAGTTGATGGCGGAACCGCTCTTCGACGATTACCTCGTACAAAAGGCCCACAATGTTCTGGGAAATACTCAGCCAAGAGGCGCCGGAGACTGCATCAAGCAGCTCGCTCCATGCCTTGCCGACCCAACACTCTCTGGCTTCAACCAGGCCCTCCGGGTCGGTAAACAGCAGGTCGACAAATGGCTCAGGCAGGAATGCGGTCTCGAAGTCGCCCGACCGCCTGATCGCTAGCGAAAACGCACTGTCGAGCTGGGCTCGGATGGCCTGTGGGTCAGTAGAGTTCGCGGACAGCGTCAGTGCGTCGAGTGTGAAGGGTTCCGTTCGCCGGGGGCCGGAGTCTTCGAGCACACGGTAGAGAACTAGCTTCTGCGCGACCACAAAAGCGCCAAATCTCAAAATTTGAACCACTTCTTCCATGAAGCGTGCAGACAGGGCCGGGTTGAGGGTGGCGGGGAAGTTAAAGGAAGCAGTTGCCTCGGTTCGCACTTCCTCGATCAAGGCTGGATCCGCCGCTAGACGCCGCATGACCCTCTGGGCAGCTTCCGACGATATTGCGAAAATGCCATCCCTCAATGCCACCACGTCACCCGAAGTGACCGACGGCCTCCTTCGCTCGACGGCCGCCAACCTGTTCTCCAGGCGGTCCAGAAAGCGTGTCCATTCCTCCCGGATTTTTTCCCGGTAAGCCGGAGCCTCGGAAGAATTCTTTATCGGGGCGAGCTCAACGAAATCGACTTCTTGGTCTTCCTCGCTAGGTGTAGCAGCGACCTCGTACAGTGCGACCTGAGCAATATTGCAAGTGAAGTAATAGGGCAGCCCACGGGCTAGCGCTTTTCGCCGCGCGTCAGCCCGGAGTGCCTCGCTACGAACGTCCCGGCCCTCGGGAACTTCCGGTCGCTTGAGCTCTCCGCTTGCGAGTTTCCGACCTCGGGGGCTGTTGAACCTGATATCGCAGCGCCGGACAGTCCCTTTTTCATCAACCTGACGTTCCTCGATTGCGGCTGCGGCGACGAGCGTGATTTCTCCCGCCGCATCTCTCGCTGCGGTCCTCACTGCCGTGAACTCTGCCAACCACCCGGCAAAAGTAAGCTCATTCATGGTGGCAATTGGCATTCTAGATTTAATCCCTTGATAATAAACGATTTAAGCGTCACACACACCGCGTTCAGCTCTGCCCAAGTCAATCACCTGATATTAAACGCTTTGCGGACTAGCGGCTACCCGAACGCCTACACTATGAGCGCTCCAATGCGTAGCCCCCCGTGTGGCGCGGTCATCAGAATGGTTCTCAACAAGCCGGATATGAAGACGCCGTGCGCGGTCAACCGAAGCAGCTTCGCCAAAAAAAATGGCAGAAGAACACACAGGGAACGCATCGGGGGTTCATCCCGCGTTGATCTGGGCCGTTTTCCATACTAGCATGAGCGAATGCGTTACACTCAAAGTCAGATCCGCGAGCTGCTGTCCATTTCGGTAGATGCGTTTCGCACGTGGCGCGATGCCATTCCTGCGCTGGCAACCCATAAGGGGCATGCACCTAGCTTCACACCTGGGGACGTTGTTGCGATGGCAATTGTCGCCGAACTCGTCAAGGATTTTGGTGTCCGTGTTGGAACTGTCGGGGAGCGTTTCGATCAACTCTTTATGGAGTGTCGGGGAAGGTCATGGCTGTCGCTTGAAAACTGCATTGCTCTGATCGAGGTCGACAACCTTCGCCTTGTGGACGTGAACGCGCCGCATCGCCCGTCGCTGGACGCCTCGAGTATTCACGTTCCTTGTGGGCGGATCATAGCTCGGCTTCGCTCCGCGCTGATAGCCACCGAAACCGATGAAGTGCAAGGCTACCTACAATTTCCCCCGACTTCTGTAACCACGCAGCCTGAGCAGCGCGGAAAACGAGCATGACCACGGTCCTAGCCTCCGCATTGGCGCCGGAGTGGAAAGACCGGTTGGGACTTACTCATCGGCATTCGCCCGAACTTTACGAGTCAGCCGACGCCGTTAGCGACGTGCCGCATGCACCAGCGATCCGCGCCGCACTCAATGAAATGGGCGTTTCAGCGATCTTCTGTGTCCAAGGAGTTCCCACGGTCGCCATTCTCGAAGCCGATGTTTACGATCGTGCCAAAATTATCGATCTTCACGGCGCGCTCTGGAACCAAGGCTTGGCAAGCCTATTGCTGGTTATCGCTGATGACACTCTTAGAGCCTTTTCGCTCGCGCGTACTCCGTTCACCGATCCTGGTGATGCATTCGAGACCCGCTGCCTCATTGATAGCCTCAGCCTGACGGCCGAAGCCCTAAGGTTTCAAAATCTCATCTATGGGGCGGAATCCGGGCGCCTTTGGAAAGACTACGGCGATTACTTCCCGCTGAAGGAGCGTATCGATCAAGTTCTTCTCGATAATTTGAATGCGTCCCACGAACTCCTGCAATCTGCCGAACTTTCCCCCGATGCGGCGCAAGCGTTGCTGATACAGGCAATGTTTATCGCCTATCTTGAAGATCGTGAGATCGTAACGCCTGCCTATTTTGCCGCCGTTACCGAGAAGAGCGCTGAGAGTTTCTCCGCGCTGCTGGAAACCGGCGACGTCGATTTCTTTCGATCGCTCTTCCTAACTCTCCATAAAGATTTCAATGGTGACCTGTTCGTTGCGCCCTGCTCGTTCGAGCCGAAAGGCGAGGCGCCAGAAGTCACGGCTACCCATCTTGCCATCCTGGCCCGCTTTCGATCGGGGCGGGAAGAGATGGCGCATTCGGGCCAGCAGCGGTTCTGGGGTTATGACTTTCGCTATATCCCGATCGAACTTGTCAGCGCCGTCTATGATCGCTTTCTGGGGGAGCGCGAGGCCGAACGCCGTGCCAACGGCGCCTACTACACGCCCATGTTCCTTGCAGACACCGTCGTTTCCCAAGTCTGGGAGATGTTGCCGGAGGCGACACGCACGACTGGAAACTTTCTCGATCCCGCCTGCGGTTCAGGCGTTTTCCTGGTTCGATCGTTTCAGCGGCTTTGTGAGCATTGGCGCGCCAAGCACAAGACGCAGACGATTTCCTGGAAGACGCTGTTATCTCTGCTGAGCCAAATTCATGGCTGGGATCTCAATGGCGGTGCGGTTCGCGTTGCCGTATTTTCGCTCTACGTCGCTCTGCTGGAAGAGGTGTCGCCGCGCGACATCCTCAAGCTCATCACCCGAGGAAAACTCCTCCCGGAACTTTGGGGCAAGACGCTTGTCTGCCGCGACTTTTTCGAGGTGTCGCCGGACAGCGCTCGATACGAGGTCATCATCGGCAATCCGCCATGGACCAGCCGTCGTGGACCGGCGCGTTCATCCGTGCAATGGAGCAAGAAGACGGGGCATCCCATGCCCGGTGGCGAGGACGCCTGGGCATTCAGTTGGAAAGCCCTCTCACATCTCGCCGATGGCGGCGTGATTGCGTTTCTGTTGCCGGCGATGGGATTCTTGCACAACCACGCCCAAAATACGGTGGAAGCACGTGACACGTTCTTCCGGAAATCTCAGGTCCGCCGCATTATCAACTTCGCGGACCTTCGATTTCAGCTTTTCGAGAAAGCTCATCGCCCCACCACTCTGATCATCTACGGCAGCGCGACGACAGTTAACTTCCCATATCATTTCGATTATTGGGCGCCAAAGGCCGATCTTAATCTCCGCATCAAACGTGTCATTACTTTGAGCAGCGCCGACAAGGCCGTGCTAGGGGTTGGCGCGGTTCTGGATAACCCACTCATATTTAAGCAGCGGCTTTGGATGCGGGAGCCAGACGCCAAGCTCTTCGGCTACCTTGCGAGGCTCCCCAAGTTAGGTGCCTTTGTCAGCGATTTCGGCAGCCTGAGCCGTCGCCGCGAAGAGCCCGCCGGACGATGGGTGATCGGGCAAGGTTATCAGCCTTTCAATGAGGATAGCGAAGGCGACGCGCCTCCGCTCGCCAGCGAGTACGTCGGTCGATTGCCGGACCTGCCGATCACAGCCTATTCACGCTTGGCTCAGGCTGCGGAAAGCTTGCAACCGTCCACCTCGTCGACAGTTCGCCGTCGTGGATTCGAAGCCGGATTCAACGGTATACGGATCCTTGTCCCGCGGGGCGTGGAGACGTCGCAAAATCGCCTGCGGGCCGCCTACTGCGATGAAGCGCTCACCTTTCAGGATATCTTGCAGGCGATCGTGGTGCCGGATGGCGAAAGCGATCGAGCGAAGATCCTCACGGCGATTCTCAATAGTCGCATCGCGGTCTGGTACGCCTTTCACGGAACCGCTTCGTTCGGTTCGGATCGCCCGGAGGTCAAGCAAGCCGACTTGTTACGATTGCCGTTTCCATCACCCGCCGATGTTCCTGATCAAGGTGCAGCCGCGCAGGCAGCTCTTGGGCTGATTGCGATTGTGGACGCCGCACGCGGACGGTCAAACGAGCCGCTTTCGATCCAGGTCGACGAAGGCGAGATCCTGCGGACAATCGATCGGTTAGCATACCAATATTTTTGCCTGTCGCCCGACGAAATCGCGCTGATCGACGACACCGTCGAAGCGATCCTGCCCGCGCTTCAGCCCCATGAAGGCCACATCCCGAAACTGTGGTGTGCACCGGACGAACCGCAACGGGCACAATACGCGCGCACGTTGGCGGGCAGCCTCGCAGACTGGTTCAAAGACAAGAAAATTGATGCTCGCCTCGTCGCGCGCGCATCGGACCTAGCGATACTGCGCCTGCATCTGGGCGGCCATGAAGACTATGCCGAGGATGCCGGCGGCGAGCTAAGCGAGGTTCTTGAGCAACTCGCTGCTCACATCAAGAGGCCTCTCGATGGCAATTTCCAGTTGATGCCGGACCTGCGTGTTTTCGTCAGTGGCTACCTTTACCTCATCAAGCCGATGCAGATGCGCTTTTGGCTACGTTCCACAGCGCTGGCCGATGCGGATGGGATAGCGCTCGATCTCCAGCAAGCCGCAGCCGTATCGCAGCGGCGGAGTGCCGATTGATGTTAGTCGGGGATGCGCAGGAGTGGGTCGACAGCTTCGTATCGTTTGACGACCGGTTTCTAGAGAGGATCGCAGCGGCGTGGCCGGTGTGCCTGGCAGTACTCCCCGAACAGCCGGGAGAAGATGACATCACCATCAACCTTGTCGATCATCTCACCAAGGATGTCGTCGTACGTAGGCTGTGCCATTGGGTCGAGTATCAGTTCGAGCCGTTTGGCCTCGCTACGGACGGGTCGAAATACAGCAAGGGCATCATCGACATCGCCGTCCTTTTCGACTGGGAGCGGGAGCGATATCTGGCCTATGAGTGCAAGCGGCTCAACGTGATCAACGACGGAAGCCGCAGCTCCTTGGCCACCGTGTACGTCACCCAAGGGATGATGCGTTTTCTCACTGAACAGTATGCGGAGCATTTGCCTGTCGGCTGCATGCTGGGCTATGTGCTGGACGGGGACATGCCTTTTGCCAGGGCGCGGCTCGCCAGCGTGATAGGAAGCCATCCTCCTCTTGGTCTCATCGACGGACCAACGCCACTTGCCGCCATCGAAACCATCGAACGCTTCCGAACACGGCACACCCGTTCAGCTGGTTCAGAAATTGAGCTTCGACACGCGCTATTTTCTTACCCATCATTGTCTGCGCCAATTGGCTAACGAACCGAGCCAATTCATCGCAGCATCCACTTTCATTGTGCGACCAGAAATGGGACCAGCACGTTGCCCATGCCTCGCCGGATTTCGATGCAGTCCTCGCAGAGGCGCAGGGATGGCACTCCTGGCATCGTCTGGGCACCGTTGACCAATCGATAGTCCAAGGCTGGCTCGTCTCCACATGATGAGCAGACGTTTGTCCCGCCCTCCGCCTCTACGGCGTGACGGGACAGCGCTGCCAGGTGCGGTTCGACGCGGTCAACAATCGAGTACCAATGGGTACTATGAGGGTCGATCTGTTCCATGTGCCGTTTCAGGTCATCTGGATAGTGTTTGGACAGCCATGTATAGGCGACTTCCCGGCGCCGCTGGTCGTTCTGAACGAGGATTTCATAGAGCTCCACCTGCAGGCGGAGGGATTCGAGCGGATGGGCGGCGTAAAGAGCCCGCAATTGTATGAGATTGACCGCGAACCTGACGCCGCCGCTATAGGCTTCTCTGACTGTTCCGATGCAGTAGTCCCGCAGCGCTTCGGACGACTCGGTCATCTGGTCGATGAGGCCCGGCACGTAGCGCCACGGATGAAAATCTATCTCCGTCCGCCACAGATCAAGATAACCGCTGTCGCGAAGTGCAGCTGCTATTACTGGATCTGCGTCAGGCCGGTTGACGAGCAGGGAATAGAGATCGTTGAAGCTCTCCACATCTGGATCAACTGAACGCGCTGCATCGAGCACGGCATTCTGCGCTTGATGCGTAGCCTGGATCGGATTGCTGCTGCCCGCCCGCCATTTTACCTCCTCTGGAGATACCGTTTCGATCTCAACTGGTATCTCCATCAGCAGGGCGCTGCGCCGCAAATCTTCTGGTGAGCAATAGTCAGCGTCCGGGACAAGATCGATGCCGGCTTGCTTGTAGACCCGGGCAACCAGACGGGAACAGAACTGGCGTTTCGATCTCGGTTTACGGACTCCAGCTACTGACCGGATGGCCTCTGGCAACGAATAGCGCGCACCGATTTCGGCGCGGGCATAGTCGATAACATTCGACAGGATTTCAGGAGCAACTGGCTCCTTCAGGCGGAAGTGAAACACCTTTTCGTCGTCCTCGAACAGCTCGCGCTGCAGATTCCGCGCTTGGACGCCATCCATCGTTGAGTCGATGAAAGAGCCATGCTGTACGCAAATCATGGCGTGGGAGACAATGCCGTGTGTCGCTATGCGGATCACTTTGCTAGTGCCTGGTCGAGCCGTGAACAGAATGTCCCCGGGCTCAACACTATCGATTTTGATGCGCTTCATATCGCCCCCAAATGCACCAGCTGCGGAGGCATCTTAACGATCCAGACGAACGCGCAGGCGTCGCGCGCGCTCGCGGAAAGCGGCCTCGCCGCCCTCTAGGATGTCGCACACGGCTTTCCGGATTTCCGCGTTTTCCAACCCGCCCGCCACATAGGTAATCGGCGGTAGACCACCCGACGGATGGGGGCCGGCTTCGGCTACAATGATCTGATCGGCGTCGGTGTTGATCACGAGATTTGCGTTGTGCGTGACTATGATGACCTGGCGCTTGGACTTGGCCGAGACGAATAGGGCCACCAGCTCGTCGAACACAGACTTTGGATCGAGGTTTTCCTCGGGCTGATCGATGATCAGCGGACGGTCGTCTGAATCATCCAGTGCCAAATAGAGCAGCAAAAGCACGATGCCTCGCGTGCCAGGCGACAGCTTCCGGATGTCAACGCCGTCATAGGAAATCTCGTAGCGAACGGTGATATGGTCGGTGCCGAAAAGCCAGTGTGCGAACTGCTTCGACCAAGCGCGGAATTCGGCTTGTTGCGCGGGCGCGTAAGGCGCGTGCGAGAGGAGGTCACCGGCATATTTTCCAATAAAGGCTGTCATCGCAGCCTGAACCTCCGCCGCCGAGCCGGTCTCCCACACTTGTTTGAGGGCCTCAATCGCGACGGTAATGAGGGACCGGCGGCCATAGAATGGACCAGCCTTGCGCCGGTCGAGCAGCTCTTCCTCCGCGAACGAGCCCCATGCTTCGACATCAGCGATCCTTCGGACTGAAAAGCTGAGCTTTTTGAGAGTGCCTGATGAGGCTGCAAGCCGCACCATGAGCGGCGCGTAGAGGCTGGCCAGCGCGTTCTGTTTGTCGATGATTGCCTCGAAGACTCGACCGTATGTTCTATCTCGCTCGGTTTGAAGTTCCTTTCGGCGAGCCGCCGCTCCTTGAGCGTCCGCAAGCCGGGTTTCGAGGGTCTGAAGCGCGGAATTCTCCTGTGAAATACGGCTGGTGAGTGCGGTGTATTGGTCCCGTACCAGCTTGTCCGCGCTGAACAGTGCGCCAAGGCGCGTCATCTCAGCAACTATCGGCGCCAGCGGCACTGCCGATAGATCGGCATTCTCGGCAATCAGCGCGACGTTCGGATCACCCGGCATAGGCGGGACGCCATTGAGCTTCCGAACTTCGTCGTCCGCCCAAATAATGTAACCGGCGAGGCTTTTATCGACGTCGCCCTTATAAATCAGCAGGAAGTCGTCCCACTGCTTAGCATCCAGACCACTATTGGTGTGTCGCGTCTGGGCCTGACGGAGCATTTCGGGGGCGCCGGTAGCGCGCATGCTCCGGGCCTCGTCCTGCAGCGCGACGAAAGTCCGGCGCTGGTTTCCATAAGCCTGTATCCTGTTTCGTAGGCTCTGGGCCGCACCGCTGAGTTGGGTGTGGCGCGCCACCTGCGCTTCGGTACCTTTGACAACGAGTTTGGCACGATCGGCGGTATAGTCCGCGATCATTTTTCGCTTTTGCGCAGCTTGGGTCGTGAGTGTGGCGATGAGACTCTCTTTCTCGAACTCGGTGGCAATGCGCTCGGAAACATCGGAGATCGCGTTGGCTTCGCGCTCGCGCGCCTGCTGGAATCGTGCGGTCTCCTGTTCGCGCAATTCAGCAAAGTTGGACGCCCAGTCACGAGCCTCCTCTGAGTGTGATTCGAAGATCACACGTTCGATCTCGTCCACGAGACCATCGGAAACACCCTTTGCCGAGCAGAGCTCTTCAACAAACTGCTGGGACAGATAGCGAGCTCGGGGAAACGACATATGCCCGGCAGCATCGCGGCCATCGAGGCAACGGGTGACGTCCGAGCCGCCGCCCCAAGTCAGTGTCGTCGTCGCATTGCCGATGAGCTTGCGGGCTCGTGCAAGGAAAGACGGGCTGATATTCTCATCTGCAGCCCAGCCGGAAGGCGGGATTGCATCACAACCTGCCGCAATGACGTCTGCAAGGGCTGTCTTGCCCGAACCACGCGCGCCTATAATGGCGACAAGGCCGGGATTGAGGGGTATTGACGGCGAAATAGCCCAGTCTGCATCGTCGACTCTGACGTGTGAGATAACCTGCGATGGCATTGCCGAGGGCGGTGGCTGCTCGCCGACATAGGCGCGGCTCTCTGGATCGATGCAGGCCTGGCGCAGCGAGTCGAACTCCAAGGCACCTTTGATCCATGAGAATCGGTTTTCGACGGGTTGGCCGACGGTTGTCTGGTCGTGGGAATCGCTGCCGTGAAGACATGGCTTGCAGCCGTCATACCGTGATCGCAGCTGTTCGACGGTTACGCCACGCTGGCCAAGCCAAAACTCTCTCTGGGCCGGGCTGCTCGAGAAGATAATATGGGCAAACTTCTCGATTTCCTGCCTGATCGTAGCATCGGCGGCCTGCCGAAGGCCTGACGTCCCGTCACCAGCGCTACCAGCGACAGCAATCAGAATATTGTTCTTCGCCCATTCGCTTTCATGGATGACGTTGCGGAGTAGGCTGAAATTGACTTTGACTTGGGTCGCTCCGTGCCGAAGTGCCGCGACCTCGTCGATAATGGATGGGTCGGCGCGCTTTCCGAGTTTGATCAGCTCTTCGCGAGTGCAGTCGTAGCTGTCGTTATAAGCACTGAATTGGAGGCGTTTGAGGATGCGCTTGACCTCGTCGACATGATTCGGGTCTTCAGGGCCGACAAGCAGGTGGATATTCACGAATCCCGACTTTGCCGCTACATCGAGGCGCAGTTCAATGTTCGGGAAAAGTAGCTTCACATCGGGCAGCCGGCCGGCAGCTTTGTGCGTCCGAAATTGCTCGTAGGTGTCGGTAACATAGTAGTCGGTGACCGCTATCGCCTCGATCTTGGGTGTCACGCTTTCGAGCGTCGTCAGATAGAAATTCCAGGGATCGGTGGCCCCGAACTGGTTATTGAGAACGGTACCGGGCGTGTGAATGTGCGGCTCCCATCGATGCCATTCTGACCCGCGGCTGATCTGCGCCTCCGTTTGATCTTCGACTTGCACTGCTCTTACCCCACCGGCTGTTATTGTATGAAAAGGCGTCTTGCATACGTGGTGAGGTCGTCATCAACTTCCCCACCCCGATAGGCCACAACATCGGCCACCACAGCTGACGCGCAGTCGAGGATCAAATGCAGGCCTACTGTGTAGTCATACTCTCCAGCCATTGTGAGGCCACGAAGCTTTTCCCGATCGAGGTCTAGCCCTCTCGTATTGCCTGCCTTTTTCACCTCTAAGACCGCGCAGTTGTAAAGAGTGCGCCTGCG
This sequence comes from Mesorhizobium sp. M1078, assembly GCF_040318615.1. NCBI lineage: Bacteria > Pseudomonadati > Pseudomonadota > Alphaproteobacteria > Hyphomicrobiales > Phyllobacteriaceae > Mesorhizobium > Mesorhizobium sp. M1078. Next base: position 36,066 of record NZ_JAMYMP010000033.1, read on the forward strand.
ATGGACGATGATGTCAGGAAAGATCGTCATGGCCGATGTATCATCCATTGACGTGCGGAATTCCTCTGGTCGGGGAAGGCTTTTCACTTTGTCACCTAACCGGTTGTATTCGCAGTCAGTATGCCAGTGATCGAAATACGGGGCGATGTGGACTGCCAAATGGTGGGTCAAACTGCGCTCGTTGATACCAACCTCCAAGAGATCAGTTTCGCTGGCAAGAAATGCATGGGTGGCCTTCGCAAGGCGGGCAATCGTTTCCTGTGGTCCAGGGAAATCCTTCGGACGACGGGCATCCGCCCAAATTTCAGGTTCTATTGCCATTAGCCAAGCCTCCAAGCTCTCCATCGTAACACTGTAGCATTTACCTGTCGTCTCTAGCGTATATTTGGGAAATACCGTTTTTTACCTGCATCGGCTAGAGCAAGCGCGTTTCCAATGGTTGCCTAAGTCCGTTACACGAAAGTTACATGAACGGGATCGGCAGCAGCGGGCTTCATGCAAATATTTGAAAAATATGGTGGGCGGTATAGGATTTGAACCTACGACCCCTACAGTGTGAAGGCCAACTATCCGATATTACGGTATAATTGAAATATGTAATCATTTGTTTTTTGGTCATTTTTTCGACATGATCACCATCATTACTTCACTTTCCATGTAACATTTGCTATAAATCCGTTACATGGAAGTTACATGAAATGCCTAAGTTATTTTTGGACGATTCCGTCGTCCTCACCGCTGATTGCCCTACTGAAAAGGACCAGGAAATCTATTGGGACCATCCCGTTGGTCAGGACCTCCGTATCCGCAACGGGTCTGTTTCAGGGCTGGGCCTGCGCGTCACTGCACTGGGGCATAAATCCTTTGTCCATGCCTACCAGTTCAACGGCAAACGCTACCGGAAAGCGCTCGGGTCGATCGTGATGTTCAACGTCGCATCTGCGCGCCTGGCCGTCGGACAACGCCAACGCCAGCTTGAGGCGGGCGAAAACCCTGACTTCGAAGACAACGACACCCGTCGCGCCCATCTCCTGACCGTCCGCGAAGCCATCGACCGCTATTGGGAAAGCCATATCCAGACGCTCTCAGCGGGGTATCAGACCAACTTCGCCATGTTCGTGGCCGGATGGCTCAGGAAACGACCGCAAACGGCCACACGCCGCGGTCAGAACATCCGCAAACCCTATAAAGATTTCGGGTCGATGTTCGCCGACCGGCCATTCTCCTCCATCAAGCCTTTGGACATCGAACGATTCCAGCGCCAGTTTGCCTCCGCGTACAGCCACAACGGCGCCCTTGTGCACGTTACGGCCCTGTTCAACTGGGCCATCCGCATGCAGCTCGTGGACATGCGCAACCCCTGCAGCCCGATCCGCGCAAAGAAGGTTATACGCCAGCGCCGGGACTATTCCACCGAGCAGATCCGGCAGATTGCGGCCCACATCTTCTACCCGGCTTTCGAAGTCGTGCCCGAAACCGACAGTCTGGAAGGGTTCGCCAAGCGCGACATGGCCTTGGCCAAGGCTCGAGCACTAACCGCCAACGACCACATGCAGGAACTCTGCAACTTCATGGGCATCCTGTTCCTGACCATGGCCCGCCCCAGCGATCTCACCAAGGCCGAATTCAGCCACTTCGACCTGGAGACGCTGGTCTGGCACAAACACAACACCAAGGGGATCAAACTCTCCCGTTCGCTCTATGAGTACGCCTACCGATCGGTGCCGATCCATGCCAGAGTTGCCGATATGGTGCACGCCCAGCGCCAGCGCTGGCCTGACAGCAAGCTGCTGTTCCCGTCCCATACGGACATGACCCAGCCCCGCGACAACTTTCGCAAGGGGCTGGACAGGTTCAAAGCCCTGCCCGGCGTCCCCGAGTATTTCCAGCTTTACGACCTGAAGCGGATCGCGATCTCGCTGATGCTCACCGGTCAAGGCGTGTCGCATGAGGCCATCTCCCACTACGTCGACCATAAGGGAAACCTGGAAACGACGATGATCTACGATCTTGGCTTTGTGGATCCGATGCGTCCTGTCACCCAAAAGCTCGGCGACCTTCTCGGCGTATAGTGCTTGACGTCATTTTTTCGCTGTGACGCAATGAACCTGCGGCGAGCTCGACCGCAAATCCCATCAAGGAAAGTAGGGTTCATGGAAGCCATGCAGGCGCTGGTGCTGACCAGCACACAACTGCGCGACATGCTGACGGAAGCTGCGCGACAGGGAGCCGCCCTCGCCGTCCAAGAGCTCCGCGCGGATCTTCACCAGGCGCCGGATGATGCAACCCTGCAAAAACTCCGCCGCTACCTGGCCGACCCCGCCTCCCTTGCCAATCCCCATGACCATTGGGCTCATAGCGATCTCATCCGCCGGATTCAGGCAACAGGATGCGGCAAACCAAAATCGACGGCATGGTTCATGAAGTTCCAGAGGGAGACCCGCCTGAACGAGTGCTCCACTCGCCCAAGCCCCGGTTACGGTCGACGACGGGAATGGTCATTCGCCGACATTAGACTTGCTTGGGATAGCTACTATCGCAAACGGTAGCAGGCAATTTCATCCCAGCCGGCTAACATCGATCGTCAGTCTTCCCTCCGCCGACTTTATCTTGGGTGCGCTCCCTGCGCATCGACCCGATCCACCCGTTGTGTCAGACTTCGGCTAGGGAGACAAAATATGGACGAACTGACGGATATCTTTGCCAAGTACGATGGACGCCCAATGCCGAAGGTGGGCGATCCGCTTGAAAACTTGCATGAGTTTTCAAAAGCGTTCTTCGCGGACGTGGCGGAGATTTATGATGTCATCACCCGGGTGAAAAATGTGGAACGCAACCCGACCGGCTTTTCCTTGGACGATGCGCCGATACTGGGTTTGCTGGTCAAGATCAGCAAGCTATTGCGCGAAATTGTAAAATACTACGTCAGCGGCGATGCGAACATCGTCAGCTACCTTGATAGGCAGGCCATGGAGGCGGCCGTGGTTGCCCGCACCCTTCTCGCGTCCAGCGCAGAGGAAATCGCCAACTACAGGAAATCCTCGTTCAGGGAGCGGTTGAAGATCTTTGAAACTGAAGAGGAGACCGGCTTCTTCAAGACCAAGGCCGGCAAACGACTGAAGGCTTCGACGATACGCCAGTTCGAGGAGGAGGGTTTGACCCCCTCGAGTTTCGAGCTCGAGAAGAAGTTAAAATGGAAGTTCGGCGGAAAGAGCGTTCGGGACATGTACGAGTCGCTTGGAATGGATGCGCTTTATGGAGCAACCTATGGCTTCGGCTCGGAATCGATTCATGCCAGTTGGGGCCATTCGAAGAACTTCGACCTTGTCCGAAACAAGGACGGCACCTATGCCGCATATCCAATCGAAATGCCCGCAGACATCCGTTTCGTCGGTCCCGTACTGATCTTCTGCAACCCCGCCTACATCGGATGGTGCCACCGGGTCGGCTTGCCGGAACTGGTCGGTCATCTCAATTGGATCGAAGGCCTTAACAGGCGGCTATTCGAGGCATTCGATGCGGTCTATCATCCCCAGGACGGCTAGCGGGGACCTGCCTGCATAGCGGCACGGAAATGCTCCTATTGGTGCAACCGCGAGATCGTGCTTTTGCTCACATTGTAGCGCCGGGCGACTGCAAGCATTGCCTCCCCATCTGCCAGCCTCGCCAGTGCCTCCCGACGCTGTTGTTGAGAGAGTTTCGGCTTTCGCCCGAATTTAACGCCCCTGGCCATCGCGCGAGCGCGCCCGTTCGAAGTGTTCTCCAGGATCCTGCGCCGCTGCCATTTGGCCGCCCACCCGACGAGAAACACGATGAGGTCTGACATTTCCGACGTAGTGTCGATAAAGGGCTCATCCAATAATCGAAGCGCTGCGCCGGCAGACGAGACCGTCCTGACGATTTGCAGCATGTCGAAAGGATCCCGCGCTATGCGGTCGCTGACGACGGCATGGACAATGTCACCCGGTTTCAGCACTTTTAGCAGCCGCCGCAATTGACGACGGTCCGCGTTCTTGCCGCTCAGCTTCTCAAAATAGACTTTCTGGCAACCCGCCTCCTCAAGCCGCTCAACTTGCGAGGCCAAGTCCTGTGACTCGGTAGAGACCCGCGCATACCCGTACTTCATTCACAGGCGCCTCCCTGCTGTTTCAAAACTCACGAGATTTGCAACGCTCTCGTCACCAGATATTTGCCGATTTTTCCGGTGGTGGTCACGATTGTTTGCCTAAATCTTGTGCATAAAAGCCAACACAGCTTTAATTAGCGATGGCTTATGATCGGCGCCAAATCTCGTGATTTCTGGATAGAGGTTGAGCCCTTCTCTCCTTCCAGGAACAGGCGCTCCTTGATGCATACCGCTATCCTTGCGGCCGTCGCGGCCGACGTTCTCTCGGCAATGCAATCCCCATGACGTTGGCGCCTACGTCGAACTCATCGAGCAATAGGTTTTAAGATGAAAGCCAAATTCGTTGCGGCGTGGAGCTGTCTCCTGCTGGCTGTTGCGGGGTGCAGCGACAACAAGCCAAAGGTCGTCAACGTCGAGTTATCCCAGATCCCGGCCGTCTCCATTCCGGCACCTTCTGTGATCGAGCAGGCCCGCCTTGACGCCAGTGCCGCGTTCTCGGGCATCGACGCTCTCAAGGCCGCCGGGGCCGGCATATCCGCCGCAGAGCTCGAAAAGCGTCTGAAAGCGATGGGTTTCGGGGTGGAGGTCAAGAAGGAGAACCTGCCCTTGTTCCTCGGCAAGGTGGATGGGCGGTTCCATGGCGTCGTCTATCCCGAGGGCCGAACCACTGTCTCCGCCATCAAGGGCTTTTCCAGCGGCGGACGCAATTTGCTGGAGCGATTCCAGGCGAACCTCATCCTCGACCGCATCGAGCGGGTGACTGACGATTGGTCCGTGGTGATCGGGAAGCTTCCCGCAGATGTCGCCAACATCCCCTATTTCCTGCAGCCGAGTTTCGGCATGGAGACGGACGATCGCGGACTCGATCCCAGCTTCGTCAATGTCCGCCTTGCGCGGTTCGGTGCCCAGTTGCCCATGACCAGTGATCTCCGCACCGCCGATGAGCCCCAGAGCGCAATCTGGAAATGCTTTACGCGAGGTGGGGATGCCCTTTCCGACACGGACTGCAAGGACGTTATCGTTGGATATACCGCCTCATATTCTATCCGGGACAAGCAGTCTACGCCGAGTGCCTGCCGCGGCGAGATTTGTACCCTCAGTCTCTACATCAAGGACAGCAAGCTCGACTGGGACATCCAGAAACAGATTTCAGGCACTGGCAGGGCTATCTTCGTGAAAAATTTTGGTGAGCCTGACCCTGAGACCAAGTGATGCGGTACATTGCATCCAAGCGGGCGCTGCTCTGGGCTGTCGGCGCGACCATTCTCCTGTCGGCTCCGGCAAAGGCCCAGGAAGAACCAACGCAGCCAATTCCGGTCCAGAGATTCAAGCTCGGCCCAAGTGACGGGTGCTTCCACTATTTTGGAGACGCGGTCGAATTTGTCGGCCGCTTCAAAGCCGGGAGCTACATCGGTGTCTCCATGATCACCATCGGCGGCGACGGCATGCCGGAACCGCCTGCTGACGAAGACCGAACGCCGGCAATGGACCTGCCGGCGTGGACAAGCGCCTCGCCCTATTTCTGGTTCGGCCCGGCGGCCAGCGGCCGCGACTATTCGATCACGTTTGCGCCTCGGGCCTTTTGGGGCGGTTCAGCCTTTGTCACCATTTGCGGCCGCCAGTCCCCGCCAGAAAACTGAGGGAGCGCTCACGGGGGTTTAAATAGCCCGGTGACAGCCGCTAGAAAGCGGGAAGCTCCAGCCGCGTCATCGCTCCCGAACTGCCCGAGCAGCCGAGATTGCCATTGCATCAGGCGTGTCATGTAATGTGCCTAAGGCTGAATCGCATTCGCCAGTTGCGCCGTGCCACAAAGGCAGGCAGGGAACAGCCAGACGCCAGCGGTGACAAATGAACCTACGGGAAGCCATATGCGACAACATCTTCGCGCAGAGCGTATTGGAACACTGCAGCGAAAAAGGCTCCAAATTTCAGAACCCTTTTGTCAATGCTGTTTATGACTGGCAAACCCTTCTTACAGGGGTTTTCGCCCTGATCGGCGCCTGTCTGCTTTGGGTCCAAATTCGAGACCAAAAACAACAGTCCCGCCTTGAGAGAGAACAAATCGCGCTGGAACGGAGACGCGAGAATCTGGCAGCGCGGATCGGACTCCCGCACGCCCTTGCTGATCTGAACAAGTACTGGGCGGCATGTTTCGAGGCGTGGAAGACAAAGGACCCCGACAGGCGACCAAAGCCGCCCCCCTTCGACGCGCTTAGAACTGTGATGGAAGCGGCTGTCCTTGTCGATGAACAAACCTATCGCAGCATGCAGCTGCTGGTAATCCATGCGCAGGCGTTCGAATCGAGGGTAGACACTCCAAAATCGGAGAGAGCGCTCAACTTCTTTGAGACGATGGTCTTTGACATCGCTCGGCTGACCTACCTCACCAACCGCCTGTACGATTTCGGCAGAATGAGAGCCGAAAAGGTGCCCTATACGGAGCCCACCCGCAAGGATCTCGAGAGCGAACTCTACCGCGACCTTGGTATGTACGCCCTACCCTCAGGCCACGAACTCAACAAGCGGATTCGTCAGGCGATGGACCAGCAATTCGGCAAGTCCCCAGATGACCCGAAAGATGGGGCAGATTCAGCGGAATAATCCTGTGGGTGGGCTGGGAGCGCGAGGGGCGGGTCAGGGGCGCCCTCGCCTGGCCTTGGCAGGTGCGATACCGGCCTGAAGGTCATCCCGTACGCAAAAAAGCCGGGGCGTCACTGCCCCGGCTTTAGATTACGCGCCGTCCCTACTCGGCTGCGGTTGCCAAGCTTTCGCTTTCAACCTTAACCGGCACTCGCAATGCGGCGGGGAGCCAGCCCTTGCCGTCCAGTTCCTTTTCAGCCTGCAAGACGCCTTCGGGTTTCGGGGCGCGTTCTACCGCCTTCGCGGCATCTTCGGTGCACCCGGCCTCGCGCATCACTCCGGCGATATCAGCTTTTGACAGGCGACACAGGAACCCGGCCTCTGGTGTCCAATACTGACGCATGTCCAGCCCCACCGCCTCCGCCATCATGTCCGCATGGGCAACGCGCTGCTTGCCGGCATCATGGCGGGCGACCACGGCATTGAGGTTGGCGGCTGTGACCACCGCCAACAGGTCGAACAGCACGTCCTGCGGCTGCGTCACCAACCACGGCCACAGGTCGGCAGAGTCTCCGGGCAAGCGGTGTCCCCAACCTTCCACTACCTCGTTCCACCCGCTTAAAGCCCGGCAAGTATCCGGCTCCTTGATGGACGGAACCAGATTGCGGCGCTGGCCGGTGATTTCAACCGCAGTCTCGATGCGCCCATGGTGGTAGTCGTAGAAAACGCGGCTCACCAGCGCATGCAGGATGGCGACCAAGGCCACATCGGGCCGGTTCGACAGTTCCACGCGCAGCGCCGCCGTGCGAGTGGCCGTCAGTTCCTCGGTCAGCGCTGTCGATAGGCCGGAAGCGTCCTCTTCGGGGCGTTCTTCCTGACCTGCTTCGTCGTCTGCACCTTGGTGGTTGGCCTCGTCGCCGTCCTGCAAGACGGCAAGGGCCTTGCGGTCTTCGGCCTTCACCAGCCCCGGCGTCACCTGCAACATCCCCTCATAGGATATCGACACGACACAACCCGCCAGCGCCATTTCGTGCGCATCGAAGGCTTCCGCCGCGCTCTGGATGGCCTCGATGCGGACTTCCAACGCCCCCAGTTTGGCCTCATCCGCCTGTATCTGCGGGTCCCCTTCGGCGTAGGCGTCGATTGCCCCTGCCAAATCGTCGTACTCCGCGCCCAGCGCCGACAGCTCAGCCCGCTCGGCTTCCGTTGGGTCGCGCCGCACCGCATGGATGCGCCCGAACCCGCCACCGTGGATGAAGGTGCTGTCGAGGCTGATTTCCACCCATTTCCAGCCCAGCGGACGCAACTCGTCGGCCACTGCCTCAAGCCGTTCACTCGCAAGCTTCACCAGCAAGGGCCGGTCGGTCAGGAACGTAAGCTCGTCCTCCGCGAACAGGTCGCGCAGCACCCCGCCCCCAGCCGCCTCATAGGCTTCAATGCCCACAAAGCGGGCCAGCCGGTCGTTGCCGCGCACATGGGCGCTGGTCAGGAACGAGCGGATACTGCCGGGATTGCGGTTCCAGCCATCCTGCTCGAACCACGCCGCCTCCTGTGCCGCGTGGTCGTCGCTCACCGCCAGCGCCTTGGCCTGCTCAAGGGTCACTTCGTCAGCCCGCATGGCATCAAGGATGCGCGGCGACAGGTTGGCCAGTTTCAGCCGCTGGCGCACGGTAACAATGGATTTGCCGAAGCGTGACGCAATGTCCTCGGCCGCCATGCCCTGTTCCACGAGGTCGCGGTAGGCAATGACCTCATCCACCGCGTGCATCGGCTGGCGCTGGTCGTTCTCCGCCAGCGAAATCTCAGTATCGCTGCCGTCCTCGCTCAGGATGGCCCTGACCGGATAGTCCTTGGTGACAGCCACGCCCTGCACGGTACGGCCCTCGTCCAGCAGCAGCCGCAACGCGCCGAGCCGCCGCCCTCCGGCGACGACTTCAAACTTGGCACCTTTTGCAGCCTTTCGGGTCACAAGGTTATGGATGAGGCCGTGGGCCTCGATGCTGGCGGCCAGTTCGGCCCTGCCTGCCTCGGCATTGACGCGACGGACGTTGGCCTTGCTCGGCACCAGCTTGCCAAGCGGGATGGTGATTTCAGCGGTATTCATGGACTTGCTCCTTCGATTTTCGTTTCAGGTGTTCCCTTTCCCTTGCGGGTCAGGCCACCTGACCCCTGCCTCGCGGCGAGCAGCGGGGAGAGAGGGGGCAAGTCCCGGGGGCGGAGGGGTCTCCCCGGTCTGCACGGAGCGAAGCGGAGGAAGATGGGGGAAACCGCCCGCGGCGGCTTGCGGGGAGTGAGGGCCGCGCGCCTCTTTCCCCGTCACACAACAACCGTGCCGTCAGGCACATCCGTTTCGGCGCAGCCGTGCCGCGAAGCGGCCCCAACAAACAAGGGCGCACAAAGCGGAAGCACCGAAATGCCCGCCAGCGGGACCAAGTCAGATCGGTTGCTGGATAAAGTTCGTGGCCCTGAGGCCGGTTCAACGGGGCGGCCGTAGGAGCATCAGCAGAGCGCCGCCGTCAGGTGGGATGCGGGACCGACCGCCCCCGGCGAAGGGCGCAGTTCCTCTAAAAGAGGTATCGACGTCTCAAAACCTTGTTTTCTAAGGAGCTTTTCATCCCAAGACTCAAATGGTCTTATGCTCTGGACCTGCTAAGATGGCCATCGGGAGAAAACCACATTCGAGTCGCAAAATTGTGGAATGCGGCGTTTGTTCATGATATGTTCTTTTTGCTAACTAAATCTTGAGACATGAAAATTATCTTTTAAGAGCAAAGGAGACCGGTGATGGATATTCCGTGGCCAAGCTAACTCTGCTATTGAAAGGCCTCTTCGGGGGCCTTTCATGTTTTTACAATGGATCAAAGACTATGCCGCTTTACTTTCAGTATGCGCGGTGGCCGTCGGGTGGTTTGCAACCCGAAGAGGGCAAATCCACGGTGACAGAGCAAAACATAGCCATGCTTATTCGGGCATTCTCGAAAAACCTGAATATCTATCCTCGCTACGAATAGTCGGACCTCTTCTCGACCGGAAAGAGGTCTACGATGAAACCCGGTATGAAAAGGAAGAGCGAGACAAAATATCGGGAGCAATTTGGGATTGCCTCCAGGCATTGGAAAGAGCCGCAATCGACATCGATATGGGCTACGTGTCGGAAGAATATTTCTATAAGAAATACAAGACTCTTACTGAGCGAATATTTGTTACGTCACACTTGCTGATCAATAAAACGCGGAAAGAGAAAGGGTCGTCGACGCTGTATAAAAATTTAGAAGCGATGTACATTAGGATACATTACAGCAAAAGGCCTTTTATACTAAGCGTTCTTGAATACCTTAAGGTGTGCCCTGACTTCAAAAAATCTGCATCGATATTTTCAAGTCATTTGCTAACGAAGGATAAAAGTTTAATTTCTTTCCTTGTCGAAATGGTCACTTATCGCCGTCTCCCTACCGATATCGATTATATAAATAATGACGCCCACGATTTATACAATAAACGCATATGGATTTTGTCTTTCATAGAACTTGGCATTGTTGCATTCTTTCTGGCATTTCTATTTTTTGGGCCTTATCATTTCTGATGGCGGATGGCTCCCGACCTTGGACATCACATCCGAAAGCCTGCTACGCCGAAACCAATGAAGAACGCCTCTTACGCCGCTCGTCCGCCTTTCGGGATGCCGCCGCAGGCGGGACGCGGGACTGCCCCCCTGGCGCGGAAACGACGCCAAGTCCCAAGCCACGCCCCCACCCAATCCTGCGATCGGAAGTGAGAACCGTCTAGACTTCCGGTTGCGATGGAGGCGCCTCGATATAACGGCCAATCGAAACTAGGTATGCCGCGATCTTGCGACGCAAGTGATCCCGTGTGCCGTAGCGCGCGTCGATTTCGCTGAGCTTCTTGTACAGGCCCCTGCGTTTGCCGCGCGGAACGTCGGCATCGCCCATGACATAGTGACCCGGGCCAACGGCACAGATATCGCAGCCGGTTGCGGCCACGTCCCGCACAAACGCGGGAATGTCGCCTTCTCGCATCTGCTTCATTTCAAAGCCTCTTCTCGCACTGCCGACCACAACGTTCTCAGCTTGCAACCATGCCGTGTGGCTACAACGCCTTCGTAGCCGCATCCGACAGGCAACTCAACCAGCTTGGCCGCTCGCGGCCATAACGAACAAGGGCGCACAAGGCGGAAGTACCGAAATGCCCGCCAGCGGGATCAAGTCAGTTCGGTGCTGAAGAAAGTTCGTGGCCCTGAGACCGGTTTAACAGGTGGCCGAAGGAGCATCAGCATAGCGCCGCCATCAGGCGGATGCGGGACCGACCGCCCCCGGCGAAGGGCGCTATTTGGAACTGCGGCTTTTACCAAATTGTTAGCGAAATTCCTGCGCTTCTCAGATATCATGCGATAGACGTTCAGGGTGGGTGATTTGTGCTAAAACCAATTGTTTTCATTGGCGCACTGATATTTTTCGCTTGTTTGGCCCGGATCCCGATAGGCTTTGCTCAATCCCAGAAAACATCCGGGATAGCGACAGAGAGCGACATGCCATGTATTCCGTTTGAAAATGACGATATAGCGCTGTCTGTTTTCAATTACTACAAGACTCACAACATCATATCTGACAACATTTACATCAAACCCGTTCGATATGGCGTCAAGAGCAGCACCGATACGACTGCAGAACTTTCCATTGATCTGTACTATGCAGCGCAGCAGAGCACATACTCGGTCGACGTGGCCGTTGTCGTCGGTAACGATCGTGTTTTGCAGATAACAAATGTATTTGATGGCGAAGCCACGGACGCGATGCGGTTCAATTTCTGCGGCAATCAGGACGCCCAATCGGTTGCTCCCGACCATAAGGCTCCTCAGGACCCCAAGCCCAACCCTTGGGCGCCACAGGCCGATTCCTCGAAGCAGATTGCCGATCTACAAAAGAAAGAGGTGGGGAGACTGAAGGGGATCGAGATCAATCTTAAGAAGATTGTTGACGACACCGTCGCCGAAGTCGCGAAACATCTACTGAATAACAATTTGGCCTCCTTTTCTGTCGATTTATATGTGAACAAAGAGGAAGAGCGCGGTAAGAAATATATTGAAGGAAGAGGTGAAACTGCGTTAGAATACCATAATAAAAGGGCGATTGAAACGAATGTCAATTATTGCAAGATGTGGCCTGACGATAGCGATTGCCGCTAGTTTTGTGACTTCGGCCATCGCGGACGACGACTTGAAGTTTGATTGCATTACCTTCAACTATTGGCTCTATCCCCAGCCGGAATTTGGCAAAGGAGAGATTGCCGACGCAATCCAAAAAAGTTGCGATGCGAAAGTTCCTGACGTGGTTCGACCCGAGGAGATTACCCAATACATCGACATTGTAGGCAAGGGAGATCCATCTGCCTTCATCGCCGCCTACGGCAAGGAGCGCTATGCCCGGGCAGGCAAAATTGCGGCTGCTGCGAGGAAGATTTCCAAGGAGGTTAACCGGCAGTTGGACGAATAGATCATTCGGCAAGTCTTGAACCAGGAAGCTCGAGAGCGCCGCCTAAGGCGACGCCATCCGTCACTAGAAAAGAGATTTAGCCTCCGTTGGTCTTCAGCGCTATCCTTTGCAGATGGAATCATCCGAAGCTCGATCCGACCTGATTGAGATGTCGCCTGAGCGTCCGAAAACGCTCGACAACCGCACCTGCGTCTATTGCGGCGTTGGGCTTTCAGCCAGCAACATCTCACGTGAGCATGTAATCGGGCGCCGCTTCGTGCCCAAGGGCAAGTTACACGGCCAATGGAACCTAATTCTCAATGCCTGCCGCCGCTGCAACTCGCGCAAGGCCGATCTTGAGGACGACATTTCCGCGATCACTCTCCAACCCGATCCTTGGGGGAATTATGGGCATGATGATGTGGCCGCGATCGAGGACGCCCAGCGTAAGGCGAAGGATTCACGCAGTCGTCGTACTCGGAAGGCGGTCAAGGACAGTAGCGAAGAGATAAAAATCCGCGCCAACCTCGGACCCGGCATCAACTTATCGTTTCAGTTTTCCAGCCAGCCGCAGATTGATGACGACCGGGCATTCGAACTGGCGCGCCTGCAACTAATGGCGTTCTTCTACATGCAGACCTACAAACGCGAGACCCGTCGCGGCAGCTACTGGCCTCACGACTATCATCCGCTCATGACCGTCGTCCGCAGCGATTGGGGCAACGCGTTGATGGCCGGATTTATGCGCACGGTCGAGACTTGGGATTGCCGCATGCTTGCGATCTCGGCTGACGGCTTTTTTAAGCTGATTACCCGCAAACACCCATCCGCTGAAACCTGGGCCTGGGCCATCGAATGGAACCACAACCGCCGCCTGGTCGGCTTCTTCGGCGAACGCGAACCCGCCCAAGCGATTGTCAACAGCCTGCCGCGTTTGAAGGCACACACGGTCTACAGGACTCCCAACGAGTCTTTGTCCTCTCGAACCGAGGTCCGGCTGAAGGAGGATGACGACACCCTCTTCCTGGTCTTCGATGAAACCGTGCAACCCGAAAACGCCAGCAGTTGATGCGCGAAGCGCCAGAATAGCATCGGTCTCTTTAACCTCGAACCTTTCGCCAAGGCGGACTGCCCGAAAGACTCGACGTCGCAGTCGTTCGACGGCGGAAGCCCGCGCCCGTATCGTTGGTGAAGACGAAACGATTGTTCCGAAATTTCAGAAACGATGGCCACTTTGGCGGAACCGGCCTGACAGTTCTCACATGGATAAGAACGTCGTCATGTTCCCGGACGTCGGGTGTCTCTACGACTGCGTAGCGGGTGTGAGTTTCGGTTCCACCGTCGGCTACAGCCATCACCACGTCAACCCGGGTCGGCGGCCTGAACTGCGCCACCGAGGCCGCCATCTCCTGCACATCGCTTCCGCAACTCCGATCGCCAAAGTACAAATTTGCTGCGCAGTTCAATACCTGCTGGTGGTTGCAGGCAAGAATATCCACCGGATTTGATACGTTGATCCAGCCGCCGGCGTGCTCAGCTTGATAGACGTCCCCATCCAGGAAAATAGCTAGAAATCTCGGCGTAAGCGGCAGGAACATCAGGGCTCCAGCGCTGGAGACGCCAAAAGATCTGTCCTTCGCGCGCTGTTGATGCCAGCGGTTGGCAAGAACGGCGGGATCGTCTGACGTGAGGAACGGCACTGATGTGAGGTTTCGAACGATGCGGACCTTTAGATCGTCAACGACAGTCATCGTGCTGGCGTAGTGGCGCATTGCCGCGATGACGGCAGCCTTCACCGCCTCCTTGAAGGGCGGCTGTTCGATGCCGGTACCGTTGACGGATGTAGCTGCGAAAATGAACTCCGCTGATCGACGCGCAGCAGCTTCTGTGCGGACATGCTGCAGGTACGCGAAACGCCTGAGGACTGTGGCATGAGACTCGTTGATGATCGCGCCTGATTTGTGGAGGGAGGAAACGCAACGTCCGTAGTATCCCTCCACAGCCCGGATTGCGTCTTCGAGCTTGGGGTCCTGCCCATAGAAGTAATCCTTGGAGCACTGGTTTTTCTCCGGTGCGTCGAAAATTACTTTCTTCCGGTCAAGGTTGAAGAGGTGAATAGCGTTGCCTTCCGCACCAACGCTGAAAGGCGTTAGATGCACCCTGGGAACAAAATGTTGGTTCTTGTTCTCGGCCATCCAGTCGAGTGATCCGCCATTCAGGTACTGCCGTTGGGACACCCGAGCCCACCCGCGCCAAGCCGTTGCCTATCACACAGAGCGAAATGCGGAAATGTCCCTCACAGGCCTGCGCTTCCTGGCTTCAATGGAAGACAAGACAACGCCACCATTCGGTGGCGTTGCTTAACGAAGAGCCTTAGGTTCGGATGCGGCCGACGCGTCGAGCCTCGCTGGCATAGGCCGAGAGCGGCTTAGTCGGCTTGAAATCCCGGTCACGTTCGACCGGTAGACCGAGACGGCCACGCACCGACGCAAGTTCGGAAAGGCTGACGCTGCCAACCTCGGGACATCCCAGCCCAAGGTCACACAGGCCGAAGGCGATATCCGGGTCTTCCGGATCGATCTCCGTCAGAAGCCAGGTCGCACCAGCATCCGGCGTGAACAGTTTAACAACGGGGACAAAGTCGATCTCGCCGTTGGTGCCGCGGAGAGGAAGCTGCTGGCGACCGTTCGCCAGCAGCTTGTTCCGCAGGTCTTGGGTCAAGAGCTGCATGGCGGCCTCCTATTCTTCGTCCTTGGGGGCGCGAAGGACGATGCGTCCGTCGAGCGGCAGGGCGTCGAGGAGGAGCGTGCCGCCTTCGCCGTCATCGTGGGCGAAGAAGGCGCCGATGCGGGTCCAGAAGCCCTTCTGGCCGTCCTTGCCGTCCCGCACGGTGTAGGCGTGGTAGATCGGGGACTTCGGCTCGGGCTTCGTCTGGGTGTTGCGTTTGAGGGTCATGGTGTTTTCCTTTGGTTGATGGGTTCTGTCCCGGAGGACGGTTCCAAAGGAGACGGCGCGCAGGGCTGGCTTGTCCCCAACACGGGAGCGCAGCGAAGGAGCGGGCAGGAACGGGACAAGACGGCCGCGCCGGCTAGACGGGAACAGTCATCACCTCCGGGCAGACCATCGACGGAAAACCCAGGACCATCCGCAAAACCGGACCGAACGAGACGCGTTCGACACCACGCACCCTGCGGCGGCGGTCGGGGGCATCCCGGGCGGGATGCAAGCGCGCCGACACACCCACGACGGCGTGGGCGGTCGGGACAAACGAGCCCGGCCCTGACACAGGGCCACCGATTGCCGCGCCGAACGCAATACGGGGTCCGGCCAACACCCGTGGCCAGGAACGCGGAGCAGCGTGACGAGCATGGTCGGGCATGGAATGTCCGACAATGCGGGCGGCCGGCGGTCTGTCACTCGCCAATGCATTGGGGAGTGACAGACCGCCACCAAACCCACGGTGGATGCAGGGTTCGCGCAAACGCCGCCACACGACCTGCAAATGACGCTGCGCTTCGCTGATCATTTTCGGCGCAACACGCTGGCCATTAATGGGCGACACCGTCCACTATCCCGGCGGGCCAAAAAACGCCTGAACCATCTCACCCGACCATTTCCCCAACCAAAGGAGAGCAGAATGCTAGCTCATCGAATACGTGCGCCGCCGCGGCGGGCACACCTCCGGTTTCGACCTCTCGGTAACCGGACGCCCAACAGGGCAAACCAATTCGGCCAGCCACCCGGCTGGCTAGGGAGGCTTATACCGTAAAGAAAACTACGCATTCCGGCCCTGCCGCGAATGACCTTCGCGGGGTGTCACGATCTACGGACGTGCATCGGCCATCAACACTCAGCCAAAAATAAAAAAGCGAGCAAGATGGACGATTTAACCATGGACCTGGTGCGGCTGTGCCAACGCAACCGGGACGGCTCTTATGGCACGCAGAACAACCGCCGGCGCGGCCTGTCCGCAATGGCCAACGACCTCACGGACCTCGGCTACAAGCTGCCGTCCGCGACCTCCCTCAAACCCAAGCATGTCGAGGCCCTCGTCGAGCGATGGCTCGATACGGACACCTCGGACGCAAGTATCCGCAACCGCCTCACCTGGCTGCGCTGGTGGGCCGAGAAAATCAACAAGGTCAACGTCGTCAACCGCGACAACGCCACGTACGGCGTCGCCGAACGCGGCGAGGTCACGCGCAACCGTGCGCAAACCCTCGACCCTGCCAAGCTCGCCACCATCGAATGCCCCTACATCAAGGCTTCGGTGCTCCTCCAGGTGGCCTTCGGCCTCCGGCGCGAGGAAGCCATGAAGTTCCAGCCGCAGGCGGCCATCCGCGCGGACCAGATCTCCTTGCAGGCGAGCTGGACGAAGGGCGGCCGGGCGCGAACCGTGCCCGTGACCACGCTGGAACAGCGGCAGGTTCTCGAACACATCATCCGCCTCGTCCCCGGCGGCGGGTCGCTGATCCCCGCGCACCTGAGCTACGTCGAACAGCTCAAGCGGTTCGAATACCAGACCCTCAAGGCGGGCCTGCGCAACACCCACGGGTTCCGGCACGCGTATGCCCAGCAACGCTATGCGGTGCTGACCGGCCAGCCCTGCCCCTTGGCGGGCGGCAAGCGCTGGGCCGACATGGATGGCACCGAACGTGCCGCCGACCGCGCGGCGCGCCATCACATATCGGCCGAACTGGGCCATGGCCGCCTGAAGATCACGGATACTTACCTCGGGAGTGCCTTCTGATGAAACGTTCGGAAGGCAATTTCCTCATGGCCTCCACCATGCGGACGAAATACGCCGAAAGGCTGTTCAAACCCCTGACCGTCGCCACCGCCATCGATGAGGCGGCGATGCAGGGCCACCGCCGTTACCGCATCGTGCAGGAGTTCCCGTTCGATCTCTCCGACACGGAGGCCGCCCGGGCGCTTGAGAAATGGCTCGATTCCGAGCAGTTCGAATACGTCTGGCGTCCGACGCGTCTCGAACAGGATGCGTATCGCCCGTCGATCCTGGCGGAATACCCGGAACTTGAGATTTCGTGGTGAAATGATCAGACACGAAGGGTCGAAGGGCTGAACAACGGGGCGTCTGCCCGTTGAGAGGCAGGGGATGTCCATCCCCTCTTATGCTGGTTGGCCTCCGCTTCCGGAGGCTTGGGAGACAGCAGTTCTGCTGTCATGCAGCCAGAAATGGTGATGCAATACTGTTGTGGTGCTCCGTCAACCCGTCACCTTCAGTAAATATCTGCTTCAGTGCTGGTTGCATTCCCCACCTTGCTTGTTACTCTCCCCGCCGGGTCGGGGTTGGGTTATGGGCGATTTTAAATTCGATCCCTTGGGCGATTTGTCCAGGGAGATTTCGAACGGCATGAAGTGGGGCCAGTATGGCCTGAAAATCGGGCGCCATATTCGCGCGAGAAGTGCTCGAAAGCAGGTTGAACAGCTCTACGGTCCCGAGGTTGCTGACCAGGTCGAGGCGGCGATACGCTCCGGCCGGGATCCCGGGCCGATTATCGAGGCCGCCAGACGCGACCTTGAAGCGCGCGAGGAACGCGAGCGGCTCCTGGAAAATCCGCCGCCGCTCTACGGGTCGGGACGCTGGGCCGCGCCGCAGGAACTGCGAACAATCCCCAACGGCAAGCTGTACCTTGCCGACCGCTCCGCCTTCGACAATCCCTCCTCCATCCTGCTCGGCGGATACTCGGATGACGAAAGCAACCCCGAACCGCAGTTCGTCCATTGGGATGACGACGGCCACCTGCTGACCATCGCCCCCACCCGGTCGGGCAAGGCGGTGACGTCGATCGTGCCGAACCTGCTGCGCTACCGGGGCAGTTGCGTCGTCATCGATCCGAAGGGCGAACATTTCGAAAAAACATCCGCGTGGCGGAAGTCGATCGGCCATGAAATCTACCGCATTGCGCCCTTCGACAGGGGCTCAGGATGGGTAAGACACCGTTATAATCCCCTGGCGCGCGTGCGCTCCCAGTCAGACGCCCGATCGCTCGCGGAACAGATGTTTCCCCGCGATCGACATGCCTCGTCCTTCTTCAATGACGACGCGGCGGGTTTCCTGACGGCAGCGATGATCTACGTAAAATCAAACGCGCCGCAGGATAGGCGGACGCTTACGACCGTCTGCCAGTTAGCCTCCCAAAAGGGGCGAGACTTGCTCAATATTGCCAAGAAGCTCGCTGAATTCCCGTCGACGGCGGAAGCAGGCAAGGCCATCCTTGAGAAGACGCGGGATCGAGGCCTGCAGACTCTAGAGGCGACGCTGGAAAGCAAGCTCGCCCTCTGGCGCGACCGCGATATCCAGCGCAGCCTGAGCGGTACGGACTTTTCCTTCGAAGACCTGAAAGACCGGCCGATCACTGTCTACATCGACGTTCCGTTCGGCAAGATGGAACCGTTTTCGCCTTGGCTGCGGATACTCCTCAAATCGGCCCTAGATGCGATGGAGAGCAACCGCCGCACACCCGACATCCCGGTGCTTTTCATCCTCGATGAGTTCCTGAACCTCGGCCCATTCCCGGAGTTCCGCGCCGCGATCCGCACCCATGCCAGCGCCGGCGTCCGCCTGTGGTTTTTCCTCCAGGACGTCATGTCCTTGCAGGAGCAATATCCGGGCAACAGCTGGCAGCCGTTCCTGACCTGCTCCGTCAAACAGTTCTATGGCATCGACGACCCCATCACCGGCGAGCTGATCGGCAAGTACCTCGGCCATGAAACGCTCGCCTACCTGAGCCGCTCCAGCGGCCACACTGGCTCGTCCCATCTGGGACGCTGGTACGGGGACGCCTCGGTGAACACGGGCACCTCCGGCAGCGAAAGCGTCCAGTTCCTTGGGCGGCCGCTGATGACCCCCGACGAAATTATGGAGTTGCTCTCCGGCTGGCAGCGCAACGGCTGGCGCTGGGGCATCAACTACGCGCGCGGCGCGCGCCCGTTTAAAACACGGATGGTGTCCTACACCGAGAGCGAGACCTGCATGAAGCGGATCGGCACCATTGCGGAGCCTCAACCATGACGCTGGCAGCTTCGGTCTTTGGCACGGAAACCCGGTTGCGTCCGCTGGTCAAGGCCGTGCTGGTCCTGACGGCCCTGCGTGCCGGATGGCTGGCAATCAACATCCGCTATCCCGACATCCTTTCCCTGGGGTGGGCTGTGATCCCGTGGCCATGGCCCATGCATTCATGGATCGTCTGGGGTGCCGACCTCACGCTGGTGTTCTACCAATTACGCGCAGGCATACGCACCGGCCGACTGCTGCTGTTAAGATACGCGCCGGGGCCTGCTGCCTTTCTGGGGCTTTCCGCGGCCCCCATCGAGACCGGGGAGCACCCGACACCCCGCAACCGGTCCTGGTTGCCAACAGCGCTTCAGCTTTCCGCAATCCTGATCTTGAGCTGCTGCATGCTGACGTGGCTCGCGGTGATGGTCTGGTTCAGGGAATGGGCACCCTTCGACTTTTTGATGTGGAGCCCGTACGCCAACCCACCGCTGCTGGTCGGCTTGGGCCTGTCGTTGCTCGGCCTGATGTTCGGCGGCCGCTACATCGCCCGGGCCTCCGGCGATGTCAGCACCAGTTTCGGGGTGGTCCCCGTGGCGGATGACCACTGGCTGGCCCTGCGGGTGCATGGATTCGCCGACCAGCTGAAACTGCCCAGGCCTGCGGTCGGGATCACGAACGTCATGAACGCCTTCGCTATGGGCGCGAGCAGGAAGTCGTCCATGGTGGTCATCGGCAAACCGCTGTTCGAATTCGAGAAGGATGAGCTGGACGCCATCATCGGGCACGAACTCGGCCATATCCTACATAACGATGTGGCGCGGATGCAGTTTGCCGAGGGCTTCCAGCGCATGCTGGTCGGCGTGGTCAACGTCCTGACCGTGTTCGGGATGTTCATGGCCGCATCCGCCTCCAGGAAACGCGCCAAGGGCCGCGTGAACGCACACCTCGCCTGGGGCAGCGGCGTCGTTGTCCGCAAAACCGTCTTTGTTGCCTCCGAGCTTGTCGCCAAGGGCATTTCCCGCAACCGCGAGTTCCATGCCGACGCGGTCGGGGCGCACGTCACGTCCACAGAGGCAATGGCCGGCGCCCTCCGGCGCATCCATGGCATGTCGGCCAAGCCGACCGCGCAGGAGCACCACTATGGCTACCTGATGTTCCGGGGCGCCGCTTTCGGCAACCTCTTTTCCACTCACCCCACGCTCCAGGCGCGGCTCAGGGCCTTGGATGCACGTGCATCCGAACCCGCAAAGGCGGCGATCTTGGAACCCGCAGCGGGTACGGCAGTCAACGAACCCGTTGCAGGTTCCCGCAGCTTGGGGTTTTCAACCCCGTCAGCGCCATCACCACTCTGGTCGAAGCTGGGTGCCGTAACATCCCGCCTCCTCCGCGCAACGCGGCGAGCCGGTGTGAAGCTGGTGTCCAAAGTGAATATGCGGCGTGTCGGGATGGGGGTCATCGCATGCGTGGTCCTGCTGCTGGTGGCACCCGCGATTATCAATTATTACGCGCTCGATCGCCGGTTCAACGACGCCACGGCCTCGACGGGTCACGCGCTGTCATCGTCCTGGTCCTGGGTAGCTGGCAGGACGGGGGCATGGATGGGCCATGCTGATGATAAGGCCCGCGTCTCACAACTGGAGCAGCGCGAGCAGGCCCTCAAAGTGGCCGAGGCCCAGTTAGGCGCGGATCGCCAGGGGCTTGCAGCCGATCGCGCGGCCCTTGCGAACGAAGCGTCACGTACACATGCGGCCTCACCGGTTGCCACCGACCCGCTCGCCGATTCGCTGCGGGCACAGATCGACCCGCTAAACAGGAAGGTGGCAGCCCTCACGTCAGAGAGGGATGACCTTCGAAATACGATCCTTGACCTCAAGCGCCAGCTGGCACTGCAACAAAGCCCGGCCCCCGCCAGCACCAACAACTTGCTCTTGCAACTTGATGCAGCCAATGCCGACCGCGAGAGGCTGAGAGCACAGCTTGCACAGCAGCAAAACCAGACGACCCTGCCAGATCAAATCGCGTCCCTCACCGACCAGTTGGCCAAAATGACGGCCGACCGCGATGAGATGACCCGCCGCAACGATGTACTTCGCAGCATGAACCTGGAGCTGAAAGGGCAGATCGCCACCGGCGACATGGCGCGGCTCGAAATCCAGAAGCAGCTGGACGACTTCAAAAGCCGGATCGACAGTCTGAGCGCCGGCCAGCCCGGTGCCGGGGCGGGTGACGAGCTGTCGGTCGTCCAGGCTGCCCCGTCAGGTCCGACAGGGGGCTACGGGGCACTCGCGGTGGCAGGCAACGGTACCGTGATCCTGACCGACCGGAGCTTCCAGACCGAACAGGAGGCGGCGGATGCAGCGCTGGCCGAGTGCGGCCAGTTCAGCGGCGGCAGCCCCTGTGCGACCAAACAGACCTTCCGCAAGACCTGTGCCGCCGTTGCGCGCGTCATCCCCGTGACGAAGCGGTCGCACTACATGTTGCAGCTGGAATCGACCGTTCAGGATGCCGAAGAGATGGCACTTTCCGAATGTTTCCACCGCTTCGGCCGGCCCTGCGAGGTGACGCGGCAGGTCTGCGTCAACTAGGCCCCCAGTGGGAGGATCAGCCTCGCCCCAACCAGTCTAGGTGGTCTTCCGGCGCCGGTTCACGCTCCATCTCCTGCACCATTTCCTGTTCCGCCAGGTCCCGCTCTTCGGCCTGGGGCGGGCTGTCGGCCAAGGACTGTTTAAACCAGTCCAGGTGATCTTCCTGGGCGACGGGGATTGCCTCCTGAAGGCTGTCGGCAAGCAGGCGTTCTTCCGGCTGCTCCTGTTCCTCGCGGAGGAGCTGTTCCAGGTCCTCGATCCGCGCCTCGGTCTTACCGAGGTCGTACATATAACCGAGCTGGGTTTTGTGCCGCTCCTCCAGATAGGAAATCAACTGGCCTCGGTCGCCCCCGCCGGCCAGTTCATGGGTCGCGCGCTCGATGTCATGATCGAGTTCGGCGACCGACTTCTCCAGAGAATCGGCGTGCTCAAGCAGCTGCGCCAGGTCGTCCTGTTTTCCCATCGTGCAGTCTCCCAAAGCAGCCTAGTGCTGGTAGTGATAAGCGGCCTGATGTTCCGGCTGGTCCTGCAGTTCGGCAACCAGGTAAGCCCGAAGCTTCTCCCCGGATTTCACAAGATCCTGAGCGCGGCCATAAAAATGCAACGTGCCCTCCCGGAGATGCTCCGGGAAATCCGGCATGGTCTCGGCCTGCGTCTTGCGCATGGTCCAGTAGGCAAGCCGCTTGCGGCGCCGGATCAGGTCGGTTTCCAGCCATTCCAGCTCCTTGCGCGCTTTTGCACGCTGCGCGTCCGTCATTTCGCGGATGCCGAAAACAGAACCTCTATGTACCTTGGTCATAACATGATGATGGGACGGCTCTGAAGATCCTGCAAGCGCTACCTGCGCTCGCGGTCCGGGTCGGGCGTCAGTGGCTCCTCCCGGCCCTCCGCAGGCTCCTGGCGGCCTGTATCGAGCCAATCTAGGTGGTTCTCCCACCGCTCCAGCGTCGGGACATCCTCAGGGCGGGTTTTGTCGTCCATCCAGTCCAGCAGGTTGTCCGGCGCCAGCCGGTACGCGGCCGCCTCGTCTTCGCTCATCTCAAGGGCATTCTGGTGGTCTACCACCGCCCGGGCGGCCTCCAGGTCGCCTGGCGCATGGGCCGTCTCCGGCAGGGCGGGACGATGCATATCCTCCAGCATCCGGCCCTCGGCTGCTTCCAACTGCTCTGGATGGATCGGCGAACCGTCCGGATCGGGCACCGGCAGGTCCTCGTCAGGTTCTCTGGGTGCCATCTTCCTCTCCCGTTGCGCATCGACCCTGCGGGCCCGCCGTTCCTCAGGATTAGGGCCTCGGTGCCGTCCCGGCAACCGGTCAAGATTGCGCTTGGCGTAGCTCCGGCTGTCGATCGCGACCGCAAGCCCCGCCTTGCCCAAAGCCTCGTTGGCGATCCGCTCCCACAGCTTTCGCGCCTCGGTCACGAAGAGCTTCCCGTCGGCGCTGCGGATCTTCAGGCCGAAGCCGTCCGGCCCCACCAGCCGGGTGGTCATCAAGAGATGGACATGGGGATTGCGGCGGGCACCGTCGTCGTGGATCGCCAGGTCCACCACGAACCCTTGCGCTGTGTACGCGTCGGCCATGACGCGGGCGATGCCCAGCCACGCCGTCCGTGGCAATTCCAGAGGCACCGCAAACTCGACCTCCTTGGCCAGCCGGGCGTCCTTGCGCTTTTCCGCCGCCTCCACCGCGTTCCACAGACTGGATCGGTTCGCCATCCATTCCGGCGCCCCGGCAGGCAAGCGGATTTCACTGGCGACGACATCCCGGCGCCCGCCGAAGTCCGACAGGCGCTCTTCGGCCTCGTTCGGCAGGACTTCCCCGGCCCGGTACGCGGCGGCGGCCACGATGTCCCGCCCATCGCCCCGGCTGATGTTCTTGACGTTCAGGTGGTAGATAGCCACGGGCCTCTCCAGGGCTCGGACGGGGTTTCCAAAGGGGGTCTCCCCCTTGGCGCAGCTGCCGGTTTTCTCCGGTTTGCGCCCCGCAACCGGTCAGAAAACCGAGCAAGCATCGCCCCCCTCAGTTGCAATGCGTACACATTGGGGCGATGCGTAGGTGCGCTGTACGCATTGCCGCAAACTTCTCCCGAAAACACAAGCTCAACCCACGTTCAGTTATCGAACAGGTCAAGGGTATTCTCCGTGGGCTTGGGGCGTTTGACCGGCTTCGGCTTGCGCACATTGATGGCCGCGGCATCGAGCCGGTTCTTCAGATGGACCGCATAGTGCTTCTCGATCATCTCGACGCTCGTCCGGCAGTTTTTAGCGATCTGGTAGATGTCGGCGCCCTCCAGCAGCCTGAAGCTGATGTAGCTGTGGCGCAGCGAGTACAGCGTGCGCCGGTTACCCTCGCGGTCGAGTTTGAGGCCAATGTTCTCGAGGATGCCGTTGAACTGCTTCTTGTGGTCAACCGGAAAGATGCGGTCCGTCGGCTTCGGCTTGTTCCGGGCCACCATCCGCTCGAACGGGAACACGGCACCCGACGTGCTCTTGCAGTACCCTACCCCGCGCTTGCCCCGCACCTGGATCTCCAGGATTTTCTGCCCCGTCGGCCCGTCCTTAACAACCTCCACGTCCCGGTACTCCAGCCAGTTCGCCTCGTCTGGCCGCAAACCGGTATTGGTCAGGAAAAGGATCTTGTCGTGAAGCTGCTCGGCCAGCCAGACACGGTGCGCCTGCTCGCCCTTCTGCGCTTTGAGGCTCACTGCACGGGCATCATGAGCGTGGGCACGTGTCGCCTGGTACAACTGTTTGTACTCCTCTGGTGTAAACCACGCGCGATGAACAACCTTCGCAGACTTCTTGTAGGGCTGCGAGATGTCGGGCAGGTGGGCCACCCAGCGGTGGCGCAGGGCGGTTTTCAGGACCAGCCGCAAGGTCACCGTCTCGTGGTGCAGGGTACTGCGTGAGGGGAGCTTCTTGCCCTCCTCAGGCGTCATCCGCGAAATGCGGTATTCCTGCACTGTCCCGGCCGTGATGGTCGAAAGACCCATCTTGCCGAAAAAAGGCACCAGATAGGTGCGGACGCGCCGGTAGTGGTCCTTGACCCAACGGGCGTTGCGCTCTCCATCCGTAAGAACCTCGTATTCAGAAATAAACTGGTCGGCGGCATCCTTGAAGGTTTTCTCGCCTACGAGTTCGCCACGCCGGCCTTTGTCCTTGAGCCCGAAATACCAGTCTTCGGCCCAGTCCTTGGCCCGGGAAAGGCTCTCTTCCTTGGTGCTGACCCGCCAGTTTTTGCCTTTCAGGAACGTCGAACAGTGCCAGATCGGGCTCTCGTTGCGCCGATAGACGTGAACTTTCCCTTCCAGAATCGTGTGCTTTTCCGCCATCGCCAGACACTCCCTGCGCGCGTGCAAGTTTGTGAAAGAGATGTGTAAGGCTACTTTCGGCGTCCTCGCCCAGCAAGGCGATTTATAAGTACCTGATTTCCCTTGGGAAATGGCACGGGCAGCAGGGCTCGAACCTACGACCTGCGGTTTTGGAGACCGCCGCTCTACCAACTGAGCTATGCCCGTACGCGCGTTTCAGCGCAGGCGCTTCCTAAAAGCTTCCGGGCGCGCTGTAAAGAGTTGTATGACGCGCTTTCAGATCCTTTGCCGGAAATCCGGATAGCTGATGACCAGCCCGTCCCTGCCGATCTCGATTTTTCGCCTGCCTGAAGCCGCATGCCGGCGCTCAATCCCCGGCCGGCGGCTTGTACGGCCCGCCCGGTACGCCCCAGCCCCAGGCCGGCATCGGTTCGGTCTGCGGGTCGCAGGTCTCGCCGAGGGTGGAATTCATCTTGGCAAGCCGTGACCCCCATTCGACATAGCCCATGAAGGCGGAACGGAATTCGGGATCGTCCGGCAACCCGACCGCATCGGCGGCATCGGCAAGCAGGCTGATCCAGCGGCGGCGCTGTTCCTCCGTCAAATGCTTGCCGAGATGATGCATGACCATCTCGCGGTGACCGCCAAATTTCTCGCTGTAGGTCTTCGGCCCGCCAAAAACCTCGCCGATAAAGGCCGCGACATGCGCGGGATGATCCGGCGACATGTGTTTGAACACCGGGCCGACCACCGGGTCGCGGGACACCTTGTCGTAAAAGGTTTCCGTCAGCCGATTGAGGGCTTCGATGCCGCCGGCCCATTCGTAGAGTGTCGGGATATCCTGGCTCATTCTCGATCCTCCCCCGGGCGACGCCTGCCACGACGATAGCGGAGAAATCGGGCATGGCTCAACCTGCCTCGATGGCCAGTTTCTGCGATGCCTACAGTTTGGCGGGCGACTCGGCCTTGGCTGTCGGCGGAAGCAAACAGTTGTCGGGCTTGGGTGAGGTTTTGCAAATAGCGGGGCCAGTTAGCGCCTCCACCGACTCCGGCCCGGTTGTCAGCCCGACTTTGAGCATCATGTCGGGCTCGAGCTGACGCTCGACCGAGCCTATCGCGGCGAACAGAGCTGGGTCCATCTCCATCTCCTCCAGGTAGGCTTTAACCAACTGCGTCTGTCCCCTCGAGGACATGCTGAGCCTCGCCTTGGGATCGACCAGCCTTTGGCGCCGGCGGCAAGCATGAGCGCGCAGGCCGAATCGCACTCCACTCCAAAATCGCTAATCAGCCCGACATAGGCACCGTTATCGGCCAAGCAGCCTGCCTCGGGCGGGTCGCAGCCGACGATAGTGGTGCGAGCGACGGCGACGTCGAGCTTCCGTTCATGGATAAGCCTTCCCGCGGCCAGAGCGCTGAACAGGCTGCCCCCCCTGTGAGCTGATCACCACCGGCAGCCGCCGGTTGCCAAGGGTGTCGAGCAACTGGCGCAACTTTTGCGGGGTCTGAGGCGTCATCGCGCCTTCCGCCGAGATCCATTCCGGGCAATCGGGATTGCAGAGCGAGTCTCTGCCGCGAACGACAACGAAGCGCACATCTGGCGTCGAATTCCCTGGCGCTGCCTGCAACGGCTTGGGAGCTGGAGCCTTGGCCGCCTGAGAAAGTGGGGGGCCGGTCTTTGCCTTGATCGCAGCCACCACGGCCGGCTTGGCCACGGGCGTTTGTCCGCCGGCTGGCTTGTTTCCCGGTATTTCCCGGCAGTTCGGAGCCGGCGGGTCGAACATGCACAAACTTGCTCTGGTAAACAGCTCAAGAGTGTCCGTGCTGGTCGCCAGTTTCATCGTCAGCATATCGTGGAGGCCGATCTGCCTGATGTCGCTCGCCGGCGTCGCCTTCATCAAGTCCAGCACGCCCTGCCCGATACCCATCTCTCGGAGATAGGCCGAGATCTTTCTCGCGTACCCCTTGCTCATCTCATAGGTCTTGTAGCTTTCACCTTGAGTGACCGTTTGCGTGGTGACCCGATATTTTTTGCCCCGTTTGACGCGATATGTGGTCCGGTAGTGCGTGGTGGAGGGGAACCAGGTGGTCGTGATCTGGTGAACACCCAGATAGTTCCAGCCGCCGGCCACGCGGCGGACGCCACCGGCAAACATCAGCGGACAGGCGGAGTTGCAGCTGGCGCCATCAGACGCCCGGCCGAGATAGGCGGAACCTTTGCCGTAACTAAAACCACAACCATCCGTCCCGGGCCAACAGTCGGAAAACTCGGTCTTGCCTACGGCGATATCGAGCTTGTTCTTGCGGATTATCCGGCCAAGTTCGAGCGCTGCATTGACGTTGCCGCCAAAGGAATTGACGATAATCGGCAGTTTGCGACCGCCTAGCTTCTTCAAGGTGCGCTTGAGCAGGGCTGGCGTGCCGGCTGCGATGTCGCCTTCGGCGGAGATCCACTCCGGACAATTGGGCTCGCAGCCCGGTGCGTTGCTGCGCGCGACGACAAACTTCATCTCCGAGCGATCCTCGGACCATATCGTCGGATCATTCGTCGGATAGGTGTTTGATCCCAGGCTTTGATGGCGCATACTTTTCGTCCGAATCAAAGGATGCGCTATGGGCCAGGTTCTTCATGGGAGCGCCACGACGACAGAGGCGATCCGTCGAGCGATACAGCATAGTCAAGA
>NZ_JAMYMP010000034.1:0-61711 GCF_040318615.1 Mesorhizobium sp. M1078
ATGATGAGACATGCAGGCTCGAACCACTCCAAAACCCCTTCGGGCCAAAAGTGTTACCCATGTCTCCGATATAAACCGTAACCTATGTGTCCGGAATGGACCTCGATGTCTACGGTCAGGTGCTCAGGGTTCGCACCCGCGACAAGGACCCAGCCAATTGGGCCAAGACGGAATTCCGCCTCGGCTGCGCGTTGATGATGTCAGGCAAGCTGGCCTCTGACGATCAACTGCTGCAGCAATCGGTCGACGCGCTGCGGGCGGCGCTCGACGGGCAGACGAAAGGCGGTGATGTCACGGAGATCGGCCAGACGCGCCGCGTGCTCGGCCAGACCCTGTCGATCCTGGGCGACAATACATCCAACCTGGACTTGCTGGCGCAAGCAGCCGACATGCTGGAAGCCGCGCTCCCCGCCTACTCCAAGGACGCCGACCCGGAGGAGTGGGCCAATATCAATTACGACCTCGGCTTTGCCCTCTACAGCCAGGGCCGGATTGGTGGCGACGCCACGTTCTACGCCAAGGCCGTGGAGAGCTTCGAGACGGCAGCGCGGATCTACGACGGTTTTCCCGACCGCATGCAATGGGCGCGCACCAAGGGCGATATCGGCAATGCCTTGCTGATGGCCGCGGACGGCAAGGACGTCGAGTTGCTCACCCTCGCGATTGCCGCCTATGACGCAGCGCTCAGCGTGGTAACGCGCGAGAATGCGCTGGCTGTCTGGGAGAACAATCAGAACAATCTCGCCGGCGGGCTGTCGAGTCTTGGTTACTGGGCGAACGATGTCGGCAAGCTGAAACGAGCCGCTCAGATCTACCGCGACCTCGCCACGGTGCGAACGATCACCCGCGATCCCGGTCTCTGGATCACCAATCAGACCAGTCTCGCGCAGACGCTGAGCATGATCGCGGCCCGCGAGCCTTCGGCGGAATTGTATGAGGAGGCGGTTGCCGTCAACCGGGCGCTTGCCGAGCAGATCGGTCGCGAGCGCGATCCCGAACGTTGGGCCAATGCACGCAACGAGATGGGCTATGCCTTGACCATGGCCGGCCGCGCCGAAAACAATGTCGCGCATTTCGAGGAGGCGGTGTTGGTCCTGCGCGAGGCGATCGTGGTGCAAAAGAAGATCAATTCGGTGCCGGCCGTCGCCTTCACGCAGGACAGCCTGTGCGACGTGCTGGTCGATCTGGGCGCCGCCCACAAGGACAAGGCGATGGCACAGGAAGCGATCGCCGCATGCCAGGACGCGCTCGTTGTCTTCCGCGCGCGTAAGATGGACGATCTCGCCGCCGGTTCCGAAAAGAACCTCGCCGAGGCACAGGCGTTGCTGGCCGAGTTGCATTAATCCGAGCCCGCGCTCCCGGATGCGGGCGAATGGTGGGCACGCCAGCGTTCACGCTGTTGCGCAAGCAGATGTCACCGGCTCGCCATGGCATGACAGAGATGCGATGTGGCAGTATCGGCTTGTGCGCCGGTCGCCACCCGTCATTCAGGACGACAGGTAATCATATTCCGTTGGAGCGCCAGATGACCCTATTCACCCGCCGCGGGCTTCTGAAAACGGCTGCGGTTGCCGGCGGTGGCGGCGTCGGGCTGGCAGCAATGACCAGGCTCAGCGGTTGGGCAGCTGTCACACCTGAGCCGGTGGTGCTCAAGACGGCAAAGATCCAGGCCAGGTTCATGGATATCGGCCAGACCCGCGATGTGCTGACTTATGGAGAGGCCGGAATGCCGCCGGTGCTCAGGATGAAAAAGGGCGAGCCTTTCGCCGCCCGCCTCGTCAACGGCATCGACGATCCGACGACGATCCACTGGCACGGCATTCGCGTTCCAAACAAGATGGACGGCGTCCCCTTCCTGGTTCAGCCCTACGTCTACACCGGCGATCATTTCGACTACGCCTTCACCCCGCCCGACGCCGGCACCTTCTGGTATCACCCGCATTGCAACACGCTGGAGCAGATGGGCCATGGCCTCACCGGCGTGATCGTGGTCGAGAACCCCAACGATCCAAAATTCGACGCCGAAGCCGTCGTCAATCTGCGCGACTGGCGCCTCGGCGACGACGCGCAGTTCATCCAGCAATTCCGGCCGCGCGATGCCGCAAAAACCGGAACCTATGGCACGGTGCGCACCGCCAACTGGCTCGACCAGCCGCAATTCGACGCGCCGGCCGGCGGGTTGGTGCGGCTGCGGGTCGCCATCACCGATGTCACCCGCATCTACGCTTTTCGCGTCGAGGGTGGGGAGGCCGCGGTCATCGCGCTGGACGGCAATCCGGTGCCGCAGCGTTTTGCGCCCGATGCCTTGCTGCTCGGACCGGGGCAGCGCATGGAGCTCGCCATCCGCATGCCTGACCAGGAGGGCGCGATCGTCAGCCTGGGCGACATCAGGGGCACCAAACCCAAGGTCCTCGCCACCTTGCGCGCCACCGGAAGCTCGCTTAAGCGCGACCTGAGCGACCTCGCACCGCTGGAAGCGAACCCGGTGCCGGAGGTGGATCTCGCCAGCGCGAAACACATCGCGCTCTCGCTCAGCGCCACCGCGGAAAACGTGCCGAGCGACAGCATATGTGGCACGCTCGGCTACTCCTTCTGGGCCATCAACAAGGTGCCGTGGCCCGGCGACACGCCGGATCCGACCGCGCCTTTGGCCGAGCTGAAGCTCGGCCAAAGCTATGTCATCGACCTGGAAAACCTGACGCCGCAATCGCATCCCATGCATCTGCACGGCATGAGCTTCAAGGTGCTGTCGTCTTCGACGCGCCAGGTTCAGCCGGTCATCTCCGACACCTATCTCATGCAGCCCAACGAGAAGGTTCAGCTCGGTTTCGTCGCCGACAATCCCGGCGACTGGCTGCTGCACTGCCACATCATCGAACATCAGAAAACCGGCATGACGAGCTATATCAGGGTGGTTTGACGCCGAGGCGGGTCAATCAGCCTCTACCGGGGTTGGCCTCACCGGCCGGGCCTGTTGCCGGAGAAATTGCCGGTGTTCGCCGGTTTCGTTGGCAAAGCGGGGCCGTTCCCTGCTATTCCCGCCTGCAATCAAGAAGCCGTGGACACGCTTGCATGACCAATGTCGCCCTGACCGGACTGGCCCGCGATCTCGCCAGGCGCGCCGCCGAGGGCCGCCCGGTGCGCATCGGCGTCATCGGCTCCGGCGAAATGGGCACCGACCTGGTCACGCAAGGCATGCTGATGCCCGGCATCTCGGTCGCGGCCATCTCGACACGCCGCCCGCACACCGCCCGTGACGCCATCCGCATCGCCTATGGCGATGAGGCGATGGCGGTCGAGGCGGACAGGGGCTCGAAAGTCACCGCGGCGATCGAGGCGGGCAAAATCGCCATTACCACGAACGAGATGCTGGTCACCAATCCGCTGATCGACGTCGTCATAGACGCCACCGGCAAGCCTGGTGTCGCCGCCGATTTCGACTTGAAGGCGATGGAGCACGGCAAGCACCTGGTGATGATGAATGTCGAGGCCGACGTCACGATCGGCTGCTACCTCAAGCAGCAGGCAGACCGGCTCGGCGTCGTCTATTCGGTCGGCGCCGGCGACGAGCCGTCGAGCTGCATGGAGCTGATCGAGTTTGCCTCCGCGCTCGGCTACACCATCGTCTCGGCTGGCAAGGGCAAGAACAACCCGCTCAACCACGATGCCGTTCCGGATGACTATCGCGAGGAAGCCCTTCGCCGCAACATGAACCCGCGCATGCTGGTCGAGTTCGTAGACGGCTCGAAAACCATGGTCGAGATGTGCGCCATCGCCAACGCCACCGGGCTGGTGCCCGATGTGCCGGGCATGCACGGCCCAAAGGCCGACCGCGATCAGCTGGCCAAGGTGCTCATCCCGAAGGCGGATGGCGGCATCCTGTCGAAGAAGGGCGTTGTCGACTACACCATCGGCAAGGGCGTGGCGCCCGGCGTGTTCGTCATCGTCGAGGCGACGCATCCGCGCATCGTCGAGCGCATGGACGACCTGCACATAGGCCACGGCCCCTACTACAGCTTCTTCCGGCCGTATCATCTGACCTCGCTGGAAGTGCCGCTGACGGCGGCCCGTATCATGCTCTACGGCCGCCCCGACATGGTGCCGCTGCCGAAGCCGGTGGCCGAAGTCTGCGCGGTGGCCAAGCGCGATCTCGCCACGGGCGAGACCTTCGATGCCATCGGCGAGACTTGCTACCGCTCCTGGACCATGACCGTCGAAGAGGCGCGCGCCAATCTGGCAGTGCCGGTCGGCCTGCTCGAAGGCGGCAAGGTGCTGAAACCGGTGAGGAAGGGCGAACTGCTCACCGCCGACAATGCTACGCCCGACCGCACTACCAGGCTGTTCGCTTTGCGTAAGCTGCAGGATGATATGCTCTACGGGGCTGAGATGGCATGAACAGGCCAGCTCTCTGGCTTTGTCATGACAAGATCACTATATTGTAGTGACAGCGAACGGAGGCTTCCAGAATGAATCTCCAGATCAGAGACCCGCGCGCCCGTGACCTCGCCCGGCAGCTTGCCGAAAAGCGAAAGATTTCATTGACCGAAGCGGTGATCGAAGCGCTCGAATCCGAACTTCAGCGCGAACGTGAACAGGTTCCGCTGGCTGAGCGGCTGGCCGCCATATCGAACGATCTGAAGGCCAAGGCGGGAGGCGGCGGCAGGGATTTGACTAGGGATGAGATCGACGAGATGTGGGGACATTCCTGATGTTCATCGACACCTCGGTGGTGATCGCTGTCCTCGCCGGAGAGGAAGACGCCGCCGATTGGAGCCGCCGGATCGGGCAGGCCTCGATACGGATCACATCTCCGCTGGTCGTGCTCGAAGCGGCGATGCGGCTTTCATCGAAGTTGGTGGTGGAGCCGCTCTTCGCCGAAAAGGCGATAGAGGACTTCCTGCGTGAGGCCGAGATCGAGGTGGTTCCGATCGAAATCGGTGATGCCAAGCTCGCGATCCAGGCTTTTTCGAACTATGGCAAAGGTCGCGGCCACCCGGCTCAGCTCAATCTCGCTGACTGCCTGTCATATGCCTCGGCAAAAAGCTGTGGGATGCCCTTGCTCTACAAAGGGAAAGACTTTTCCCACACCGATCTGGCCTGATCCTACTGCCCCAGTTCCACGATTCGGCCAGCAGCTTCGTCAGCCGCTCCCGCCCAGCAGGCCAAATGCTGCCGCGCTCGCGCCATGGGCTGTTGACCTGCTCGCGCAACACGCCTGATCATTGCGCTCGTGCTGACGACGCAGACCATCGGCTGCCATTGTATGATCCATTCATATAGTCTGTCTTTTTGATCCGGGTTTTTCAAACGATGCCGAGATGCCAATCTCCGAACGATCAGTTGAACCCCATTGAGGTTGAAATCTTGCAAACCATTTGGACAAGACGCGAAACAATGAAAACCCTTCTGGCAACGGGCATGGTTGCCATGCTTCAGCCTCTGGCTTTTGCAGCCAAGGCCGTCGCCAAGCTGGAATGGACCTATTTTCAGGCTGACGAGAAGGGTTTCCGCCGCACGCCGGTGCTGCTGACCGGTGAGAAGGAAGCCATCCTCCTCGATGGCGGATTTACGCTGTCGGATGGCCGTGCGGTCGCGGATGCGATCAAGGCGACGGGCAAGACTCTGACCACGATCTACGTCAGCTGCAGCGACCCTGACTATTATTTCGGCCTGCGTCCCGTCGCGGATGAATTCCCCGGCGCCAAGATCATCGCGGCCGCTGCGACGGTGGCTGCCATCAAAGCCAATGTGCAAGCCAAGCTGGATGTCTGGGGCCCGCAGCTCAAGGACAATGGACCGAAGGTCCTGGCGGATGTCGTCATTCCCGAGGCATCCGATATCACCTCACTTGAAATCGAAGGAAACAAGATCGAGATCGTCACCGTCGCCGATCTGAAAGACCGGCGGTATCTCTGGGTGCCCAGCCTTGAAGCGGTGTTCGGCGGCGTGCTGATCTCGTCCGGCGTACATGTCTGGGTTGCCGACGAGCCAACCGTAGACGACCGCAAGAAATGGATTGCCGCGCTCAACGAAATCGCGTCCCGCAAACCCAACATCGTGGTGCCGTCCCATCAGGTAGCCGGTGCACCGGACGGTCTGGCGGCCGTGGAATTCACCCGCGCCTACCTCGAAGCTTTCAATAAGGAAGCCGAAAAAGCGAAATCCAGCGTCGAGCTGATTGCAGCGATGAAGCGGCGCTATCCCGATCTTCTTGACGTCTCGTCCCTGGAACTGGGCGCAAAGGTCGCCAAGGGTGAGATGAAGTGGGGCTGATACGGCCCCGCGAGCGTCTCGGCTACTTCCCCAATTCCACCGACCGCAGCCGCGCGGCTTCCACCGCCTCGGTCAGCAGCTTCGTCAGCCGGTCTTCGCCCATCAGCACGGCAAGGGCGGCTGCCGTGGTTCCGTTGGGGCTGGTCACCTGCTGGCGCAGGACGCCGGGCTCCTCGCCGCTTTCGGCAGCGAGTGCAGCAGCGCCATAGACGGTCTGCATGGCAAGCAGCCTGGCGGTCTCGGTCGGCAGCCCGGCCTTCTCGGCTGCAACCGTAAGCGCCTCGATGAAATGGAAGATGTAGGCCGGACCGGACCCCGAAACCGCCGTCACCGCGTCCATCAGGCCTTCGTCGTCGATCGTCGTCACCACACCGCTCGCCGACAGCAGCTCGGCAACGAAACGCCTGATGTCGTCGGTCACCAGCGGGTTGGAATAGACCACCATCATGCCCTTGCCGATCGCGGCCGGCGTGTTGGGCATGCAGCGGATAACAGGCGCGAGATGGCCGAGTATGTGCTCGAAGGTGGCGACCGGCGTGCCCGCGGCGATGCTGACGAAGGTAGTCCTGCCGTCGCCGAAGCGCTTATAGGCGGCGGTGACGTCGCGGATCACCTGCGGCTTGACGGCGATGACGACGAGGTCGGGCTCTGCGTCGGCGGGGATCCCGTTCGCGTCCGCGGCGACACTGCAACCGAGGTGCTCGGCGCGCTTGCGCAATTCGGCATTGGGCTCGACCACGAACACGGCTTGCGGGGCAAGCTTGCCGGATTTCAGCCAGCCCGCAAGCATGGCGTAACCCATATTGCCGCAACCGGCGAGAACAAGCCTGATCGTCATTGAGAGCCCTCCGAGACAAGGGTTCTCCTTAGACGCTAGCGGGCAGACGGGAAAGCCCCTCAAGGGGTGCTGGATCAGGCCAGCCGGTCAAGGTCGCCGGCGCACCGCGATCGGCCGCAGCGACACTTGCTGCAAGCCAAGCACGCCGAGCACGAAGAACAGCCACACCGGGTCGCCGCGATGGAAGAAGAAGCTTTCCAGGAACGCGTTCAGCGCCGTGAACAGCACCACCATCATGAAGAAGTCACCGAGATAGATGTTCTCCTTGCGCGGCGGGATGCGCATGTAGTCGCGCAGCGGCGCGATCAGGAAAGTGTAGACGGCAACGCACAGCGCCGGGATGCCCATCAGCACCGCAATGTCGAGATAGCCGTCATGGCCATGCACGATCGTCCGGATGTCCCAGGCCCGGTCGAAGGGCTGGTCCTGGCTGAGCAGCAGCGGCGTGCCCCAGAAGCTTTCATAGCCGTAGCCGGTCCAGGGCTTCTTCGCCAGCATCTCGCCGGAGAACTCCCACAGCGTCGCGCGCCCGGTATAGGTGAGGTCGGGGAAATAGGTGGCCGCCAGCTCCTTCACCGGCGGGATGAAGACGATGCCTAAGGTGCCGATGGCCGTCGCAATGATCGCCAGTGCAAACAGGATCGGCGTGCCGAACCGCATGCCGATCAGGCCCGGCAGCACGACGATCAGGATCGAGAACGGCACCAGGCCGGCCGTCGTCTTGGATCCGGTGTGCAGCATGAAGATCATCGCCGCGCCGAAGATCGCCACGCCCCAGAATTTCTGGCCGCGCCGGAAGAGATAGAGGCCGGCGAAGCTGAAGCAGGCCATGATTGGTCCGGCAATGTTCTTGTGGGCGAACACACCACGCCACAGGCCGGCATGTTCGGGCTCCTGCGAATCGGCCGTATGCAGGGCCTCATGCGGAAAGACGATGAGGCCGATATAGGACAGGCCGATAACGACGATCGCGCAGAATATGATGACTTTCGAAAAACTGTCGGCGTCGCGCGGCAGCACCAGCACCGTCGCTATCGTCAAAACGCCAAGCAGCGTGAAGAAGGCCGCGCGCATGGCCGAGGACGGGTCGGTCGCGTTGATGACCGAAAGCATGAAAAAGCCGAGCATCAGAATCCAGGACGGGCTGAGCAGCGAGCGCACCACCTTGGGGTCGGCGAACGTCAGCAGTGAGAAGATCGAAATGGCGCCGAGCGAACTGAAGCCGAGCTGGTTGACGATGTCGCCGCCGTCGCCGGTCAGTTCCGCGCCTGCCGGCTGAAACGGCCGGAACGACACGATGACGACGGCAAACAACAGCGCGGCAATCGCCGTCGCCACGCCGTCGCGGGTGACGATGCCGCCCAGCAGCAGCTCGTCAGTTCTTCTCAGGCTGCCTGTATTGCTCATTGGCGTATCCGAATTCGGCAAGCACGCGGCCGAGCGAGACATAGACGGGGTAAAGCGCCGTCGACAGCGATCCTGTCCGCGCCAATTTGATTGCGCCGCGCACGGGCGAGGCTATCAGCAGCGCCAGGCTTTTTGCAAACACCTTGGCGCCGGCGAATGGCGTGCCGGCGCGCTTCTTCTTTTCGACCAGCGTCGAGATTATACCGTTGCGTAAGGATCGGGCGCGGATCCAGTCAGCCTCGACGCGCCGGGCCGGAACGCCTTCGCGCACCTTTGCCTCGGCGCACCAGCCAAGCACGAAACCTTTCTGCGCCGAGCGGCTGAGGAAGTCGGAATCGCCGCCGCCCATGAAGTTGAACCGCAGGTCGAGGAAGGGTGGCCCCATGATGGTGAGCACATTGCGCCCGACCAGAAGGTTGCCCGAGGAATAGAGTGCGGCCACGCGCCCGGTCTGGCGATAGGGCGGCGCAAACACCGGGTGCTCGGCCCATTTGGCGTGAGCAGGATCGGTAAACACCGGCACTTGCGGGCCACCGACAATGTCGGCGCCAAGCGTCTCCGCCGTCCTGCACATGCGCTCCAGCCAGTCCGCGTCGGCGATCTCGTCATCGTCGATGACCAGCAAATGGCGGAAATCCGGAAAATGCAGGATCGCCGTCTGCCAGCCAGCATTGTAGGCACTGCAATTGCCCCGCTCATGCGCGATGATGACCATGCCCTTCATATCGTCGCGTTCGAACAGCGGCACGGCCGCCTGGGCGCCCTCACGCGCCTCGGCCTCGTTTTCGATGACGATGACGGCGAAGCGCCGGCTGGTTTGCTGTGCCTTGAGCGACGCCAGCGTTTCGAGCAGCAGTTGCGGCCGCTTGAAGGTCGGCAGCGTGACGACGGCTTCCATCGTCTCTGCGGCGAGCCCCGGAGAGCGTCCCGCAATCGATACCGAACCGTCCGATGGCAAAGGGATCATCCGCTCCAGCCGCATGTT
Source organism: Mesorhizobium sp. M1078 (assembly GCF_040318615.1). NCBI lineage: Bacteria > Pseudomonadati > Pseudomonadota > Alphaproteobacteria > Hyphomicrobiales > Phyllobacteriaceae > Mesorhizobium > Mesorhizobium sp. M1078. Next base: position 9,504 of record NZ_JAMYMP010000034.1, read on the forward strand.
TTGAATCTGGCTTTCGATAACACCGCGACGATAACGTTTCGTTAATCACCTTTCGCAGCGGCGCCTGCCGGTCCGCGCCTTTCAGCCGTTGCGTTGCGTGATTTAATCAAGGGTTCACCCAGCTTTGCTAGTGGCTGACGCCTGGATAGGTGAGATGCATCTGCTGTTCGCCACATCGATCGTGCCCGACGGCGCTCTCGCTTCGGGCTATGAGATCGCCAATGCTGCGATCATCGCCGCCTTGCGGCGCGCCGGCGTGCGCGTCACCGTCATCGGCTTCATCTGGCCGGGCAAGGCGCCCAGCGACCCCGAAAACACCATCGTGCTCGGCGCCGTCGACGTGCGCACGGAAAGCGCCTCGGCGCGGCAGAAGCTCGCCTGGCTTGGCAAGGCGGTGCTGTCAGGGCTCACCTTCGCTTCCGTGAAGCTGCGCGCGGTTTCCGACAGCGAAGTCCGTGCCGCGATCGAGCGCGCCGGTCCCTTCGACGGCTATGTCCTGAATTCGGTGCAGTTCGCCGGCGCCTTTGAAAAACTGTTCGCCGACCGTCCCTCGATTTTCGTCGCCCACAATGTCGAACATGGTTCGGCCAAAGAGAATGCGGCAGCAGCAAACAGTCGCTTCCAGCGCCTGCTGTTTGCCCGCGAGGCCAGGCTGCTCAAGACCATGGAGGAGCGGCTCTGCCGCCGGGCTCGCTTCGTCTTCACGCTGGCCGAGGAAGACCGCGCCGCACTCGGCGTTGCCAGCGACGACCGCTCGGCGGTGCTGCCGCTGGTGACCACTGCCACGGCGCCAAAGCCGGTCAAGCCGCGCCGCGTCGATTGCGACGCGGCGCTGATCGGCACTTGGACCTGGCAGCCGAACCGCATCGGCCTCGACTGGTTCCTGGAAAAAGTCGTGCCGCATCTTCGCCGGAGCTTTCGCATCAGGGTCGCCGGCAACATGCCGTCGGATATCACCTCTGCCCATCCCGGTGTCGAATTTGTCGGCCGCGTGCCCGACGCCCAGGATTTCGTGCGCGGCGCCGCCGTCATTCCACTGATCAGCACCGCAGGCAGCGGCGTTCAGCTCAAGACCATCGAAACCTTCGAACTCGGCCTGCCGTCGGTCGCCACCAGCCGTTCGCTGCGCGGCATCGATCATCGCCCGGCAAATTGTTTCATCACCGACGATCCGGCCGCCTTCGCCGGCGCGCTGGAGGCAGCGGCGGCCGATGTCAAGGATGTCGATGGCAGCGCCTTTCACCGCCGGCAGATCAAGGCACTGGATGCCGCCATCAGGCTCGGCCTGGAAAAGCTTGGGCCGGTGGGGAAGGAGGTGTTTGCATGAACATGCACACCGCCCGCGCCGCCTTCGGGCTCGATACGCTGAAGACGATCCTTGGCATTTCGGTCCTTGCCATCGGCTGGGATGACGCGATCGCGCTGCTCGCTCGTCTGATTGCCGAGCGGCGCTTCACCAAGGTCAGTTTTCTCAATGCTCACAACGCCAACATCGCCTCTACCGATCCGGTCTTTGCCGAGGCGCTCGACGATTTCCTCATCCTGCCTGACGGCGTTGGCGTCGATCTGGCGGCAAAGCTGCTCTACGGCGCGCCGTTCCCGGACAATCTCAACGGCACTGATCTCATTCCGGCCTTTCTGCAGGCATCGGCGAGGCCGCTGACCGTCGGGTTGCTTGGCGCCACCCGCGCCAACGCCGAGGCGGCGTCGGTCAGGCTAGCCGCTCTGGCGGTGCAGCACGAATTCGTCGTCATCCATGACGGCTATTTCTCCCCCGCCGAAGAGCAGGCGATCGTCGATCGCATCGAGGCATTGCGGCCCGACGTGCTGCTTGTGGCCATGGGCGTGCCGCGCCAGGAATTGTGGATCGCCCGTCATATCGATGCCCGCCACTGCACGCTGCCGATCGCCGTCGGCGCGCTGCTCGATTTTCTCTCCGGCACGGTGCCGCGGGCGCCTCTGTGGATGCGCCAGCTGAGGCTCGAATGGTTGTTCCGTCTGTGCATCGAGCCCGGCCGGCTGTGGCGCCGCTACGTCGTCGGCAATCCGGTGTTCCTGCTGCGTGTCGTCAGGCAGAAATTCTCGCGTCGGCCCGAGCCCGCCGGAGAGTTGCGGTGAACAGCCGCGTCGTGCCGAGCCCTGCAGCCGAGACCGGTGCCCTGCCGCAAACGCCGACGGCGGCGGTGGTGACCGCCAGCTATGCGCCGGATTTCGAACGCTGCCGCCTGTTGTGCGAGACCTTCGACCGCCATGTCTCCGGCGTGGCGCATCATTACATTCTGGTCGAGCACCGCGACGTGGCGCTGTTTCGCCAGTTGGAAAACGACCGCCGCAGCATTGTCGACGAGCGCGACCTGCTACCGCGCTGGCTGCGTGTGTTCGACGATCCGATGAGCCTCTTTCGCCGTCGCATCTGGCTCAGTCTCAAGACCCAGCCGCTGCGCGGCTGGCATGTGCAGCAGCTGCGCCGCATCGCCATCGCTGCGCATGCCGGAGAGGACGTGCTGGTCTTCTGCGATTCCGACGTCGCCTTCCTCAAGCCATTCGATCTGAGCGCCTTCTGGCGCGACGGCAAGGTGCGGCTGTTCCGGCGCGACGGCGTGCTGTCGAGCGACGGTCACGACGAGCATCGCATCTGGTCGCGCAATGCGGCCTCGGCGATTGGTATCGATGCATCCGAGGTTTCGAACCACGACTATATTTCGACGCTGATCGCCTGGCGCCGTCAGACCGTGACGGCGATGTGCGCCGAGATCGAGAAGGTGCACGCGCGCGGCTGGGTCGAGGTCATCGCTTCAGTGCGCCGGTTCTCCGAATGCATGATCTATGGCCGCTATGTCGACGATGTGCTGGGGGGCGCCGGCCATTTCCACGGCTCGGAGGAATTCTGCCGCGTGCATTGGACCGGGGAGGCGCTGTCGGATGACGAATTCCGCAGCTTCGTCGCCGCTATGGCACCGGGGCAGGTGGCGATCGGCATGCAATCCTTCATCGGCACCGATATCGGCCGCATCCGCCGCCTGATCGGATTGGCTTAGATTGCCTTGGCGGGCTTGCGCAGCGCCGAATAGGTCAGCAGCGCCGAGGCGAGATAGAGCAGCAGGAAGACGACATTGAGCGATACGACAAGCCTGGGCGTGTCGGCAATCGTGGTCAGCACATAGGTCAACAGCACCGCCTTCAGCCCCGCCAGCAGGCCGAGGTTGAGCGCCCTGAGCGCGGTCTGGCCGCGCGCGAACAGCAGCTCGGCCTGGTATTCGACCAGGTTGCGCAGTCCCGGCACGCCGATTGCCAATGCCACCAAGGGCGACGCCTCGGCGACATTCCGGCCAAGTGCATTGGGGAAGAAATGCAGCACGATGCCGAGTGCGGCCAGCGCCAATGTCGACACCAGGAACACGCCGGCTTCGATACCGCTCTTGACCCGCAGTCGCGACAACAGCTCCGGCGCCCGCATCATCCTCTGCACCAACATCATCGAGAAGGTGCGGATCGGTATTGCCGTCAGGTCGACCAGCCGCATGATGATGGCATAGATACCGGCCAGATGCGGCCCGCCGATCGCCAGCACGAGCAGCTTGTCGAATTCCGACTGCAGGTAGAACAGCACTTCGGCTCCGGCAACATAGATCGAATCGGCAAGCCGCCTGAGATAGAGCTCGGTGCGCAGCCTCAGCCGCTGGCGTGGATAATAGAAGCCGAAGGCCAGCAGCAGCGAGGCGGCGTTGGCGCCGATGTAGAACAACGACCAGATCCAGACGCTGTGCTGGCCCGACAGCATGAACAGCACGGCGCCCAGCGCGCGGAACGCCGTGGCCACGATCGACAGCACGGCGGCGCGGCCGAATTTGCCGAGCCCGTTGTTGACGATCAGCACCACCTCGACCGGCCGCCACAAAAGCGCCTCTGCAAAGACGATTGCGGCAAAGACGGCCAGCGGAACGGTGCTGGCGAAGAAGATCAGGTAGACGCCCCACGAGGCGGCCGCCAGCAGCGGCAGGGACACGGCGCCAAGCAAAAGGAAGCCGGCGGTGAAGGTGCCGATCAGATTGGGGCGGATGGTGGCTGTGCGGTAAAGCGCCGAGATGAAGCCGAAGGCGAGGATGCGCGACAGCATGACGCCGGCCGCCGAGGCGGTGGCGAACATGCCGAACTCGGCAATCGACAGCGTGTTCGCAAGTGCAATGAAATAGGCGAGCGAGAACACCAGCCGCCCGCCGGCGCCGCTGATCGCTGAAAGATAGTCGCGAACCAGCCCCCGTCTTTCGGCAAGGAAGGTGCCGATGCGGGCGAGTGTCCGCCTTTGCGGTATGTCGCTGGCCTGCGTCATATCTAGGAAAGCCGTAAGCCGGAAAGCTTAACGTGCGGTTCTGACGCCATTTTACAGATCCCGGCAATGCGTGGCGAAGCGAGAAACTTTCACTTGCAGACTTCGGAAATTAACCTTTTGTTTCCCATGCCTGTTTAGCGTGACTTAACGATTGGCCGACCGCCGCTCCCGCGCCGTCGAAGGTAAAGTTTCGAGACAATGGTCGACAGGGAAAACCGTGAAGACTGGAGGCGCGAGCGCTCCCTCCTGGCGCTCGGCAAAGCCGTGCGCGGCGATGAGGCGGCGGATGCGTCGGCGGTCTCCATCGGTGACCGGGCCGATCCGTCATGGCGCGATGATGCCGCCACGCGTCACCGCATAGCCCGCTCGCAACGCGAGGCGCGGTCGAATCCGGCGCCAACGTCACCGCCCGAGCCGCCGCAGTTCCAGGCCGACGGCGAACCCGTTTCGGCCGCCAGCGCGCGTGAGGAGCCTGTTTCCGGCCGGCGTCAGGAGCCTAGCTCCCGCGCGGCCTATGAGCCCCGCTCTTTCCACGAGCAGCGACCGGACCGCGACGACGATGACGGGCAGGAATGGAAGCCGCTGATCGATCCGCTCCAGGTCGTCCGCGGCATTACTCGTTCCAAGTTGCTGATCGTCTCGACGACGATATTGGGCACAGTGCTCGGCGTCGCCGTCGCCGTTTCGACACCGAAGAAATACGAAGCCACCACACAGATGGTCATCGAGCCAGGCGACCTGAAGCTTTCCGACAACGATCTCACCCAACCGGTCGGGCAGCCCGATGCGGCGCTGGCTGTTGTCGAAACCCGCATCAAGATGGTGACATCCGGCAGGGTCCTCGACAAGGTCGTGGCCGATCTCAATCTCGTCGACGATCCGGAATTCAACGGACAGGGCTCTGGCGGCCTTGGCGTCCTGTCGCTCATTCGCTCGATACTGTCGCGCCAGGATGGCCTTGGCGGCGGCGGTGAAGTGCGCCGCCAGGCGCTGGCGGTCGGCAATCTGGCCAAGAGCCTGTCGGTTGAGCGCAGCGGCAAGAGCTTTGTCGTTTCCATCAGCGCCACCACTCAAAGCGCCGACAAATCGGCGGAGATAGCCAATAGGACCAGGGACGTTTTCCAGCAGGAGGCGGCCCAATACCAGTTCGGGATGGCCGGGCGCGCGACGGACCAGCTGACGGCCAAGCTCGATGACCTGCGCAAGAATGTCGAGACAGCGGAGCGCAAGGTCGAGGATTTCAGGGCCACGCATGATCTCGTCGACGCGCAGGGCCATCTGATCAGCGACGACCAGATGCTGAAGCTCAACGAGCAGCTCTCAGTCACCCGGGCCCGTACGCTGGAACTCAATGCCCGGGCCGCGTCGGCGCGTTCGCTGGACGTCAATTCGGTCATCAACGGCACCTTGCCGGAAGAAATCAATTCCAACACGATGAGCGAACTGCGCGCGCAATATGCAGTTTTGAAGCAGGAGGCCGACCGCGCCGCCGTGCGTCTGGGACCGCGTCATCCCGAATACCAGGCGCTCAGTGCCCAGCTCGACGGCTCGCGCGAGCGCATCGCAGGCGAACTGCGCCGCATCGCCTCGTCGCTGCAGGTCGACTTGAAGCGCTCGGTCCAGCTTGAGCAGGATCTCGCTTCCCGCCTGGCTCAGGCAAAGGTCCAGAGCGGCGACGTCAACAGCGATCTGGTCAGCCTGCGCGAACTGGAGCGTGATGCCACGGCCAAACGCTCCGTCTACGAACAGTACCTTCTGCGCGCCAAGGAGATCGGCGAACAGCAAAACATCAACACCACCAACATCAATCTGATGACCCCCGCGCAACCGCCGCTCGACCCCAACGGACCGTCGCGGGCTGTAATAGCGATGGCCGGCCTGCTGCTCGGGCTTGCTTCGGGCATCGGTGTCGGCGCCATGCGCGGCGCCTTTGCCAGCCTGCGCGGCGCTGCCAATTCGCGTTCGCGCGGCAGAATGGACGAGCGCCGCCCTCCGGTCGAGGACAAGGTCTATCGCGCGCCGCTGCCTGTGGCGCCGCCACCGGCAGCACCTCCGGTGTTGCCGACCGCGGCCGCTCCCGCCCGGAGCCCAGGTCTGTTCGACGGACTGTTCTCGGCGATGCGCAAAGCCGCGCCGGGTAGCGGGACGTCAGGCGAACCCGTCGAGACCTACCGCGCCCAACCAGCCGCCGAATATACAAGGCCGGTGCAGGAGCCTGTGGGCTATCGCCAGCCGGACTTCCGGAACGAGGTTCCGCACGCCAATTCCCCTGCGCAGCAGCCTGGCTACGCGCAGCCTCGTCAGCCGGCTGACTATGCCTATTCGCAGGCTCAGCCGATGCCCGCGGCGTCCGGGCCGTGGTCTTCTCCGCAGCCCGCTGGGGCGGCGCCGGAAGACCAGCAGGCGCAAATCGACGATATCCGCGCCAGCCTGCGCGAATTTCGCGAAGCGGTGCGCGAACTCACCGAAAGCCGTTCGCACCGCCGCTATTTCTGAGCAATTCCAGGAAAAGTGTGAAACGGTTTTCCCGGGAAAAGCGCGTAGCGCGCTTTCCCTTGGGAATTGCGTCAAAACAAGAAATAGAGCGGTTCAGCCTTTCCGTGAAAGGATGAGTCGCTCTGAGCCCGTCAGCACAGAATAAAAGCTGCCGGTTTCGAGTTTACGGCATGTGACGGCGCTTTGACGGGATTGCTTAGGCCAAATTTCGTGACAATGCCGCGCAGCATGGCGCCCAAAAAGCGCTGCCGTCGGGCTTTACCCGAATGGGCGGAACGTTTGGAACAACGACATGCACGAAGCAACGTTCAAGGCGCGCGCCGCGCCTTGGCTGGAATGATGTCGAGGATGGTTCATGGCCGAAGTGATTGACGGAAAGATCGTCGCCGCAGACGTGGTTCAGAAGGTCAAGGCCTTGACCGAGGACCTGGTCGCCAAGGGAAAGGCCCAGCCCGGCTTAGCGGTGGTCATCGTCGGCGAGGATCCGGCAAGCCAGGTCTATGTCGCGTCGAAGTCGCGCACCGCCAAGGAATGCGGCTTTCATTCGCTGCAGCACACGCTGCCGGCCGACACGTCCGAAGCGGCACTGCTGAAGATCATCGGCGAACTCAACGCCGATCCGGCCATCAACGGCATTCTGGTGCAGCTGCCGCTTCCCGCCCATATCGATGCCGGCAAGATCATCCAGGCCATCGCACCGCAAAAGGATGTCGACGGCTTTCATTTCATCAATGTCGGCAAGCTCGGCACCGGCGAACTCGAAACAGCCTTCGTGCCCTGCACGCCGGCCGGCTCCATGCTTTTGATCGAACGCGTGCGCGGCAAGGATCTTTCCGGCCTCAACGCGGTCGTCGTCGGCCGCTCCAACATCGTCGGCAAGCCGATGGCAAATCTGTTGCTTGCCGCCAACTGCACCGTCACCATCGCCCACAGCCGCACCAAGGATCTGCCGGCACTGGCCCGCACAGCCGACATTCTGGTTGCCGCCGTCGGCCGGCCCGAAATGATCAAGGGCGACTGGGTCAAGCCCGGCGCCACCGTGATCGATGTCGGGATTAACCGCATTGCCGCACCCGAGAAGGGCGAAGGCAAAACCCGCCTCGTCGGCGATGTAGCCTATGCCGAAGCGGCCAAGGCCGCCGGCGCCATTACCCCCGTGCCCGGCGGTGTCGGACCGATGACCATTGCCATGCTGATGGCCAATACGTTAGCCTCAGCCTACCTTGCGGCCGGCTTGAAGCGGCCTTCCTTCTGACCCAGAAAGCAGCTTCTTTGCCGAACCTTACTATACCTTCTGAACGGCCGGTCGTGGATGATCCCGTTCAAGGGGGCCGGCAATTCGCGTTCCTGCTGGTCGACAAGTTTTCGATGTTTTCGTTGGCAGCGGCGATCGATACCTTCCGCTCGGCCAACCGCTTGCTCGGCCGCGATTTCTATGGTTGGACGACGGTCTCGGCCGACGGCGATCCCGTCATGGCCTCCAACGGCCTGCCGCTCAAGATCGACTATGCCGTCGCCGATTTGCCACCGGTCGATATCCTGTTCGTGTCGGTGGGCCTGTCGGTCGAGTTCCCCGGCAAGAGCAAGGTGCTGGCGGCGCTGCGCAGCTGGGGCCGGCGCGGCAATGCGCTCGGCGCGCTGTCGGTGGGCTCTTACCTCCTGGCCGAAGCCGGTCAGCTCGAAGGCTATCGCTGCACCATCCATTGGGAAAACCGCGCCGGCTTCGTCGAGCGCTTTCCCGACATCAATTGCACCGGCAACGTCTTCGAGATCGACCGCAAGCGCTACACCTGCGCCGGCGGCACCACCTCGATCGACCTGATGCTGGAGATCGTGCGTGGCGACTTCGGCTCGAACCTCGCCAACGGCGTTGCCAACCAGTTCCAGCATGAGCGCATCCGCTCCGCCGGCGACCGCCAGCGCGTCGGGCCGGAGCGCGACCTGACCGGCAAGTCGGAGAAGCTAAGGCGCATCGTCGAACTGATGGCCGACCATCTCGACGAGCCGCTATCAGCCGTGCAGCTTGCTAAATCGGCGGGCCTGTCGGTGCGCCAGGTCGAGCGCTTGTTCCTGCGCCATTTGAGCGTCACGCCCGGCCGTTACTACATGCGGCTCAGGCTTGAGCGGGCGCGCGAACTGCTGCGCCAGACCAACATGCCGATCCTCGACGTGGCCATTGCCACCGGCTTTACCTCGCACTCCTATTTCGCGCAGAGCTATCGGCTGCAGTTTGGCCGTCCGCCTTCCGAAGAGCGGCGCACCACCTACTGATTTCGTGTTACCAGCTCTGCCGGCGCCGATCCTGTTACACTGCAACCGTTAGAAGCATGATCCCAAAAAGTGGGTGCCGGTTTTGGAAAAGATCGTGCTCCAACAAAGGGTTAGATCATGATGAGATTTCATCCAAATCTCATCATGATCTAGTAACCCGCTCCAGGCTTGTGTCCGGACGCGCTGTCAAATAGCTTCCGGCGCGGATCAGAGGGCGGCCTCAAGGAGATTTCGATGGCGGGACTTTTGCGGAGCGTAGCTGCGGCGCTGCTCCTTTTGTCGATGACTTCGCTCGGCTTTGCCGCCAACAAGGTTATCATCATTCTTGACGCTTCAGGCTCGATGTGGGCCCAAATCGACGGCAAGCCGAAGCTCGAGATCGCGCGCGAATCGCTGAGGACCGTGCTGCAGTCGGTCCCGGGCGACGACGAGATCGGCTTCATGGCCTATGGCCACCGCGAAAAGGGCAGCTGCGACGACATCGAACTGATCGTGCCGCCGCAAGCCGGCTCGGCCAGCGCCATTTCGGCCGCTGCCGACAGCCTGAAATTCCTCGGCAAGACGCCGCTGACCGCAGCCGTCAAGCAGGCGGCCGAAGCTCTGAAATACACCGAGGACAAGGCGACCGTGGTTCTCATCACCGATGGGCTTGAAACCTGCGAAGGTGACCCGTGCGCGCTGGGCAAGGAACTGGAGGCCTCAGGCGTCGATTTCACCGTCGACGTCGTCGGCTTCGGCCTGACCGCTGACGAGGGCAAGCAGATCGCCTGCCTTGCCGACAACACCGGCGGCAAATATATCCAGGCCTCGGACGAGAAGGCGCTGCAGGAAGCACTGGTCGAAACCGTCGCCGCGCCGGCTCCGGCGCCGGCACCCGAACCCGCTCCGGCGCCTGCCCCTGAACCGGCAAAGCCCGAATTCAATTTCATCCCGAGCGTGGTCATGGCGGAAGGCGGCGATCCGATCACCGACGGCAATGCCTGGGAGGTCTACAAGGCCAAGGCCGATGGCACGCGCGGCGAGGCCGTCACCACCCAGTACAACAACTACGAGGCCAATCTCGAGCCGGGCGACTATGTCGTCGTCGCGCGCGCCGACGAAGCTCGGGCGGAACAGAAGGTCAAGATCGAGGCGGGCCAGGTCTACAAGCCGCTCTTCACCTTGAACGCCGGCACCATGCTCATCCATCCGAAGCCAAGCCAGGGCGCCGAGATCAGTGACGAAGCCCATGTCGACTTCGCCTTCCCGGGCGGCAGCACCACCCACTATGGCGACACCAGGATCATCGTGCCGGCTGGTGAGCAGAAGGTGACGGTTGCGATCGGCAGCGGCTCGGTGACCGAGAACATCCAGCTCGCCGCCGGGCAGACTGTGGAAAAAGACATAGTCGTCGGCGTCGGCCATGCCGCCGTCAACGCCTACTACACTGCAGGTGGCGACAAGGCCGACTCCTCGGGCATCAGCGTCCAGATCGTCAAGGCCAAGAAAAAGATCGACGGCTCGCGTGACGATGTCGCCCACTCCTATGGGCCCGACAGCAAATTCTGGCTGCCGCCGGACGATTATGTCGCGGTCACCTCGCTTGAGCTCGCAACCGTCGAGCAGCCTTTCAGCGTCAAGGTTGGCGACGTCAAGGACGTCAAGGTGACGCTCGATGCCGGCGTGCTGGTGATGTCGGCGCCGGGCGCCTATTCGATCGAGGTGCTGTCGTCGAAGAAGGATATCCAGGGCAACCGCAAGGCGCTCGGCCTGAACTATGGCGACACCTGGCAGCAGACTATCCCGGCCGGCGACTATGTCGTCCTCCGCCACATGTCCGATCAAGGCCATGACAAGGAAATGCCGGTGACGGTCAAGGCCGGCGAACGGAGCGAGATTACGGTTCAGCCGTAATCGCCATCCATCCCTCACCAAAGGGCGGCCTCAAACCGAGCTCGAGCCGCCTTTTTTACAAAATAGGCAATGATGCCTCAGGCCGTGCCGAAAGCACTGGCGCCGTGGTCGGCGCGGCCGACCAGCTGGCGGAAACCAGCGAACAGCTCGCGGCCGAAACCGAACTCGTTGCCGATGAGATCGATGTCGGCCGTGCGGCGCAGCGCGAGCTCGGGCCCCGGCACCAGCACTTCCAGCGTGCCGGCATCGGCGTCGAGCCGGATGATGTCGCCGTCATGGATCCTGGCGATCGGCCCTTCCTCGACCGCTTCCGGCGTTACATGGATCGCCGCCGGCACCTTGCCGGAAGCGCCAGACATGCGCCCGTCCGTGACCAGCGCGACGCGCTGGCCACGATCCTGCAGGATGCCGAGCACGGTGGTCAGCTTGTGCAGTTCCGGCATGCCGTTTGCCTTCGGGCCCTGGAAGCGGATGACGGCGATGAAGTCGCCGGTCAGCGTGCCGGCCTTGAAGGCTTCGTTCAGTCCCTGCTGGCTGTCGAACACCTTGGCCGGCGCCTCGATGACGCGGCGTTCCGGCTTCACGGCGGACGTCTTGATGACGGCGTGGCCGAGATTGCCGGCGAGCACTTTCAGGCCGCCGGTCGGCTGGAAGGCCTTCTTGAACGGCGCCAGCACCTTCTCGTCGCCGCTCTGCAGCGGCGAGGCTTCACGCACGACGCCGCCATCTTCGCCGAGCCGGGCCTCGACCGCATAGGGCCTCAGGCCTTCGCCCCATACCGTCTGCACATCCTCATGCAGGATGCCTTCGTCGAGCAATTCGCGGATCAGGAAGCCGAGCCCGCCGGCGGCATGGAAATGGTTCACGTCGGCAAGCCCGTTCGGATAGACGCGCGCGAGAAGCGGCACCGCTTCCGACAGGTCGGAAATGTCCTGCCAGGTAAGCGTGATGCCGGCCGCCGCGGCCATGGCGATGAGATGGATGGTGTGGTTGGTAGAGCCGCCGGTGGCGTGCAGGCCGACGACGCCATTGACGAAAGAGCGCTCGTCGATCATGCGGCCTACCGGCGTGTAGGCGTTGCCGAGCGCGGTGATCGCCAGGGCTCGCCTGGTCGCCTCGCGCGTCAGCGCGTCGCGCAGCGGCGTGCCTGGATTGACGAAGGACGCGCCGGGCGTATGCAGGCCCATGATCTCCATCAGCATCTGGTTGGAATTGGCGGTGCCATAGAAGGTGCAGGTGCCCGGCCCGTGATAGGATTTGGACTCCGCTTCGAGCAGTTCTGCGCGTCCGGCCTTGCCCTCGGCATAGAGCTGGCGAACCTTGGCCTTCTCGTCATTGGGCAGGCCCGTCGTCATCGGCCCGGCCGGCACGAACACCGCCGGCAGATGGCCGAAGGTGAGGGCTGCAATCACCAGCCCCGGCACGATCTTGTCGCAGACGCCGAGATAGACGGCGGCGTCGAACATGTTGTGCGACAGGCCGATCGCCGCCGACATGGCGATGACGTCGCGCGAAAACAGCGACAGCTCCATGCCGGGCTGTCCCTGGGTCACGCCGTCGCACATGGCGGGCACGCCGCCGGCCACTTGCGCGATGCCGCCAACTTCCTTCGCGGCTTCCTTGATCAGCGCCGGGAAGGTTTCGAAGGGGTGATGCGCCGACAGCATGTCATTGTAGGAGGTGATGATGCCGAGGTTCGGCACCTTGTCGGCGCCGAGCGCCAGCTTTTCAGACGGGCTGCAGACGGCAAAGCCATGCGCGAGGTTGCCGCAAGACAGGACGCTGCGGTTGGCGGTGCGGCTGGAGGCCTCGGCGATGCGGCCGAGATAGCGCTCGCGGCCGGCTTTCGAGCGTTGGCGGATGCGTTCCGTGATGGCTTCGATGTCGCGTCTGGCTGTCATGGTCGGTCCTTTCGAGCCCCGGAAGAACGTCCTCCACCGTCTGACGGGACTGCTTTGCGTGAAATCAGGGTGCCCAGAACACCTCTACCGGGGTGGGTGCCGCTTCGAGCACTTTGCGGATGGGCTTTTTCGCACCCGGTCCCATCGCACCGTCGAAGGCGGTGCGCTTGTCCTCGCCTTCTATATGCAGCGCGATGAAGCCGGCGTCGACGATCCGCGCCAGCGGCAGCGTCAACCGGGGTTCGCCGGCGCTTGCCGCGTGAACCGGCAGCACGATCCTTGATGAGGCCGGGTCGAGCAAATCGCCGAGATTCTCGGCGTCGGGAAAGAACGAGGCGGTGTGGCCGTCGCCGCCCATGCCGAGCACGACGACATCGAGGGGCCAGGGCAGAGCCTTCAGCGCCGCATCGTCGGCCGCCGCGGCGGTCTCGATGCTTGCCGCCTCATGGTAGAGCGGCACGAAGTGCGCGGCAGCCGCCTTGTTCTGCAGCAGGTTGGCCGCGACCAGCCCCGCATTCGAGCGCGGCGAGGAGGCCGGCACGAACCGTTCGTCGACCAGCGTCACCGTCACCTTGTTCCAGGCGATCGGAATGGCCGAAAGTGCTGCAAAGAACTTTGCCGGCGTGGTGCCGCCGGAAACGGCAAGCAGGGCCGTGCCGCGCTCGTCGATGGCCTTGGTCAGGCGCGCCGCGACATTGCCGGCAAGGGCTGCCGCCAGGTCCTGGCGCCCGGCAAAGCCGTTCCAGTTATAGACGGGCTCGCTCAATTGCTTTCGTGCCATGTCCGCCCGTCGCGTTCGATCAGCGCAATCGAGGCCGAGGGACCCCATGTGCCGGCCGTATAGCCTTGCGCCTCCTGCCTGGCGCTTTCCCAGGCGTTCTGGATCGGGTCAATCCACTTCCATGCCGCCTCGACCTCGTCGCGGCGCATGAACAGCGTCTGGTTGCCGCGGATAACATCCATGATCAGCCGTTCATAGGCGTCCGGCGCGCGACCGTCGAAAGATGTTGCAAAGCTCATGTCGAGCGGAATCTGGCGCAGCCGCATGCCGCCCGGGCCTGGATCCTTGATCATGATGAACTGCTTGACGCCTTCGTCGGGCTGCAGCCGGATCACCAGTTGGTTGGCTGAGATCGGCCCGGCGCTGTCGCCGAAGATCGAATGCGGGATCGGCTTGAACTCGATGACGATTTCCGAAACGCGGGTCGCCAGCCTTTTGCCGGTCCGGAGATAGAACGGCACGCCGGCCCAGCGCCAATTGCCGATCTCGGCCTTGATGGCGACGAAGGTCTCGGTGGAGCTGTCTTTGCCGAGTTCCTCGACATAGCCTTTCACCGCGCCGCCTGCAGAGGCGCCGGCGCGGTACTGCCCGCGCACGGTGTGCTTGGGTGCCTCATTGCCGTTGATGCGCTTCAGCGCCCGCAGCACCTTCAGCTTCTCGTCGCGCACGGCATCGGCATCCATCGACGATGGCGCCTCCATGGCAACCAGGCAGAGCAGCTGCAGCATGTGGTTCTGCACCATGTCGCGCAGCGCGCCGGCCTTGTCGTAGTAGGTGACGCGGTCTTCAAGACCGACGGTCTCGGCCACCGTGATCTGCACATGGTCGATATGGGCAGAATTCCAAAGCGGCTCATAGAGCGCGTTGGCAAAGCGCAACGCCATCAGGTTCTGCACCGTCTCCTTTCCGAGATAGTGGTCGATGCGGAAGATCTGGCTTTCGTGGAAGTCGTCTCCAACCACGTCGTTGAGCTTGCGCGCCGAATCGAGGTCGCGGCCGATCGGCTTCTCCAGCACGATGCGTGAATTCGGCGTGATGAGATTGTGGGCTTTCAGCTGGTGCGAGATGTCGCCGAACAGCGCCGGCGCCACCGCCAGATAGAAAGCGCGGATGCGGTCGCTTTCGCCGATCGCCTTTTTCAGCTTGTCGAAGCCGGCACCAGTCGTCGCGTCGGCCGATACGTAGGACAGCCGGGCAAGAAATGTCTTGAGTTCCTCGGCGTCGATGTCGGCCGGCTTAACATGCTGGGAAATCGCCTGCTTGGCGAAAGCCTGGAATTCCTCGTCGCTCATCTTGGAGCGCGAGGTGCCGATGATGCGGGTCGGCTCGGAAAACTGGTGGTCGCGCTGGCGGTGGTACAGCGAGGGCAGCAGCTTGCGTTCCGACAGGTCGCCGGTGCCACCGAAAATGATGAAGTCGAAAGGCTCGACGGGAATGATCTGGCTGGTCATGGTCTGTCCGCTTTGACGCCGCTCGCTGTGACGCGGCAGGATATAATCTAATCGATTTAAACTATCCAGTGCCATGGTGTCACATCGAGGCCAAATCACTGCATATTGATTCGCTCCAAATGTGCCTTGACACTGGCTGCCACCCGGAGGCTTTTCGTCAAGCGATGGTCCCGGGGCTTTCGCGCCTGCAACATAAAGCGGGAATGTGACGAAAGCTAATGCGTGTCGCCCAGAAGTGCGAAGCGGTTCTGGGAGACAGACACGCATCAAACAAAAAGGAAAATGCGCTTGCGAGGTGGGTCTTCAATGAGCGGAAAAAGCATGCGTCTGGAAAACAAGGTTGCCGTCATCACGGGTGCTGCGTCAGGTTTCGGCGAAGGCATGGCCAGGCGCTTTGCCGAAGAGGGCGCCAAGGTCGTCGTCGCCGACCTCAACGCCAAGGGCGCGGAGCGCGTTGCAGCAGAGATCGGCCAGGCCGCGATCTGGACCCAGACCGACGTTTCGCAGCGTTCCGAATTCGACGAGATGGTCTATGCCGCAAAAAGCGCCTTCGGCCGCATCGATATCATGGTCAACAATGCCGGCTACACCCATCGCAATGGCGACATGCTCGACGTCGACGAGGCGACCTTCGACCTGATCACTTCAGTCAACATGAAGGCGATCTATCACGCCGCACTTGCCGTGGTGCCGATCATGGAGCGGCAGGGCGGCGGCGTCATCCTGACCACGGCTTCGACCGCCGGTCTGCGGCCGCGGCCGGGGCTCACCTGGTACAATGCCTCGAAGGGCTGGGCGATCACCGCGACCAAGTCGATGGCGGTCGAACTCGCGCCCAAGAACATCCGCGTGAACTGCCTTTGCCCGGTCGCCGGCGAGACCGGCATGCTGGAGAAATTCATGGGCACTGACACGCCGGAGATCCGCGAGAAATTCCGTGCCTCGATACCGCTCGGCCGTCTGTCGACGCCGCTCGATATCGCCAACGCTGCGCTTTGGCTTGCGTCGGACGAAGCCGCCTTCATCACCGGTGTGGCGCTGGAGGTCGACGGCGGCCGCTGCATTTGAGCAATTCGGGAAGTACCTCGCTGTTCGCAATGCATGGCAGACAGAGCAATGTCGGCAAGAGTTCGCATCGGTGCGCCGGCCGGCCGAGGAACGAACAGTTGACGTCGTCACGCCGGACCCCAGTTTGACTTCTCGATCCCCCGAAAGGCATAACGGATCGTGGATAGTGTTGGCGGGTGATGAAGATCAGGCAGCAGAAAAGTCGCTACGATCTGGGATGGCGGCTGCGGCTTTACCTGGCCAAGCGTGCGCGGGCGCGAAGCAAGGCAATTTTCATCGGTGTTACCGGAAGCTCCGGCAAGACGACGGCGGGAAGCCTGCTTGGACACATCCTGGCTGGCCAGGGTTCGGTCCACACACAGGTTCTGGCCAACACTATGAAACTGTTGGTCTCGACCCTATCCAGGCGAATGGGAAAGGGCGGCAAAACCGACTACGTCGTCTTCGAGGCTGCTGCATTCGGCCCGGATACAATGAAGCCCATGGCCGAGTTGCTTCGCCCCGACGTGGCTGTTGTCACAATGGTCCGGCTGGAGCATCGGGCCAGTTTCAAGACTGTGGAAAACGTCGCTCGAGAAAAGAGCGCCCTAGTCGCGGCGCTGGAGCCGGGCGGCTTCGCGATGCTCAATGCCGATGACCCTCTTGTGATGGGCATGGCCTCGGCGAGCTATTGCCGTTCCGTCACATTCGGCACATCGGAGCAGGCGGATTATCGCGTCAGCGATATCGAGGCAGCCTATCCCAAGCCGTTGCGGTTCTCGCTCCACTGGCGCGGCGGTGTGCTCGATATCGAGACGTCGTTCCCCGGCCAGCATTTCTGGCTGCCGACGTCAGCGGCGGTTGCATCCGCTCTTGAACTGGGCGTGCCTGCGCAGATGGTCAAGGACAGAACCGCGACGTTCCAGCCTCTGGAAAATCGCGGCCAGGTGCTCGTCCCCGCGGGCGGCCCCCACTTCATCGTGGATGCCGCAAAGGCGCCCTGGCATTCGCTGAGCCTTGCCTTCGACATGGTAGCCGGATCGACATTCGGGCGAAAACGTATCGTTCTTGGCCAGCTATCGGATTTTTCCGGCTCGAATAACAGATATGCCCAAGCCTACAGCAGCGCGCGCGAGATTGCAGACCAGGTGATTTATGCCGGCGATCATGCCCATCGCTCCAAGGCGAACCAGGCAGATCGCGACAGCGGCCGCTTCATCGAATTGCGCACGGCCAGGGAAGTGTCGGACTACATCGCCCAAACCGCGCAGCCTGACGAGTTGATCCTGCTCAAGAGCTCGTCCAATCTGCACCTCGAGCGTGTCGCTCTTGCCTGGACCCACGACGTCCAGTGCTGGGTTTCGGTATGCGGCAAGACCGAGGGATGCGAGCAATGCGGCCTCTATGAAGTGCCGTTTGAGCAGCACCGTGAGTTTGTGGCGCAGAGAAAATCGAAGCGCCGCAAGCACAGACTGCTGCGGCTCCTCGGCCGCTAGAATCTTTGGCTGAAGCACGCCAGCGCCCGTTTGACTCTGGAACTTGGCACGACGCATATTAGGCTGGGCTAAAAGCTGGCGGGGTGTGAAACTGGAATTGCTGAAAATTCGCAAGGACTTGGGCTGGGCGCTGCGACGGCTGCAGGCGCGCTGGGTGCGGGCGCGTAACAAAGCGACGTTCATCGGCATTACCGGCAGCTCCGGCAAATCCACATCCACCAGCCTGCTTGCACACATACTGGCCGCCCAAGGCAAGGTGCATCTACAGGCCCAGGCCAATACAATGCCTGCGCTCATCCGAACGCTTTACAAGCGCCTGAGGAAGGCCGGCAAAGTCGATTACGTCGTTTTCGAAGCCGGCGCTTCCGACTTCGGCACGATCAGCGCCATGGCGCAGATGCTGAAGCCGAGTGTGGCGGTGGTTACGATGATCCGTCTGGAGCATTTCGGCAAGTTCAAGACTCTGGAAGCTGTGGCGGGAGAGAAGCGGGCGCTGGTCGGGGCACTCCAACCTGATGGACTTGCGGTTCTCAATTGCGATGACCCACTGGTGATCGGCATGGCGTCTGGCGCGAAATGCCGGATTGCGACCTTCGGCCAGTCCGGCGAGGCAGACTACCGCGTGAGTGACGTGCATGCCGCGTATCCGGAATTGCTGCGGTTCACCCTTCATTGGCGCGGTGGCAGCCTGAATATTCAAGCGCCTTTTCCCGGCGAGCAATTCTGGCTGCCGACTGCAGCGGCCATGGCCGCCGCCTTGGAACTTGGCGTCCCGCCAGAGCAAGTCGTAGCAAGAACGGCATCGTTTGCACCACTGCCCAACCGCTCTACGGTGCAAGAGGTATCCGCGGGTCCGAAATTCCTGGTCGATACGGCCAAAGCGCCCTGGCATTCGCTCAACATTGCTCTGGAGATGATTGCAAAGGCCAAGGCCGCTCGCAAGCGCATTGTGCTTGGGCAGATATCCGACTACGCCGGCTCGTCGAGGAAATACGGCAGTGCGTACAAGATCGCTCGCGAAATCGCCGATGAGGTCATCTACACGGGCGGCAATGCGCATCGCTCGCGCGCCAGCCAGGCCGACCGCGACAGCGGCCGTTTCATTGAGCTTCGCACTGCCAAGGAAGTTTCGGATCACATCAAACAGACGGCAGTCCCAGGAGAACTGATTCTGCTGAAAAGTTCGTCCAACCTTCATCTGGAAAGGATCGCGCTCGCCTGGACGCACGATGTGAAATGCTGGACCCCGCTATGCGGCAGGTCAGAAAGCTGCCAAATGTGCGGCCTCTATGAGGTGCCGTTCGAGGAACACCGGGATTTCCTGGCGAAGCGCAAACTTGCTCGCAGGAGACACCGTTTCAGGTGGTTGCTCGGCGGCTGACCAGATCTGGCGGCTTGTGTCTCAAGCCCCGGTCTTGATGTAGCTCTTGTAGATCCAGCCGCGCTTGCCGTTGTAGACGATCTGGCACCATTTCTTGCAACTCACCACCTGCACCGACGACTTGGCGGGCACGGTGCCCATGGCGGCGGCGTTTTTCTGCGGACCGCTGCGCATTGTCACCGTCCTGAGGATGCGTCCGGTGCCGGCGGCAGCAGCCACCTTCTGTGGCTTGGCCTTGGCCTGGGTATCGTTCGTTGCGGCGGAAGATTGCTCGTCTGGAAGTTGCGGTTTTGGCGTCGGTATGGCGGCGGTTTCCGCGTCGTCGTCATTGGCGGGAGCAGCGACCTTTGACAACTGCGTCGTGGCGTCGCCCTGGGCCGCCGGTTCTTCGAATGCCGCGGCATCGGACGGTTTGGCGGCAGCCTGCTCGGTAGGCGCCTGATCGGATGGCGTCGCGGCAGGGTCGCTGTTGGATTGCGGCGCAGTCCAGCGCGGATCGTTGGCCGACAGCGGCGGCATCGCAGCCCCACCCACAGCGACCGTCGATGAAACCGCGTCGCCCTTGCGCGCGGCTTGTGGCGCCGCTACCGCGGTAGCCGTCGCCGCGACCGGGGCAATCTTGGTCGTCTTGACCGGAAAAGTCGGAACGTTCTGCTGTGTGCTGGCGATCGCTTGCCGGTCGTTGGCCGGCAATGCCAGCCAAAGCGCTATGCCCGCCACACCAAGCAGCGCTGCGGTGCCGACCGCGGCGATCACCAGATGCGAATTCGTGCGCACCCCCTGCCAGAAGGAGGGCCGCATGTCATAACCGAATTGCATGGCGAAGCGCCGACGTTCCGGCGCGCCGAAACTGAAGGGCTCGTTCACTCTTGCCACCTCCAAAAGATGAGCCGGTGTTCTTTCGATCGGCGCCGGCAGCCCGGCATTCGATCGGCATCGGTCCCAACAACAAAGCGGGCAGGCCCGCAGAAATCCCCGTTCAATCGCCCAGAACCGGCATCCTTTGCCCTTGATTGTGGCATCAGTGCGCCCTCAGGGGAATTGTGCGCTCTTGTTAAGGATTCTGCAACGTCTCGCTGCGGCAACCAACAGCTCAATAGAATCAGCTCAGTACCAGCCATGGCTGATATGAGATACTTTCCCTATATTCGGTCCCTCAGGGCAAACCAGTTCAGTGCCAAGAACAATAATGGCGTTCTAAATCGCCGGCCGCCGGGAAAAGCCGGGATGTTCAGGTCCTCGATCAGCTTCAGTCTGTCGCGGTTGCCGGCGACGGTCTGGGCATAGAGCTTGCCGAAGAAGTTCGACAGCATCACGCCGTGGCCGGAATAGCCTCCGGCCGAGATCACATTGGGCATCACCTCGCGCACGAACGGTTTCCTGGGCATGGTGATGCCGACATAGCCGCCCCAGCCATGGGTGATCTCGACATCGCTCAGTTCCGGATAAAGCTCGGCTATCTGCCGGCGGATATGGACATGGATGTCCTTCGGATCGTTGACGCCATAGACCTCGCGCCCGCCGAACAGCAGCCTTCCATCCCTGGATTTGCGGAAATAACGCACGACGAAACGCGAATCGTCGACCGCCTCGCCGCCCGGCAGCACTTTCGAATCGACGCCCAGCGGCACCGTCGCGCCGATGAAGGAACCGATGGGCATGATGTGCGCGGCACTCACCGGCTCGAGCGTGCCGCCATAGGCATTTACACCGATCAGGCATTTCTGGGCGGTGATGGTTCCTCTCGAAGTCGTCACCCTGACCTTGCCGCCGCTGGAGGTAACACCGGTCGATAGTGTCTGCTCGAACAGTTGCGCGCCGGCCGCTGCCGCCACCTTTGCCGTGCCGATCACCAGCTTCATCGGGTGGATGTGTCCGGTGCCGGTGTCGCGGGTGCCGCCGAAGTAGCGTGTGGAGCCCAGCCGTTCGGCCGTTTCCCTGGCATCCATGAAGGCGATGTGCGGATAATTGAAGCGGCCGGCCATGATCTCGGCATGTGCCTTGTAGTCGTCGAGATAACGCGGCTTGTGCGCCACGGACAACTGGCCCGGCATATAGTCGATGTCGATCTGGTTGACGGCGGCGAATTCGAGCAGGTGCGCTTTCGCCTCTTCGGCAAGGTCGAACAGCGCCTTGGCGCGGGAGAAGCCGTATTCGGCCTCCATCTCTTCGGCCCAGGCGCGCTGGCCCGTGCCGAGCTGGCCGCCATTGCGCCCTGAAGCGCCGTCGCCGAAGCGATGCGCTTCGATCAGAACGACGTCGGCTCCCGCCTTGGCCAAATGAGCGGCCGCCGACAGCCCGGTGAAGCCACCGCCGACGACGACGACGTCGCAGCTGCGGTCGCCGTCCAGGGCAGGGTACTCAGCGCGTGGTCCGGCTGTGTCTTCGTACCAGGAGCGACCGGGGGAGATAGGTGATTGGTAAGGCATGGGGACACCAGCCAATGGTGAATGGTGAATGGTGAATGGCTGCGAGACGCACGTCGTCTGCGCTCATCCATCCAATATGAAACTACTCAGCATTCACTATTCACCATTCACACGACGAAGTCGCCGCTCACACGTTGAGCAACAGATACTCCCGCTCCCACGGGCTGATCACTTCCATGAAGGTCTCGAACTCCGCCCGCTTGATCGCTGCATAGGTTGCGGCAAAGGACTTGCCCAAAAGGGCGCACAGCTCCTCGTCGCCCTCGAACAGGTCGACGGCTTCGAGCAGGCCGCGCGGCAGGTCGATCTCATCGGCGTTTGCGGTGGTCAGCACCGGAGGCTCGGCCTTGATCTTGTTGGTGATGCCGATCAGCCCGCAGGCAAGTGAGGCCGCCAGCGCCAGATAGGGGTTGGCGTCGGAAGACGGGATGCGGTTTTCGACACGCCGCGCCGCCGGATCCGAGCGCGGCACGCGGAACGCCGTGGTGCGGTTGTCATAGCCCCATTTGTTGTTGACCGGCGCCGAGGCCGACTGCGTCAGCCGGCGGTAGGAATTGACGTAAGGGGCAAACATCACCAGCGCGTTCGGCACATGCTTCTGCATGCCGCCGATGAAATGGAAGAAGTCGTCGGTTTCCGAGCCGTCCTTCGCCGAAAAGATATTCAGCCCGGTCTTCTTGTCGATGATCGACTGGTGGATGTGCATGGCAGAACCTGGCTGGCCCTGGATCGGCTTGGCCATGAAGGTGGCATAGATCTCATGCTTCAGCGCTGCCTCGCGGATGGTGCGTTTGAACATGAACACCTGGTCGGCGAGCTCGACCGGATCGCCGTGACGCAGATTGATCTCGAGCTGGCCGGCGCCTTCCTCGTGGATCAGCGTGTCGATCTCCAGGCCCTGGCTTTCGGAGAAATGGTAGATGTCGTCGATCAGTTCGTCGAACTCGTTGACGCCGGCGATCGAATAGCCGGCGCCGCCGCCGATTGCCCGTCCGGAACGCCCGACGGGTGGGGTCAGCGGATAATCGGGGTCGGGGTTCTTGCGCACCAGATAGAATTCGATCTCGGGCGCCACCACCGGCTTCAGCCCGCGCTTGTCGTAGGCTGCTACCACGCGCTTCAGGACGTTGCGCGGCGTGAACTCGACCGAACGGCCATCCTGATGGACGAGGTCGCAGATGACGGCGGCCGTCGGGTCTTCTTCCCACGGCACCACGGTCAACGTCGACAGATCCGGCATCAGCTTCAGGTCGCCATCATCCTCCGGATAGTGGAAACCGTTGCCGTCCTCGGGATAGCCGCCCGAAATCGTCGTCATGAACACTGCCGATGGCAGCGCCAGCGAGGTGTTGGAAGTGAATTTCTTCGACGGCATCATCTTGCCGCGCGCGACGCCAGCCTGATCAGGCGTGATGCATTCTATGTCTTCGATGCCGCGCCATTCCAGCCAAGCGCTGACTTCCTTCCAGTTCTTCACGCCGCGTTGATTTTTCACGAAGGCAGGCGTTCGGACGCGTCCTCCGCGGGTCGACGGACGGACTTCCTTTTTCGCAGGCGGCATCATTCACCAGTTTGGGTTGCAATTATCACAGTATAGCTGTTGCCGGTGATGGAAGGGAAGGGGAGCTGCCTGTCTTCGCCTTCCTGGTTGAAAATCGCGCCACGCAGATTAGGGTCAACCTCCCGCAGATCGAGCAGCAGAAGACACCGTATGCCAGGCAAATTGACCACGATCGGCTTCGACGCCGACGATACCCTATGGCAGAACGAACAGTTCTTCCGCCTGACCGAGAAGCATTTTGCAACCCTACTCGCCGACCATGGCGAGGCCGAGCACATTTCGGCACGGCTGCTGGAGGCCGAGAAGCGCAACCTTGCCGTCTACGGCTTCGGCATCAAGGGCTTTACCTTGTCGATGATCGAGACGGCAATACAAGTGACCGAGGGCCGTGTGCCGGGGTCGACCATCGCCGAAATCCTTGCCGCCGGCCGCGACATGCTGGGACATCCGGTCGAGGCTTTGCCGCATGCGCGTGAGACCGTGGAAAGGCTCGCCGGCGCCTACCATCTGGTGCTGATCACCAAGGGCGATCTGTTCGACCAGGAGCGGAAGCTGGCGGCGTCCGGCCTTGGCGACCTGTTCGATGCCGTCGAGATCGTCAGCGACAAGAGCGCCGCCACCTATGCCAGGATCTTTGGCCGTCACGGCAGCCCGCAGACCAGCATGATGGTCGGCAATTCGCTCAAGTCGGACGTGGTGCCGGCCATCGAGGCCGGCAGCTGGGGTGTGTATGTGCCGCACGAGCTGACCTGGGTGCTCGAACACGTCGAGCCGCCGGTCGAGGCACCGCGTTTTCGTCAGCTTGTCGATCTTGGCGAACTGCCGGCTTTGATCGAGAGCATCGGCAAGGAACGCTGACCGCCCCGCACGTGTTCGGGCGGATTGCGATCAGCCGCGCCCGAGGCTGATCAGCCGGTCGACCACCGGCTGCAGCCTTTCGGTGGTGATCGGCTTGGTTACCACCACATCGACCACGCTCGACAGGCCCAGGCTGTCGGGCGTGCCGGTCTTGGTTGAAAGCAGGATCACCTTGGGGAGCGACCGCCCAGATGTCCGCCGCAAGGCGTCGATGGCCGCCATTAGCGCGCGGCAGTCCTCGTTGTCGGGGCCGCCATCGAGAACGACGGCGCCCGGAATGAGGGTTCGCAATGTCTTGGCCGCCATTTCGGGCGACTCGGAGATCGGCTTCAGTCCGGACTTCTCGACGATCTTCGACACCACCACCCGGTTGATCGGCGATTTTCCAACGACCAGCACGTGGGAGAAATCCGTTGATATCTCGGAGTTCGCGTCCCTGCTTGACGAATTCAGATGTTTGGCGGTGTCGGTCTCGCGGTTCACAGGGCACATGGGCGGGGCGGGCACTCGGCGCTGCTTCAATGCAGGGTTGAAATCCGAGAGCCAATTGGCGTGAGATCGCCCGCCATGTCAAGCTGAAATGACGGACCTGCGAAATATAGCCGGAAATATTAAACCTCGGAGACAAGGTCTGTTTTCGAACTGTAGTTAAGTTTACGCTCAAAAGCGAAAGTCACCCGCGCTGAAAACCCGCGGGTGACGTTGAAATCGGCCAGTGAGCGACGGGGCCCATAGGTTCCACAAGCACAAAGCTTCCGTAAGGGAAGATCAGCCGTGACTCTTCTGCGTGACGATCACCGGGATCAGCAGGTCGCCCCAATTGCCGTCGCCGCCATGATGCCGGGCCGAGCGCACCAGTTCCACCGAGACGCCGGCCTCCACTGCCTTCATCACCGATTGATTGAGCCGGTGCAGGTCGTTGGCCAGCATGCGGATGGTCGCCTGTTGGTCGACACTCATCGTGGTGGACTGTTCTTCTGCACGTTCCTTGACGCGGCTTATCGATGCCATTTTCTTCTCCCTTGCCCTTCGGGCGTTTCCTCTGTTGGATATGTCGATCGGTTCATTCCGCTGCCGGCTTGAACTGGACGTGCTCGGTCGATTCATGCATGGCGGTGGTCGACGACTGGCCGCCGCTAATTGCCATCGACACGGCGTCGAAATAGCCGGTGCCGACCTCGCGCTGGTGCTTGGTCGCGGTGTAGCCGTGGACTTCGGCCGCGAACTCGGCTTCCTGCAACTCGGAATAGGCCGCCATCTGCCGCGCCTTGTAGCCGCGGGCCAGCTCGAACATGCCGAAATTGAGCTGGTGGAACCCGGCCAATGTGATGAACTGGAACTTGTAGCCCATGGCGCCGAGCTCGCGCTGGAACTTGGCGATCGTCGCGTCGTCGAGGTTCTTCTTCCAGTTGAACGACGGCGAGCAATTATAGGCGAGCAGCTTGCCCGGATGATGCCTGCGCACGCCTTCGGCGAATTTCTTGGCCTGCGCCAGATCGGGCTTGGATGTTTCGCACCAGATCAGGTCGGCATGCGGCGCATAGGCAATGGCGCGCGCGATGCACGGTTCGATGCCGTTCCTGACCTGGTAGAAGCCTTCAACCGTGCGGCCGGCATCGTAGTCGACGAAAGGCTGGTCGCGCTCGTCAATGTCGGAGGTCAGAAGCTTTGCCGCTTCCGCATCGGTGCGTGCCACGACTAGCGTCGGCGTGCCCATCACGTCGGCCGCCAGACGCGCCGCGTTGAGGTTGCGGATATGCGCGGCGGTCGGGATCAGCACTTTGCCGCCGAGATGGCCGCACTTCTTCTCAGAGGCCAGCTGGTCCTCATAGTGGACGCCGGCAGCGCCGGCCTCGATGAACGCCTTCATGATCTCGAAGGCGTTGAGCGGTCCGCCGAAGCCGGCCTCGGCATCGGCGACGATCGGCGCGAACCAGGTGTCGACCGACAGGCCGTTGCCTTCCGAGGTCTCGATCTGATCGGCGCGCTGCAGCGTGCGGTTGATGCGCTTGACCAGTTCGGGCGCCGCATTGGCGGGATAGAGCGACTGGTCCGGATACATGGCCGAC
Organism: Mesorhizobium sp. M1078; assembly: GCF_040318615.1. Taxonomy (NCBI): domain Bacteria; kingdom Pseudomonadati; phylum Pseudomonadota; class Alphaproteobacteria; order Hyphomicrobiales; family Phyllobacteriaceae; genus Mesorhizobium; species Mesorhizobium sp. M1078. The sequence goes on from NZ_JAMYMP010000034.1 coordinate 35,468, forward strand.
GCGGTGTTGGCGTCGGCGGCGACCTGCCACCCCGAAAGATAGATTGCCTTCAGCCCGGCACGCACCTGCTGCATCGCCTGGTTGCCCGACATGGCGCCGAGTGCATTGACGAAGTCTTCCTCGTGGATGAGCTTCCACAGCCGGTTGGCGCCCATTTCGGCAAGACTCTGGCGTATCTGGACCGACCCGCGCAGCCGCTTCACATCGTCGGGCGAATAGGCTCGTTCGATGCCGTCGAAGCGGCCTTCGGGCGCGGATGGGACAAGATTGTAAAAATCAGTCATTGGTCACTCCAGATCAATCGATGCCAGTGTCTTGAAACGCCGCGCCCTGGGATGGTGTGCGTCGTCTGTGTGTGACATCATTTACATTGCGCCGCGACGAGAGCGAGGAAAACCGCCATTTCCGGTAGAAAATAAGAGAAAACCTGTGTTGTGTTTGACTGCTTGCCGCTGTAAATCTGTCATGATTGTAAAAAGATGGTGCGCCGTTCATCGCTCGCAAGTCGTGTAAATTCCTGTCAAGGAAAGCCGATGGCCGACCAGAAGATATTCGCCGGGCCGCGCATCCGCCGCATCCGCATCGCCAAAGGCCTGACCCAGACGGCGATGGCCGAGGGGCTCGGCATCTCGCCGTCCTATCTCAACCTGATCGAGCGCAACCAGCGGCCGCTGACGGTGCAACTGATCCTGAAGCTGGCCTCTGTCTACAAGGTCGACCCGCATGAATTGCAGGGTGAGGCGAGAGGGTCGATCTCGGCCTTGAAGGAAGTGTTCGGCGACCCGCTGCTTGCCGGTGAGCTGCCGGGCGACCAGGAACTGATCGAACTGGCCGAGGCAGCCCCCAACGCATCGGCTGCGATGATAAAACTGTTTCGCGCTTACCGCGAGCAGGCCGAGCGGCTGTCCGATCTCAACGAGCTTCTGGCGCGCGAGGGCCGCGCCACGGCGCTGTCCGGTGCGCGGCTGCCGATCGACGAAGTGCACGAGATTTTCGAGCGCCGGCCGAACCATTTTGCAGCACTGGAGGAAGAGGCCGAGGCCTTCACCTCGATGCTCGACCCCGGCGACGATCTGTTCGGCGCGCTGAAGGCGTGGCTGAAGCGCGAGTATGGCATCGTCGTCAAGGTTCTGCCGGTCGCCACCATGCCAAACTGGCGCCGCCGTTATGACCGTCATTCGCAGCGTCTTTTTCTATCGGAGCGGCTGTCGCCGTTCGACCAGTTGCGCGAAGTCGCCATGGAGGCCTGCCTGATCCGCATGACGGTCGCGATCGCCGGCGAAATTCAGGCGCTGAAGCTCGGTACGGACGAAGCCCGCCGGCTCGCCCGCTTCGAGTTCGGCCGCTACGCCGCCCATGCCTTGATGATGCCCTATCAGGCCTTTCATGCCGCCGCCGTGCGGGCTCGTTACGACATCGATGTGCTGCGCTCGCGTTTCGGCGTCTCCTTCGAACAGGCGGCGAACCGCCTGACCATGCTGCAGCGTCCTGGCTTGACCGGAGTGCCGTTCTTCATGCTCGAGGTCGACAATGCCGGCAACCGCTTCCGCAAGGTCGGCGGCCAGGGCTTTCCGCAAAGCCGCTTTGGCGGCGGCTGCCCGAAACTGCCGGTCCATGCCGCTTTCGCTTCGCCTGGCCAGATCCTGGTCGAGGCGGTGGAAATGCCCGACGGCGCCGAGTTCCTCTGCATCGCACGCACGCTCGAGGGGCCGCAGGGTTCGTTCTCCGAGCGCCCCCGCCGCACCGCGCTGCTGTTGGGCTGCGATATCGGCTTTCGCGACGAGAGCGTCTATGGCGCCGGGCTGCCGGCAAAGGCCGGACAGGGCGCCGCCACGCCGGTCGGTCCCGCTTGCCGGCTGTGCGAACGCATCGGCTGCCTCGCCCGCGCCGAGCCGCCGGTGACCCGTCCGCTGGGCCTGGACGAGATGGCGACGGGCCTGAGCGCCTTCGATTTCCAGTGATGCTTCTCGGGCTGGAGGTCGCGGAAGACCGCAGCTGTTTGCGCTAAGCAATAGAGCGCGGCCCGAACCATCGCCGAACCAAATATTGATTAAGCATCGGCGCTGCGCTATCGAAGGTGAGCTGCAGGGCAGCCAAGGGGGGATGGCTTATGAACAGGAAAGCTTTGTGGCTTGGCGTGGCGCTTGCCCTTTTGGCGGGGCCTGTTCTGGCAGAAAAATCCTCGGAATTCTTCAAGGACTATCAACAGTATAGTGACGACGGCAAGGCATTCCTGGACAAGATCGATCCAAAGACCGGCGCGGTCGACCTTCCCGAAGGCATCCATCTCGATCTCAAGGACAAGTTCTATTTTCTGGGCAAGAAGGACGCGACGTCCGTCCTGACCGAGGCCTGGGGCAATCCGCCTGATACCGCGTCCGAAGCAATCGGCATGATCTTCCCGGCCAAGTACGAGCCCATCGCCGGCAACGGTTGGGGCATCGAATTGCGCTATGAAAAGATCGGCCATGTCGATGACGCCGACGCCGCATCCATCGACTACACCGAATTGCTGAGCAGCATGCAGGCGGACACATTGTCGGCCAACGATCAGCGGGTGAAGGACGGCTTTCCCCCGATCAAGCTGATCGGCTGGGCCTCGCCGCCGGTCTATGATTTCGTCCACAAGCGGCTGCACTGGGCCAAGGAGCTGCAGTTCGGAGACGATACCGTCCACACGCTCAATTACGACGTCCGTTTCCTCGGCCGGGAAGGCGTCTTCGTGATGAGCTACATCGCTACGGTCGAACAATTGCCGGAGATCAAGCAGAGCCTGGACGAAGTGCTGGGCGTGGCGGACTTCAACACCGGCAAGAAATACACCGATTTTCTGCCCGGCACCGACACGGTCGCCGCGGTTGGCATTGGCGGCCTCATCGCCGGAAAACTCGCGGCAAAGGCCGGCCTGATTGCGGTCGCGCTCATCGCCCTGAAAAAGTTCGGCATTCTGCTGCTGGTACCGTTGGCCGGTCTTTGGCGCTTTATCCGCGGCAACAAGGGCATGTCCTAGAAACGGCGGTGTTTGCCCGTATGGCTGCCGGTTGGCGGTGCGCCAAAGGGAATGCCGGGCTGGATCACGTCCGGCGGTAGCCTATGCGCTAGGCGAATACGGCACGTTTCTGTCGTCCATTGTGCATCATGCCGCCCCGAGATAGCCGACAGTCGCACCCCATGACCGATACCGCATCTTCTGCAATCGCCGCACCGCCGATCGTCTCGCCGCGCGAAGAGCGGGTCGGCTTGCTGCTGGTGTTCCTGTCGGCGCTGATGTGGAGCTTTGGCGGCACCATCGCCCGCTTCATTGACACCGCTGACAGTTGGACGGTGGTGTTCTGGCGCTCGCTGTGGGCGGCTGTGTTCCTGATTTGCTTCATGGCCTGGCGCGACGGCTGGCGCGGCATGTTGCGGCTGTTTCGCGACATGGGCCTGCCCGGCCTTGCCGTGGCCGTCTGTTTCGCCACGGCGTCGACGTGCTTCGTTGTCGCGCTCGCCTACACCACCGTTGCCAATATCCTGTTGATGCAGGCCGGTGTGCCGCTGCTGGCGGCATTGCTTGCCTGGGTGCTGTTTCGCGAACGCGTCGCCGTCGCGACCTGGGTGGCGATCGCCGCCGTCATCGCCGGCGTCGCCATCATGGTGTCGGAATCGCTCGACGGCGCCGTATCGCCCATCGGCGACGGGCTGTCGCTGCTGATTGCCGTCATGTTCTCGATTGCCACCGTCATCACCCGGCGCTTCGCCCATGTGCGCATGACGCCGGCGACGTGCCTCGGCACGATGCTGGCAGCGGCTTTCGCCGCATCGCAAGCCACGCAGTTTGCCACGTCGGCCCACGACATGGCTTTCCTGTTTGCCTTCGGCGTCATCAATCTCGGCCTCGGCCTTGCCTTCTTCGCCACCGGCGCGAGGCTGGTTCCGGCGGCGATCGCAGCACTCCTCGGCACGTTCGAGCCGATCCTCGGACCGATCTGGGTCTGGCTCGTTCATGGCGAGGTGCCCTCGGTGCGCACCATCATCGGCGGCGCGGTGGTGGTCGCCGCGCTGCTCGTCCATATCGCGCTTGAATTCAAGCGCCAGGCGAGGCCTGCACGGCCGGGGACCACCGGCCTGCCATCCCCAAATTGACCCGCCTTTCCCTTGGTTGAGCCCGTCTTCCCTAATTACGCCCGTCTTTCCCCAATTAGCGAAGCCGCACGCCCTATTGACCGAGCTTCCCCGCGCGGGCCATTGACAACCTTGCTGCGGCACGGGCAGGCTGGGGGCACGGCAACAACAAGACAGGCTTATCTTGCCAAGTGTCCCCGCCGGTCGGACCAAGACCGGACCACAGCGTCGTATCCCTGCCCGCGCCGCGGCGAAAGCCTCTGACGGCGTCAGCGCGCCCGCCATGCGGGCACACAGAGCCATCATCTGCCGCTCGTCGAACCGCCCGGACGGCGCTGGCAGTTCATGCTTGTGGCTGCCCGGAAAGCTCAATACTCTGAAGCAAATGCCCAATCGCGCTCGAACAGCGACGACTTGGCGAAGGAACACTCATCAAAGGAGAACAGCATGATCCGCAAAGCGCTCTGGCTTTCGGCAACCTCGGCATTTCTGACGCTTTTCGCCGTCGGCGGCCATGCCGAGGACCGCGTCGTCAACGTCTTCAACTGGTCGGATTACATCGACAGTTCGATCATTGACGACTTCACCAAGGAGACCGGCATCAAGGTCGTCTACGACACCTTCGATTCCAATGAAATCCTCGAGACCAAGCTGCTTGCCGGCGGCAGCGGCTATGACGTCGTCGTGCCCAGCGGCAACTTCCTGGCCCGCCAGATCCAGGCCGGCGTGTTCCAGAAGCTGGACAAGTCGAAGCTGCCCAACATTTCCAACATGTGGGACACGGTTTCGGAGCGCACCGCCAAATACGATCCGGGCAACGAATATTCGATCAACTACATGTGGGGCACGGTCGGCATCGGCTACAACATCAAGAAGGTGAAGGCAGCACTCGGCACCGACAAGATCGACAGCTGGGATGTGTTCTTCAATCCCGACAGCCTGGCCAAGCTGAAGGACTGCGGCGTCTATGTGCTGGACTCGCCGGCCGACATCATCCCGGCGGCGCTCAAATATCTCGGCCTCGATCCGAACAGCACCTCACCTGACGACATCGCCAAGGCCGAGGAGACGTTGCTGAAGGTGCGGCCGTATATCCGCAAATTCCATTCGTCCGAATACATCAACGCGCTCGCCAACGGCGATATCTGTTTGGCGGTCGGCTGGTCGGGTGACGTCTTCCAGGCACGCAACCGCGCGGTCGAGGCCAAGCAAGGCGTCGAGATCGGCTATTCCGTGCCCAAGGAAGGCGCCCAGATGTGGTTCGACCAGATGGCGATTCCCGCCGATGCGCCGCATGCCGCCGAGGCACTCGAATTACTCAACTACATGATGAAGCCGGAAGTGATCGCCAAGTCGTCCAACTATGTGCTGTACGCCAACGGCAACAAGGCTTCGCAGCAGTTCGTCGACAAGGCGCTGCTGGATGATCCGGCGGTCTATCCGGACGCCGAGACCTTGAAAAAGCTCTATACGGTCCAGCCCTACGATCCCAAGACCCAGCGCCTGATCACGCGCAGCTGGACCAAGATCGTCACCGGCCAGTAAGCAATGCGACATGGTCCCGGCAGTCATCTGCCGGGACCATTCTTCTCTGGGGCAAGAAGCAAAAAAAACAGGACGGAGTGGGACATGAAATCGCTTGGCAGCATCCGCAGGGATTTCGCGCCATGGAACGACCCGAACGCCAAGCCATATATCCAATTCGAGAATGTCACCAAGAAGTTCGGTGACTTCACCGCCGTCAACAATCTGTCGCTGACCATTTTCGAGCGCGAGTTCTTCGCCCTGCTCGGCGCGTCGGGCTGCGGAAAGTCGACGTTGCTGCGGATGCTTGCCGGCTTCGAGGAGCCCACCGCCGGCCGTATCCTTCTCGACGGCCAGGATTTGCGCGGCATCCCGCCCTATCGCCGCCCGGTCAACATGATGTTCCAGTCCTATGCGCTGTTCCCGCATATGAGCGTGGAAAAGAACATTGCCTTCGGCCTCAAGCAGGAAGGCATGCCGGCGCCGGATATCGAAAAGCGCGTCGCCGAGATGCTGAAGCTGGTCAAGCTCGAGCAGTTCGCCAAGCGCAAGCCGCACCAGCTCTCCGGCGGGCAGCGCCAGCGCGTCGCACTCGCCCGCTCGGTCGCCAAGCGGCCGAAAGTGCTGCTGCTCGACGAACCGCTCGGCGCGCTCGACAAGAAGCTGCGCGAGGAAACGCAGTTCGAGCTGATGGACCTGCAGCAAAATCTCGGGCTCACTTTCGTCGTCGTCACCCACGACCAGGAAGAGGCGATGACCATGGCCGACCGCATCGCCATCATCGACAAGGGCGAGGTGATGCAGGTGGCGACGCCGGCGGAAGTCTATGAAGCCCCCAGTTCGCGCTTCGTTGCCCACTTCGTCGGCAATGTGAACATGTTCGAGGGCAAGGTCGCCGAGCGTGCGGCAAACACCACGCGCATCACCGGCGCGACAGGGGCCCAGATCGTCGTCGAAAACAGCACCGATACAAAGGCCGGTTCCGACATCGTCTTCGCCATCAGGCCGGAGAAGATCAAGGTGTCGTCGACGAAACCGGCCGACGCCGTCAATGCGCTTGAGGGCGAGGTCTACGACGTTGCCTATCTCGGCGACATGACCGTCTACCACATCCGGCTGGATGACGGGCAGATCATCAGGGCAAGCGCGCTCAACGCGGCGCGAGTCACCGAGGACCCGCTGACCTGGAACGACCGCGCCTGGGTCTCCTTCCGGCCGGATGCCGGCGTCGTGCTGACACGGTAGGGGGCGGCCATGTCCAACATTGCACTCACCGACGCCGGTCCATCGGCCGCGGCCAAACCGTTCCTGATGCGGCTCGGTGCCGGCTTCGTCAGCCGGCTCGTCATCATCGTGCCTTATCTCTGGCTGCTGTTCTTCTTCTTCATCCCGTTCATCATCGTCTTCAAGATTTCGCTGTCGCAGTCGGCGATCGCCATGCCGCCCTACACGCCGGCGCTCGATTTCAGGGACGGCATGTCCGGGTTCTTTGTCCGCTTCCGCGAACTCAGCGTCGACAATTATGTCTGGCTAACGCAGGACGCGCTTTACTTCAAAGCCTACGTGACCAGTGTTATCATCGCTGCTGTCTCGACGATCCTGACCTTGCTCGTCGGCTTCCCGATCGCCTACGGCATGGCCCGCGCGCCGGCGACGATCCGTCCGACCTTGCTGATGCTGGTTATCCTGCCGTTCTGGACGTCGTTCCTGATCCGCGTCTATGCCTGGATCGGCATCCTCAAGCCCGAGGGTCTGCTCAATCAGCTGCTGTTGTCGCTGCACATCATCAATCAGCCACTGATCATCCTCAACACTTACACGGCGATCTTCATCGGCATCGTCTATTCCTACCTGCCATTCATGGTGCTGCCGCTCTATTCGTCGCTGGAAAAGATGGATTACTCGCTGATCGAGGCGGCAAAGGATCTCGGCTGCCCGCCGACATCAGCCTTCTGGAAGATCACGTTCCCGCTGTCGCTGCCCGGGGTCATCGCCGGCTGCCTGCTGGTGTTCATTCCAGCGGTTGGCGAGTTCGTCATTCCCGATCTGCTCGGCGGCTCGCAGACGCTGATGATCGGCAAGACCTTGTGGAATGAATTCTTCGCCAACCGTGACTGGCCGGTGTCGTCGGCCGTCGCCGTCATCCTGCTGCTGCTCCTGATCGTGCCGATCATGCTCTTCCAGCAGGCCCAGGCACGCGCCCAGGAGCAGGACAAATGAACGCCACCTGGAGCCGCTTCAACGTCACCTCGGTCGTGCTGGGCTTTGCCTTTCTCTATCTGCCGATCGTGCTGCTCATCGTCTTCTCCTTCAACGAGTCGAAGCTGGTCACCGTCTGGGGCGGCTTCTCGACCAAATGGTATGCCTCGCTGTTCCACAATCAGGGGCTGATGGACGCCACCTGGGTGACCGCGCGTGTGGGTGTCATCTCCGCCACTGTGGCAACCGTGCTCGGCACGCTGGCAGCACTGACCTTGACCCGCTACACCCGCTTCCGCGGCCGCATCCTGTTTTCCGGCATGGTGTTTGCGCCGCTGGTCATGCCGGAAGTCATCACCGGCCTGTCGCTGTTGCTGCTGTTCGTTGCCGTCGGTCTCGACCGTGGCTTCCTGACCGTGACGCTTGCTCACATCACCTTGACCATGTGCTTCGTGGCTGTCGTCGTGCAGTCGCGCCTGGTGTCGTTCGATCGTTCGCTGGAAGAAGCTGCCTTGGACCTCGGCGCAACGCCGGTAAAGACCTTCTTTCAGATCACGCTGCCGGTCATCATGCCGGCCATCGTCTCCGGCTGGATGCTGGCCTTCACCCTGTCGCTTGACGACCTGGTCATCGCCTCCTTCACCTCCGGGCCTGGCGCCACCACGCTGCCGATGAAGATCTACAGCCAGGTGCGTCTCGGCGTGACGCCGGAAATCAACGCCGCCTGCACCATCCTGATCGCCGTCGTGGCGGTAGGCGTCATCATCGCTTCGGTCGCCAACAAGCGGCGTGAGGTGCAACGCCAGCTCGACGAACAGGCCGCGCAGCGCGGTTGATTGCGTCAAACGAGGGATAGGGCGATCCCGGTAAGGGTCCGCCTATTCGCCTGAGACGCCGCGGCTGATCGGCGAGATGAACGGCGTGCTCCAGGTGCCGCCGACGAAGAATGACGACTGGTTGGATCCCTGCTGGCCATTGACCGGTGCCGCTGCCGGGTCGGCCTGGGTGACACCCCCCGAAAGCGCCAGCCCGCGTCCGCCGTAAGAGGCGATGCCGGACAGCCAGACCTTGTATTTCGCCGAATTGGCCTCGGCCTTGTCCAGCCTTGCCACACCCTTCGAGATGGTGGCCTTGAGCTCGGCGCCGTCCATCGGCAGTGTCCCGTCCGAGACGTCGTCGAGCGCGAAGAAGCCGCCCTGTTCCGTGTGCTTCAGAAATGCCGGCAAATTGAGCCCGCTCAGCGCGCCAGGCCCGAACGTCGCAGAGACCGAGCCGTCCGCGTTCTCGAAGATCGAGTCCCAGGATTTGCCCGGCCCTTTGAGAATGACCGAGACAGTGCCGGTGCTGGCCGGCACCAGCCGCGTCATTCCGGCCGCGGTGCCGAAAGCGGCGCCGTCAATGTCGGAGGCGAGCAGCCGGATCTCGACCTGCGAGCCCTCCGGTTTGCGGTCGAAACGCAGGCTACTTTGCACGTTGCCGCCAAAGGCCGACGCATCGGAGATATCGAAGACGGCAAGCCCGTTCTTCACCTGCGCCGTGGCGGCGACGTCGGCAAGCTGGATTGCGCCGGCCGAGGCATGCGCCGCTGACAGCCTCAGATCGAGATTGATCCGGTCGGCGAAGCTGGTGTCGATTTCGCCGGGACCGGTCTCGCCGGTCGGCGCCAGCGGCGTGAAGGCCGAAAACAGCGACCTGAGGTCGAGCGTATCGAAGGCGAGTGTGCCTGATATCACCGGCAAGGCGTCGCCGAACGAAAAATCCAGCGCCCCCATTCCCGGGTTGTTGTCGAGCGTCACCGCGGTGTTTTCGAATTTGACGCGGCCGGCGGTCGCCGTGATCTTGCTCGAAATCGAGACCGAACCGATCGCCGTACCAGGAGCAATGCCGGCCTGCGACCATTCCAGCACGCGCCGCAGCGAGGGCGCGGCGAATTTCGCCTGGCCATCGAAATAGGCGTTTTGCGACATGCTGGCCGTGCCGTCGAACGAGAAGCTGGCCGGCGCTGCCTTGAACGAAAACGTGACCGGTGCGGCGCCGCCGGCAAACAGCACCAGCGGCTTGGGCGAGGCGGCATCGACGGTGACGCTCTCGCCGCGCCAGATTCCGGTCGCCGACAAGGTCGCGTTGCTGTTCATCGCTGCCCAGCTCGCCTGGCCGGACAGGCTGGTCAGCAATTCGACGTCCTTGCCGCCGACGGAGGCGACCATGCGGCCGTCCCTGAATTCCACGGTGCCGAACGGATCGGCGGGCAGCTTGCTCAGATCCGGCTTCGTCGGATCGGCGTTGACCACGCCGCGCGCCGTGTCGATCGAGCGGGTGATGCGTCCGCCCGTTGGCATGGCGGGCAGGAATATGCCGTTTGCGGCGCGCTGGACCCGGATCGTCGGCCGCACCAGCCGCGCCGTCGAAAACACCACATCGCCCTGCAGCGCCGCCATGGCCGAAAGGTCGACCTCGACCCGTTCGGCCTCGATCACCGGCGGCGCGTCGGTCTCGGTCCACTGCGACAGCGTGACGTCGCTCAATATGGCGCGGAACTTCGGCCACACCTCGATGCGCGGCGAACCGGCGATGGTGACCCTGAAACCGCTCCACGCGCTCATTTCCCAGGCGATGCGATCGCGCACGATCCGGGTCGAGGCAAACAGCGGCAGAGCGGCGACGACCAGCGCGATGACGAGCACGGCAACGCCGATCGCCCATATTCCGCGCCGGATCAAAGGTGATGGCATATTGCCCCGGTTGCTTTCATTCCGATAAAAATCGCCTGACGGGTGTAACCGCCAGTTGTCACCACGCCTTCCAGTCGTCACTACGACTTAGGGCTGAGGCATTTCAAGTCTTTATGGCCCGGCGATGGCAATTGCGAACATATGGCCGAGTTTTAGCGGAACAAAATCTTGCTCTGCCGCACGGTGGTAGGCATAAGCGATGCAGCTTCAGCCTGCTACGAGGCGCGGCGTTTTTGGGACAGCGGCGCCTGTAAAGCTGAGGCTAGTGCATGTCGCCCGGAAGAGTGCAGCGGTTCCGGGACAACGACGTGCATCAAAACAAAAGCATATCTATCTTGCGACGCGACGGGCTTCAAGGAGGATCGATCATGGCTGCCGAAGCACCGCTCTGGACTCCGACGCAAGAGCAGATCGACGCAGCACCACTGACCGCGTTCATGAAGGCAGCAGCGGCCAAAAGCGGCACATCCTTCACCTCCTACGCCGAACTGCACCGCTGGTCGGTCGAGGATCGCGAGGGCTTCTGGAGCCTGCTGTGGGACTTTTGCGGCATTGTCGGCGACAAAGGGACCGATGGGACGGTGCTCGTCGATGGCGACAAGATGCCCGGCGCATCGTTCTTTCCCGATGCGACGCTGAACTTCGCCGAGAACCTGCTGAAGAAGACCGGTTCCGGTGACGCGATCGTCTTTCGCGGCGAGGGCAAGATCGAGCGGCGGCTGTCGTGGAGCGAACTGCACCAGCTGACTTCGCGCTTTCAGCAGCTTTTCCTGTCGCTCAAGGTAAAAAAGGGCGACCGCATCGCGGCGATGATGCCCAACATGCCGGAAACCGTCGCCGCCATGCTGGCGGCCGCCTCCATCGGCGCGGTCTGGTCGTCCTGTTCCCCCGATTTCGGCGAGCAGGGCGTGCTCGACCGTTTCGGCCAGATCGAGCCGGTCATATTCATTGCGCCGGACGGCTATTGGTACAATGGCAAGGCAATCGAGGTAGCTGACAAGATCGCTGCCGTTGCGGCGAAGCTCGAAACCGTCCGCAAGGTCCTGATCGTCGACTATCTCGGTACCTCGCGCGATATCGCAGCGATCATCGACAAGGCCGTGGCGCTCGAAGAGGCGCTGTTACCCTTTACCGCCAAAGCGGTCACGTTCGAGCGGCTGCCGTTCGCGCATCCGCTCTACATCCTGTTCTCGTCAGGTACCACCGGCATTCCCAAATGCATCGTCCATTCGGCCGGCCGCACGCTGGTCCAGCATGTCAAGGAACACCGGCTGCATGCCGGACTCATCGAAGGCGACCGCTTCTTCTACTTCACCACCTGCGGCTGGATGATGTGGAACTGGCTGGTGTCGGGCCTGGCCTCGGGCGCCACGCTGCTGCTCTATGACGGCTCGCCCTTCCACCCCGACGGCAATGTGCTGTTCAGCTTCGCAGATGCCGAGAAGATGACCTTTTTCGGCACCTCGGCCAAATTCATCGATTCCGTACGCAAGGCCGGGCTCAAGCCGATCCGCAGCCATGATCTGTCGAGTGTGCGGGCTATTTCCTCCACCGGCTCACCGTTGTCGCCGGAGGATTTCCGCTTCGTCTATGACGGCATCAAGAAGGACGTACATCTCGCCTCGGTTTCCGGCGGCACCGACATCGTCTCCTGTTTCGTGCTCGGCGTACCGACGCAACCGGTCTGGACCGGCGAGATCCAGGGTCCCGGCCTCGGCCTTGCCGTCGATGTATGGGACGATGACGGCAAGCCGATCCGCGAGCAAAGGGGTGAGCTGGTCTGCACAAAAGCGTTCCCGTCGATGCCGATCGGCTTCTGGAACGATCCTGAGGGCAAGAGATACCAGGCCGCCTATTTCGAGCGCTTCGACAATGTTTGGTGCCACGGCGACTTCGCCGAATGGACCGCGCATGGCGGCATGATCATCCACGGCCGTTCTGACGCGACGCTCAATCCGGGCGGTGTGCGCATCGGCACGGCGGAGATCTACAATCAGGTCGAACAGATGCCGGAGATCCTTGAGGCGCTGTGCATCGGTCAGGATTTCGACAATGACGTGCGCGTCGTGCTGTTCGTGCGGCTGGCCGCCGGCGTGACGCTGGACGAGAATCTGGAAAAGCGCATTCGTTCCAAGATCCGCAGCGGCGCCAGCCCGCGCCACGTGCCGGCAAGGATCGTCGCCGTCAGCGACATTCCGCGCACCAAATCGGGCAAGATCACCGAGCTTGCAGTGCGCGACGTGGTGCATGGCCGCGCCATCAAGAACAAAGAAGCGTTGGCCAATCCAGAGGCGCTGGAGCTGTTCAGGAACCTGCCGCAGCTGGCTGAGTGACGCGGCCGGTATGGTTAACCAGATATGTCGGTCGAATTTACCTAGATTTCATGAGTGGTACACATTCGTAAATTTTTTGGACGGCCGGTAAGGAGTTGTTAAGGCCCGGCGTCGATAGTCGCACGTAACTTGAGGGAGAAATCCCGTTCCTCGTCCCCTGAGGATCAGATTCGCTCAAGCCCCGTTGTGACAGCAAATCCCATTTAAGGCGTCCTGTTGGACGCCTTTTCTTTGTCCGGGATTCTCGCCCGGAAATCGCCGGCCTATTCGGCCAGCACCCGCGTCGACGGGAAGGCGACCTCGACCAGCGTCCCTTCGCCTGGCGTCGAGGTGATGGTGAAGCGGGCGCGGTTGGCTTCCACCATCGCCTTGGTCAGCGGCAGGCCGAGACCGGTGCCGTCGCCACGCCCGCGCTTCAGCGCATTGATCTGCTTGAACGGCTTCAGCGCCTGCTCGATCTCGGCATGGCTCATGCCAATGCCGGTATCGCGCACCCGCATGACAACGTCGCCGGAGGTTTCATAGGCGGTCGACACGATCACCTGTCCGCCGGCTTGCGTATAGCGAATGGCATTGGACAGGATGTTGAGCGCGATCTGGCGCACGCTTCTGAGGTCGGCGACCACTTCGGGCAGTCGCGAGGCGAAGCTGGAGCGGATGATGACACGCTCGCGGTTGGCCTGCGGCTGCATCATCGCCACCGTCTCGGCCAGCGTATCGTTGAGCGACACCGCCTCGTAGTCCATTTCCTGCTGGCCGGCCTCGATCTTCGAAATGTCGAGGAGGTCATTGACGAGATCGAGCACATGGTTGCCCGAGCGGTTGATGTCTCTGAGATAGTCGCGGTAGCGGTCATTGGCTACCGGGCCGAACTTCTCGTCCACCATCAGCTCGGAAAAGCCGATAATGGCGTTGAGCGGCGTGCGGATCTCGTGGCTGATGCGGGCGAGGAAATCGGTCTTCTGCGAGGAGGCGCGCTCGGCCACCGCGCGCGCCTGGGTCAGATCCTCTTCGGCCCGCTTCCACTGCGTGATGTCGCGCACCACGGCGCAGAAGCCGCTGTCATTGGGCAGCCTGCCGATGGTCATGAACAGCGGGATGAAGCGCCCTTGCGCCTCGCGCCCGATCACCTCGCGGCCATCGTTCATCACACTCGCCACGCCGGGCTCGGACAGGCCGTTCAGATAGTCGCGCGCCGCGCGCTGGCTTTCGATGGCAAACAGCGAGGCGAACGGTTTACCGGTGACGTCGTCGCTGTCGAAGCCGAACAGCGCCTCGGCCGGCCGGCTGATCGAGCGGATGTCGCCGTCGCGGCCGATCAACACCACACCATCGGTCGCGGTGTCGATGATGGTGCGCATCTCGGCAATGCGCGCTTTGAGTTCGGAGACATCGGGCTGCGTCTGCTCCTCGGCTGCGAGATGCGCAACCATCGGCGGCTCGTTATCGCCGGTACGTCGCACCACCAGCATCAGCGCCTTGCCGGCGCGCCACGGCACCGAACGCAAAATGGCTTCGATCGGAAATTCCTGGCCCTCGCGCGTCTTCAGTTTGAGTGTGTGGTCGCTTTCGCCGGCCATTTCTGAATAGGGATCGGCAAACAGCGCGTCGAGCCCGCCGGCGTCGCTCAGGTCCTCAAGCGTGTCATAGCCGGTCAGGCCGAGGAATTCCTCATTGGCGTAATGAAGCTCGTCGCCCGAATGGATGAGCAGCGGCACCGGCAGCTTGCCGAGGATCGACGTGTCAGGGGCCTTGTGTTCATCTCCGGCCGAGAATGCCGAAGGCATGAACCCCTCAAGCTTGAGCGGCGGCACTTTCAGGCGCTGTGGTTCTGCCGGCACTGTGTCCGCATCGCCGGCCTTGTCCCCGTCTTCCACGGCGGAATCGGTCGCCTCGTCGGACGGCGCCCAATCCTCATTGTCCTCGGCATCGCGGAAGTCGGCCGACGTCATGCTGTCGTCTTCACCGGCATTGGCCGGCGTCTCGGCAACAACCGGCTGTGGCTCTGCGGCCTCGACGATCTCTTGGGCTTGCGTATCATCCGGTTCGGAAGCCGGCGCAAGTTCGTCGTTGGACGACGTTGCTTCCGTACTGTCTTCGGTGACGGAGCCTGGTTCGGGATCGGCATAGTCGAGCAGGGAGCGCGACACTGTCGGCGCCTTCGCCTCGCCTGCTTCGCTGTCCGCAAGGCCGTCGTCCGGCTGCTCGCCGTCAAGCCGCGTCAGGTCCTTTTCGTCCTCGGCATCGCTTTCCGGCGGTTCGGCCTCAGCCGTTTCGCTTTCGGGTGCGGCTGCCGATGGTTCAGCCACGGCAGCCGGGCCGGCTTCGTCCGGACTCGAGACCTCGGCGGGTTGTCGGGCTGGCGCGGCTGTTTCAGGCTGGTCCGCCTCGACATGATCCGGCTTGGGCTCATCTGCCTTGGCCTGGTCTGGCATTACCTGATCCGGATTGGCCGGTTCGGCCTGCTTGGCAGTCTCCGGCTGCTCCGGCGGGGGATTGTCCTTCTTCAGCCGCTCGCCGATTTCGCGGAAAGCGCTGCGCTCCAGCGTCGACAGGCCCCTCTCGCTTGTCGGCTGCTTGTCGTTGGCGGGCTGCCGATGCTCGGCCAGCCGGATGACCTTGTCGGCAAAACGACGTTCCTGCTTCGGCACGATGGTCAGTGCCGGCACTTCGCCCTCGAACGGATCGGCCGCCTTGGGAGCTTCCGCCACGGGCTGTTCCGGGGCCGGCTCGGCTGCTGCCGCTGGCGCGCCATTGGGGACCAGCGCCATGCCGATTGCTTCCGGATCGACCACCGCATCGCCGGCGCGGGCGACGCCGAAACCACGAAAACCTTCGAAGGCGCGGCTGCGGCCATAGACAGGCAGTGCTGCCAGATCGACCGGTATCTTCAGGTCGGAGCCGGCAACCGGCCACAGTACCGAGCGGCCCGACCAGGTGTCGCGCCGTTCAAGCAGGCCCGCGATCTCGCCCGAGGCGTCGAGGCCGAAAATTGTCGCGACGTCCTTGAAGCGGCGGCCGATCACGTCGGCGGCGGCTTTGCCGACAATGTCGCCGAATTCCGGCGACAGCGTGCTGAACTTGCCCTCGGCGTCGGTGCGCCAGACGAAGCGCAGCGGCGGCGCCGAGCGGTCGACCTCACGTTTGGCGGGAGGCGTAGCCGGTGGGGCTGCGTCAGACGGCAGGGCGGGCGCAGCGGCACTGCTGTCCAACTGCGCACTCTCGGCCGGGGAAACAGAGTCCGGCTCGGCCTGCGCCGGGCTGTCCGGCTCGCCCGCCTGCGGCTCTTCGCCGGCATGGAAGTACCAATGATCATGTTGCGCCGGCGCGCTGTCATTCGCCGCCTGCTCGCGGCCGGTCGTCTGCTCGCGATGGTCCGCCTTTGTATCGGTTGACGCCGAAGCATCATGCTCGGTGGCAGCCGGACCTGTCTCCCCGACATCAGGCGCGGCCGCGAGTGGGGCGCCCTGATTCCCGCTTGCGGTGGGGTGGTCAGCCACCGCATCCACCGTTACCGCGTTCTCCGCGGCGGCTTGCGCCGGGCCATCGTCGACCTGCGCTGCAGCAGGTTCGGCATCCAGCTCGCCGACAGGATTTTCCTCACCGAGCTGATCCTCGTCGATGACCACCAGCAGATGCCTGGACTCGGTCAGGCGCGCGAAGCCGGCCGGATAGGACGTGGCGCCGCCGGGGACCAGCCGCTTGACGATGCGGTCGTCCTGGCTCGCCACGTCGGCGACAAGCGCGGCCAGCGTCTCAGGCCGGATGGCGAGCGCGCCAAAGCCATCCGAAGCCGCCTCGACAGTGCCGGCGGCGTCGACAAAGGCGATGAAATGGCCGTCTTCGGTAAAGCCGCTGATGGCGCGGGCCGCAATGTCGGCAGCACTGCGCGAGCCGGCCTGCGCTGCCGGCACCACCAGCATAATGGCGCTTTCGCCGTCCGGCATAGTCACCGCACTGGCCAGGAAGCCGACGGCGCGGCTGGTGATGCCGGTCGCCAGCCGTACCGTAATGGCGCGGTCGCTGCCGATCTGCGGGAAGCCCGCGGTCGCCATGATCTGGCGCCTGGCGATCAGCGGCAGCTGAGCCGAGGCGCCGATGATGGCCTCGATATCGGGATAGCCGAACACCGCAGCGCCCGGGCCGTTGGCCCAGATCACCTGTTCGAGGTCGGCCGACAGAATCGCGATCGCGTCGCCGGCGGCGAAGCGCTGGCGAACCGCATCAAGCACGGCGACATCGAGGAAAGAGTAGTTCTCGGAAGGCATGCGCTTGGCGGACCCTTTCGGTGAAACCTCTTGGCGAACCCCTCTTGGCGAACCTACAAGGCGGGCAATTTGCAGTTAACGCTTTGTTAATAAAAGCCCGCGCGGCGAAGGTCCACAAGCCATGGCGGGAAGCAGGTGGAATCTCTGGCCACTTGGTTAACAGCCTCTCGGAATGTCCCTGGATAACCTCTTGGGTGACGCATGGGAAGAAATTTATGGTGCACTGCAACAAAGATATTGCATCGCACAAAAAAACCGCTATATTGCCATCATACATGAACGAGACGGCTTTTTGTCAAAGCCGCTACCCCGAAAGGATGGAAAATGACCAAGGCCAAGACCGCTGAGACCATCGAAAACGTCGAATTCCCGAGCTTCGACGCTTCCAAGGCAACCGACCAGATCCGCGCTTTCGCCGAAAAGGGCGTCGAGCAGTCGAAGGAAGCCTACTCCAAGCTGAAGACCGGCGCCGAAGAGACCCAGAAAGTCCTGGAATCGACCTTCGAGACTGCCAAGACCGTTTCCAGCGACCTGTCGCTCAAGACCATCGCCGCTCTGCGCGCCAATGCCGAAGCCGGCTTCTCGCATCTCGAGGCCCTCATCGGCGCCAAGTCGCTGTCGGAAGTGGTCGAACTGCAGACCGCCTTCCTGCGCAAGCGCGTCGAGACCACCGTCGAGCAGGCCAAGGACTTCCAGGCTGTTGCTTCGAAGGCTGCCGAAGACGTCTCCAAGCCGGTCAAGACCGCTTTCGAGAAGGCCCTGAAGGACATCAAGGCCGCCTAATAATTGCGCACAACTCTGCGATGCATCAAAACGTCGCATTTCGTCAGACAAATAGGTGTGCGATAGAGTTGTCCAGATGAATACCCGGCGAGTGGAACCTCCTCCCTCTGCTCTCCGGGGTGACCAGCCAGCACCTCCTCCCGCTGGCTCGTAACAGGAAAAGGCCGGCACCTCCTCCCGCCGGCCTTTTTCTTTTGCCGAAGAAACCGGCGCCTGTTGGCAGAACCGGCTTTGCGTTATCAAAAGCCTTGAATTAGTCTCTGATAGACCGTATTGGACGCATCGCCGAACGACAGAGCGGATCTCGGAGAATGAATTTTCACCACGACCTGGCTCAGGCGAACGTGCCGTTGTAGCTCAGATGGTTAGAGCGCCGGATTGTGGATCCGGAGGTCGCTGGTTCGATCCCAGCCAACGGTACCATTAACCTTCCCGATAAGTATTAAATTCATTGGAAAACTTTGGCGAACGCTTCGTCTTGGTTGCGCTTTGATGCTGGGCGAAAATCCACACGGGGCGCGCGCCCGATACCGCCAAGCGATCAAGCGCGCCGAATCAATGGGGTTCGTTTATCGGTCGCTTGCCGAGATTCTGGTCGCCGAGCCGCTCGACACGATCCTGCAGAGGGTCGAGCGCACGATCGGAGCACCCGCCACATCACCATCGTAAGTCAGCGATCTGCGCCTGGGCGGCGGAAACGCCAAACGCTTGCAGTAGCTTAAGGCACAGATACTCGTTCTCGACGCTGTTGGAGAGATCGATGCCGGTTCGGCAGCCGGCCGATCTGCGGCTTCAGGAGATGGGTGGTCGCTGCCGTCCCGATGGGTTGAACCAGCCTCCGTCCTTGCTCACGCTCAGCTACAGCGTGTCGCGATCAATTAGCCTCGTATCCGGCAGCCTTGAAGAAGTTTCTGCATTCAGCTGGCTCGAACAGGTGGCAGATATCGCCGAGAGCTTGGCAGAGTGCGTCTTGTTCACAAAGCGAGGCGAAACGCGGAAATGGCGCGCTGCCTCGCGGTGACCATGCCCCTCATCGACATACGCAACAACACGCTGACGCAACTCAAGCGGTAGCGGCTTGCCCATCGCGGTCTCCTTTCAACCGCGAAGGCGTCGTAGCGTTTGGTCGGGGATGATGGTTTTGAAAAGCCCAGCCGAGTCGATTGGATGCATCGTCCGTTTTTCACAGGATGGACAACGCCTGGGATCAGTTTTACGAGTCAGCCCAACCAGCGGAGATGTTCGCGTCCCCAAATGAACAAGATGGACACTCAAAACAGCAAGGGCGGCGACGAGCGCTCGACCGCCACCAGCCTTCTGCGGCTCGGCATACGGTTGAAACTCTCCCGGCAGACGCGTGGGCTGACCTTGAAGGCGCTAGCTGCCGCCGCGAACTGCTCTGAAAGCCTGCTTTCCAAGGTCGAGAACGGCAAGGTCTCGCCCTCGCTTCCCATGCTGCACCGGCTTGTCGAGGTGCTTGGCACCAACATTGGCTGGATGTTCGAGGAATCCGATGGTGAGGAAGGCATCGTCTTTCGGGCTGGATCGCGGCCGTTGATCGCGCTCGATCCGCTTCGGCGCGGCGAAGGCATTTCGCTCGAGCGCGTCATTCCGTATTCGCCCGGCCATCTCCTGCAGTGCAACATCCATCACATCGAGGCGGGAGGTGAGAGCGCCGGCCCGATCCAGCACGCTGGCGAGGAAGTCGGCTACCTCCTGGAAGGTGCGATCGAATTGATGGTCGGCGAAAAGACGTTTCGCCTGTCGGCCGGCGATTCCTTCGTCTTCAATTCCGAACTGCCGCACTGGTACCGCAATGTCGGCGACGAACGCGCCAGCATTTTCTGGGTGAACACGCCGGCAACATTCTGATCGGGCGAGCCCCTCATTTCTCTTCGTTGATGCCAATTCAAGTCACTTGACAAGAAATCAAGCATCTTGAAATATGCTCTGCGCTCAGGCGCCAGGTGAGCCCGATCAAGGGCCTTTTCGAGAAAACCAAGGGGAACCGGAATGCGTCTTACCAAGATCCTTTCAGGCTGCGCCGCAGCCATCGCCATGACCCTCGCCCTCGGCTCTGCTTCCGCCATGGCCGAGACCTATGCGCTGGTGACCATCAACCAGCAGGCCCTGTTCTTCAACCAGATCAATGACGGCGCAACGGCTGCCGCAAAGGCTGCCGGCGTGGACCTCGTCATCTTCAACGCCAACAATGTACCAAGCGCGCAGAACGACGCCATCGAGAACTACATCACCCAGAAGGTCGACGGCATCATTCTCGTCGCCATCGATGTCAACGGTGTGAAGCCGGCCATCACCGCGGCCAAAGCCGCCGGCATTCCGGTCATCGCCATTGACGCGCAGATCCCAAATGGCGACAACGTCGCCTTCGTCGGCGTTGACAACACCAAGGCAGGCGAGGATATCGGCAAGTTCTACGCCGAATACGTGAAGACTAAGCTGAGCGGCACCGCCAAGATCGGCGTCGTTGGCGCGCTCAATTCGTTTATCCAGAACCAGCGCCTCGACGGCTTCAAGAAGGCTGTCACCGACAGCGGCCAGAAGGTCACCTTCCTCGACACGGTCGACGGCCAGAACGTCCAGGACGTCGCCCTGTCCGCCTCCGAAAACCTGATGACCGCCAATCCTGACATGACGACGCTTTACGCGACCGGCGAGCCGGCTCTGCTCGGCGCGGTTTCCGCCGTCTCCAGCCAGGCCCGTACGGGCGACGTCAAGGTGTTCGGCTGGGACCTGACCAAGTCGGCGGTGCAGGGTCTCGAAGAGGGCTGGGTGGTCGCTGTCGTCCAGCAGGATCCGGCCGGTGAAGGCAAGGCTGCCATCGAAGCTTTCGTCAAGCTCAAGAAGGGCGAGAAGATTGACCCGATCATCAACGTTCCGATCACCATCGTGACCAAGGAAAATGTCGGCCAATTCAAGGACATGTTCAAGTAGTATCCTCCCCGGACCGCTGGGCTGCGCATTGACCCGAGGGTTGCCTGCGCAGCCCGGCGACCAATTGAACATGTCGCGCCCAGAGAATTGGAACCATGATGAGCGATGGCGAGACCTACCGCGTCAGGATGACCGGTATTTCCAAACGGTACGGCCCTATCCAGACGCTGGACGATGTCTCGCTGAACCTGAAGCCTGGCGAAGTGCTCGGTCTGGTCGGCGACAATGGCGCCGGCAAATCCACCTTGAGCAAGGTGCTGTCCGGTGCGGTCATTCCTGATGCCGGCACCATCGAGATCAATGGCAAGGCGGTGTCTTTCTCGTCGCCGGCCGATGCCCGCGCCGCGCGGGTGGAGATGGTCTACCAGGACCTTTCGCTCTGCGACACGGTGGATGTGGCGGGCAATCTCTTCCTCGGCCGCGAGCCGCGTCGCCGCGTTCTCGGCGTCCCCTTTCTCGACAACAAGCGCATGCATGGCGAGACGCGCCAGATGCTCGACCGGCTCGGCATCGTCATTGCCGATACCAAGCTCAAGGTCGAAAACCTCTCCGGTGGGCAGCGCCAGTCGATCGCCATCGGCCGCGCGGCTTCCTTCGATCCGTCGGTGCTGATCATGGACGAGCCGACGGCCGCCCTTGCGGTAGCGGAAGTCGAGGCGGTTCTGGAACTCATCCGCGCCGTCAGCGCCCGGGGCGTCAGCGTCATCCTCATCACCCATCGCCTGCAGGATCTGTTCCTGGTCTGCGATCGTATCCAGGTCATGTACGAAGGCCGCAAAGTCGCCGAGCGCAAGATCGGCGAGACCAGCATCGAGGAGGTCGTCAACCTGATCGTCGGCCGCAAATTCACCGCGCGCTCGGCCCGCGCAAGCCGCGATGAGGGGGTCCAACCATGAACGTTACCTCCGCCGGTGCTGGCGCCTCGCCCAAACGCGCTCACAACAGCACGTGGAAGGATGTGGCGTTAGCCAATGGCAGCGTCGTCTCGATTGCGCTGTTCTTCATCGTCGTCTGCGTGGTCTTCTCGCTGATCACCGGTTCCTTCCTGACGACGCCCAATCTGCTCAACATCGCGCGCCAGTCTGCGCCGCTGCTGATCGTTGCGGCCGCGATGACCTTCGTCATCACCACCGGCG
Source organism: Mesorhizobium sp. M1078 (assembly GCF_040318615.1). Classification (NCBI taxonomy): domain Bacteria; kingdom Pseudomonadati; phylum Pseudomonadota; class Alphaproteobacteria; order Hyphomicrobiales; family Phyllobacteriaceae; genus Mesorhizobium; species Mesorhizobium sp. M1078. The sequence continues at coordinate 57,502 of NZ_JAMYMP010000034.1, forward strand.
GCATCGACCTCTCGGTCGGCTCCGTGCTGGCGCTGACGGCAACGCTGTCGGCGGTTTTCCTGCAGGCCGACCTGCCATGGCCGCTGGTCGTCATCGCCATGCTGGCGCTTGGTGCTGCGATCGGCGCCTTGCACGGCTTCTTCATCGCCTACGAGCGGATACCGCCCTTCATCGTCACCCTTGCCGGGCTCTCCGTCATCCGCGGCGTGGCGTTGCTGATCACCGGCGGCTATTCGATCCCGGTCGAACCGACCAGCTTCTTCGTCAACATCGGCAGGGCCTGGTTTCTCGGCGTGCCGGTACCGGCGCTGCTCGCCCTTGTCGTGCTGATCATTGCCTATCTCGCCTTCAACCAGACGCCGTTCGGCCGCTATGTCACCGGCATCGGCGCCAATACAGAGGCCGTGCGCCGAGCCGGTGTCGATACGCGCTTCATGACGCTCTTCGTCTACATCCTGTCGGGCATGGCGGCGGCGGTGGCCGGCATCATCCTCGCCGCCCGGCTCGGTTCCGGCTCGTCGAATGCCGGCCAGGGTTTCGAGCTCGATGTCATCGCCGCCGTGGTGCTTGGCGGCACCAGTCTGTTCGGCGGGCGCGGTACGATCATCGGCACTGTGCTCGGCGCGTTGACCGTCGCGGTCATCGGCAACGGCTTGATCCTTGCGCATATGTCGCCCTTCCTGACGCCGATCGTTACCGGCACAATCATCCTCGTTGCCATCTGGCTGAATTTCCGGCTGTTCAAGGGCGCAACGCGGAGCCGCTGACATGGATCATCTGTTCGACGACAAGCCAAGGGAACGGGCACCGATCGGTGTTCGCTCCGGCACGGTGATGACCGTTACCGGCCCCGTTGCGATTGCCGATATGGGCGTGACGCTGATGCATGAACACATACTGCTCGATGGCGCGACGTCGTGGAAATGCCCTTGCCATCCCGACGAGAAGAAGATCGCCGAGCAGCCGGTCAGCATGGAGATCATCGGCGAGTTGCGGATGAACCCCTACATGAACCGCGACAACGTCTCGCTCGACGACAGCGACCTAGCCCTTTCGGAGTTGGCGAAATACCGGGCGCTCGGCGGCCATACCGTGGTGGATGCGACCAACATCGGCATTGGCCGCGATCCGGTGAAGCTGGCGCGCATCGCCCGCGCCTCTGGATTGCGGATCGTCATGGGGACGGGCTTCTACCTGCAGCACACCCATCCCGTCTGGCTGAAAGCGATGGACGTTGACGACGTCACCGAATTCCTCGTCAATGATGTCGGCGGCGGGTCGGCGCAGCCCGAAATCATTGCCGGCATCATCGGTGAGGTTGGCGTCAGCAAGGATTTTACCGACGAGGAGCGCAAGTCGCTGCGGGCCTCCGCCCGTGCGGCCAAGATGACCGGCGTGCCGCTGACGATTCATCTGCCCGGCTGGGAGCGGCTGGCGCATGATGTGCTTGACGTGGTCGAGGCAGAAGGCGCCGATCTCCGGCATACGGTGCTTTGCCACATGAACCCCAGCCACAACGATCTTGCCTACCAGCAAAGCCTCGCCGCGCGTGGCGCCTTCCTGGAATACGACATGATCGGCATGGATTTCTACTATGCCGACCAGGATGCGCAGTCGCCGTCCGACGAGCAGAATGCGCGGGCGATCCGCTCGCTGATCGATATGGGACTGCTCGACAGGATTCTGCTGTCGCAGGACGTCTTTCTCAAGATCATGCTGACCCGCTTCGGCGGTTTCGGCTACGGCTTCATCCTCAAGCATTTCGTGCCGAGACTGAAACGCCATGGTGTCGAGCAGTCGGCAATCGACACGATGCTCATCGACAATCCAAAGACTGTGTTCGCCGAGGGCCTCTGAGCCGCGGCTCCAAAACAAGATAGGGAGACTACATGTCCAGGAAGAAGGTTCTTCTCGCAGGCGAGTCCTGGGTCTCGACCGCGACCCACATCAAAGGCTTCGATCAGTTTCCCACCGTGACCTATCACACCGGTGCCGATGAGTTGCTGGCCGCGCTGAAGGACAGCCTGTTCGACGTCACCTTCATGCCGGCGCATGAGGCACAGCGGAATTTCCCGCAGACCATGGAAGCGCTTTCGGCCTATGACGCGGTCGTGCTCTCCGATCTTGGAGCCAACACGCTGCTGCTTCACCCCGATACCTGGATCCACTCCAAACCGACGCCGAACCGGCTGCGCCTGTTGCGCGACTATGTAGGCAATGGCGGCGGCCTGTTGATGTTCGGCGGGTATTACAGCTTCCAAGGCATCAATGGTGGCGCGCGCTATCACAAGACGCCGGTTGAGGACGTTTTGCCGGTCATCTGCCTGCCGGTGGACGACCGTGTCGAGGTTCCAGAAGGCTATGCGCCGGTCGTCGTTGGCCCGCAGACCCATCCGATCCTCAAGGGCCTCGGCAAGGATTGGCCAATCCTGCTTGGCTTCAACGAGGTCACGGTCAAGGACGGCGCGGAAGTTCTCGCCACCGTGTCCTCCGACTACCGTTCGCTGCCGCTGCTGGTGACCGGCAAATATGGCCAGGGCCGCACCGTCGCCTGGACGTCGGATGTCGGCCCGCACTGGCTGCCGCCGGGCTTCATCGCCTGGAATGGCTACAAGACGTTGTTCGAACAGATGCTAGGCTGGGCAACGGCCAGGGATTAGCCATGTGCGTCCATGTCGTCGGCAATGTTTGCGTCGATACAACCTTTCGGTTGGACCGGTTTCCGGCGGCAGGCGAGACGCTGAACGCATCGGAACATGCTGACGGACTTGGCGGCAAGGGTGCGAACCAGGCGGTGGCCGCGGCGCGCACCGGAGCCGATGTTCGCTTCCGTGCCGCGATCGGCAACGATCCCGCCGGAGCCTGGATCGCAGAGCAGTTGAGCCGCGATCTCGATGCCAGCCATCTGGCGGTGCTGGCACTGCCCAGCGATCGGTCGACGATCATGGTCGATGCGCGCGGCGAAAACCTCATCGTCACCGGAGCCAGTTGCGCCGCCGCGTACAATCCTATGGCCGACAGCGGTTTTACCCGATCGATCGCACGCGGCGATATCGTAGTATTTCAGGGCAATCTGGGTCCGGATATCACGGCCACTTGCCTGAAGGTGGCGCGGGGCGCGGGAGCGATGACGATCTTCAATCCGAGCCCGCTTGCGGCCGACCACACACCGGGCTTGAGCGACGTCAGCGTCGTCATCGCCAACGCGGGCGAAGCGGCGCAACTGACCGGGGCTGGCGACCCTGCCATGGCGGCCCGCGACTTGATCCGTCAGGGCGCCGGCGCTGCCATCGTGACGCTTGGCGCACTCGGCTGCCTGGTCGCCGATGGCGAAGGACGGATCGACCGGATCGCGGCGCCCAGGGTGGCCGTGCTAGACACCAGCGGCGCGGGCGACGTCTTTTGCGGTTGCCTCGCTGGTTGCCTTGCGGCCGGCATGGAGCTCCCCGCGGCAGCGCGGATTGCGGTCCGCGCGGCCGCTGTCTCGGTCGGACGCGCCGGCACGCTTGAGTCCTGCCCCGGCAGGCGGGAGATGAAACTGCTCATGGAAACGACAGAAGCGGAAACCGCATGACACAATCCCCCAAACCCGTAGGCCAGGTGACGAATGATGCGCTGCAGTCGATCTTCGGAAGAAGCAAGGTGGTGATCGGCGTGGTTCATCTCGCCCCCCTGCCGGGGGCGCCGCGCTACCATGGCGAGGCGATCGAGGCCATCTATCAACGCGGCCTCGACGACGCCAAAGCCTATTTGCAGGGAGGGTGTGACGGCGTGATCGCCGAAAACCATGGTGACGTGCCATTTTCCAAGCCGGATGATATCGGGCCGGAAACCTCCGCCTACATGTCTGTCGTCTCAGACCGGATCCGCAGAGAACTCGGCCGGCCGATCGGCATCAATGTGCTTGCCAATGCCTCCATTCCCGCGCTTTCGATCGCCAGTGCCTCCGGTGCTTCCTTCGTGCGCGTCAATCAATGGGCCAACGCCTATGTCGCCAACGAGGGCTTTGTCGAAGGCGAAGCGGCGCGCGCCATGCGTTTCCGCGCTAGGCTTCGGGCCAACGGTATCCGCATCTTCGCCGACGCGCATGTCAAGCATGGCGCCCACGCGATCGTCGGCGACCGGCCGATCGAGGAGCAGGTCAAGGACCTCGTGTTCTTCGATGCCGACGCGGTGATCGCCACCGGCCAGCGCACTGGCCACGCCGCCG
>NZ_JAMYMP010000035.1:0-60590 GCF_040318615.1 Mesorhizobium sp. M1078
ATCGTCTCGGCCCAGCCGTCATCAACAAGCGATTCGTGTGTCATCGCAGTGTAGAATCACACCCGATTCCGCAGGGCAATACCTATCTTAGCGCCTATGCCCTGAAGGGGGAGATTAGCTGCTAAGCCGCCGCCGTTCCGGCTCGCTATCCAGCCACGCCACATCCTCCGCCGACAGCTTGATATCCAGCGCCTTCAAACTGTCCTCCAACTCGTCCAGCGTGCGCGGGCCGATCAACGGCACCGACGGAAAAGGCTGCGCCAGCACATAGGCGAGCGCGATGTGGATCGGACTTTTGCCCAGGCGCTGCGCCAGCTCGATGGCACGGTCGCGGCGGCCGAAATTTTTCTCCGAGTACCAGACCCGCACTAGCTCCTCATTGTCCTGCTTGTCGCGGCCGGCGCGGTCGGTGAAGAAGCCGCGGCCCTGGCTCGACCAGGCGAAGTTGGGCATCTGCCTTTTCGTCAGCCAGGATTTCCAGTCGTCGGTGGACGAGGTGATGCAGCCGGCCCAGATCGGTTCCAGCATCTCGGCCAGCGAGAAATTGTTGGAGAGCACGCCGGGCTTCTGCTTGCCGGTGCGCTCGGCATAGGCAATCGCCTCGTCCATGCGCGCCATCGTCCAGTTCGAGCCGCCGAACGGGCCACGGATGCGGCCGGCCTTGACCTCGGCGTCCATCGCATCGACGAATTCGCCGACCGGCACATCCGGGTTGTCGCGGTGCATGAAATAGAGGTCGACATGGTCGGTCTGCAGCCGGTCCAACGACTGGGCGAGCTGCTTGCCGATGACATCGGGATAGCAGAGCGGCGAGTGGGCGCCCTTGGCGATGATCACCGACTGCTCGCGCACGCCGCGATTCCTGAGCCACTGGCCAAGCAGCGTTTCGGTGTAGCCGGCGCCGTAGACATAGCCGGTGTCGAACAGATTGCCGCCGGCCTCGAAGAAGGCGTCGAGCAGGATTGCGCCCGACGAGAAGGTGCGGAAATCCTCGAAGCCGAGCGCCACCACGGAGGTCGGCTTCGACAGGCCCGGAATCTTGCGCTTGCCGATGGCGGTGCCGCCGGTGCGCAGCGGCCGGCCCGAAAGGGTGTTCGTTCGCTTAGCCGGCTTTTCGATCTCATATTCGAGCCCGACGGCAGCGCGCCATTTGTCGAGCACACGCAGCGTGCCGAGACTGTCGGCCCAGCCCATGCCCGGCCAGGCGAATTCCTGTTTGCCGGCCAGGATCGCCTCGCCGGCGGCGTCGACCTCGAAGGAATAGAGATGGCGGGTTTCGTTGACGCTGATGGTCTCGCGCGTGTCGTCGGCGAGAGTTACATCGATCCGGCCAGGGCCGCCATCGCGGTTGCCGCCGCCGGCGAACCAGAAATCCGGCACCTCGATGCGGCCCTTGGTGCCGAGGATGCGCAGGACATTGTCCTGTTTCAGCGAGATGCTGCAGGACACCTCGGCGACGACGCCACCGGGGAAATGCAGCAGCGCCGAGGCCCACTCGTCGACGCCGGACTTGCCGAGATGGGCGGTGCCGACAACCTTGTCCGGCTCGGCAAAGGGTTTTCCAGTCGCAGCCCCGGCAATCAGCCGCACCATCGAGACGGGATAGCCGCCGACATCTAGGATGCCGCCGCCGGCGAGATCGTTGGCGTAGAGCCTGTGCTCGGGCATGGAGCCCGGCATGGCGAAGCCGAAGCTCGACTTGATCAGCCTGACATCGCCAATGACGCCCGACTTGATCAGATCGACCAGCTTCGCCGTCTGCGGGTGAAGCCGGTACATGAACGCTTCGCCGAGGAAGGTGCCGGCCTTGCGCGCAGCATGGATCATGGCGTCGGCCTCGAAGGCGGTCAGCGCCAGCGGCTTTTCGCACAGCACATGCTTGCCGGCTTCCGCCGCCTTGATTGCCCATTCGGCATGGCCGGGATGCGGGATGGCGATATAGACGGCGTCGACCTCGGGGTCAGCGAGCAGCGCGTCGTAACCGTCGAGGATGCGGGCGCCGGGAAACGTCTCGGCCAGGCCTGCCTTGCCGGGATTGCGGGCGCCGAGCGCCACGATCGTGCCGGTGCGCGAGCCTGCCACGCCGCGGGCGAACGCTTTGGCGATGTCGCCGGGCCCGAGTACCCCCCAGCGGATGGGCGCGGTTGCAGTCATGGTCATTCTCCTTGCATAGCTGGAAGGTCAGCGCAGCCGCTGGCCGTTTTCATCGAACAGATAGGATTTGCGGATGGACACGGTGATCGCCTGGGTGTCGGGGACCTTTGCCGCGTCGCGCTGGATCACCAGGTCTTCGCCATGGGCGGTCCTGGCATAGATGAAGCTGGTGCCGCCGAGATGCTCGACCACGTCGATGCCGACGGTGAGGTCGGCGTCGCCTTCGCCGCCATTGCCGAAATGTTCGGGCCGCACGCCGACAATGACCTTGGCTCCTGTTTGCGGCACGGCGCCGGTCAACGGTTGCATAATGCGGGTCATTTCCTCGCCCACCAGCTCGACGGTGACGCTGCTCGTGTTGCGCCCGACGACGCGGCCCTTGATGAAATTCATCTTCGGCGAGCCTACAAAGCCGGCGACGAACTGGTTGTCGGGATTGTCGTAGAGATCGAGCGGCCTGCCGATCTGCTCGACATGGCCGCCGCGCAGCACGACGATCCGGTCGGCCAGCGTCATCGCCTCGGTCTGGTCGTGGGTGACATAGATCATCGTTGTGCCGAGTTCCTTGTGCAGGCGCGAGATCTCGACCCGCATCTGGACGCGCAGCTCGGCGTCGAGATTGCTCAACGGCTCGTCGAACAGGAAGACTTGCGGTTCGCGCACGATGGCGCGGCCGATGGCAACGCGCTGGCGCTGGCCGCCGGACAATTGCCTCGGCCGCCGCGCCATCAACTCTGTGATGCGCAGGATTTCGGAGGCCCGCTTCACCCGCCGCTCGGTGTCCTCCTTGGGGTTGCCGGTCATCCTGAGGCCAAAGCTCAGATTCTGCTCCACGCTCATGTGCGGGTAGAGCGCGTAGGACTGGAACACCATGGCGATGCCGCGCTCGGCCGGCTCGACATCGTTCATCACCTTGCCGCCAATGGCGATCTCGCCGCCGCTGATATCCTCCAGCCCGGCGATCATCCTGAGCAGCGTCGATTTTCCACAACCCGACGGGCCGACAAAGACGACGAACTCGCCATCGGCGATATCGATATTGGCGTCATGGATAATCTCATAGACGCCGAAGCGTTTTACGACATTGGTGAGGGTGACTGCCGCCATATCGCTGTTGTCCCTACTTGACGGCGCCGGCGGCGATGCCGGCGATGAAATGGCGCTGCAGCAGAACGAAGACGACCAGCATCGGCACGGTCAGCATGACGGCGCCGGCCATGATGCCGCCCCATGAGACCTTGGTCAGGCCGATCAGCGTGCCGAGCGCCACAGGGGCCGTCATCGCGCCGGGCTGGCTGTTGATCAAAAGCGGCCAGAGATAATTGTTCCACGAGGCGAGGAACAGGATGATGGCGAGCGCCGCCAGCATCGGCCGCGCCAGCGGCAAAGCGACGAACAGGAAGATACGCCATTCCTTGACGCCCTCGACACGTGCCGCGTCGAAAAGGTCGGCCGGCATCATCGAGAAAGCCTGGCGCATGAACAGCACGCCCAGCGAATTGAACAAGGGTGGCACGATCAGCGCAATCCAGGTGTTGGCGAGCTGGAAGTCGCGCGCCACCATGATGAATTGCGGGATCAGCACCACCGCATAGGGCAGCGTGATGGTGCCGAGGATGATCGCCACCACCGCGCCCTTGCCGAAGAACTGATAGCGGGCGAGCGCCCAGCCGGCCATCGAGGTCAGCAGCACCGAGAAGAAGGTGTAGGTCACCGCCACCGCCACCGAAATACCGATAGCGCCGACGAAATTGGTGTCGCGCTGCAGGTTGTTGAAATTGTCGACGAAATTGCCGTGCGGCAGAAGCTCGATGCCGGGGCTGAAAATGCCGTTGTCGGGCATGGTCGAAAACACCACCATCATCCACAGCGGAAACAGCCAGATCACCGCCAGCGGCGTCAGGACCAGATGCAGCAGGACGCTGCGGCCGAGCCGTCGTTGCGAGAGCGAACTCATTTCGCCTCCCCTCTCATTTGGGCTCTCGTGTCAGCCACAGTTGCACCAGCGTGATGGCGATTGCCAGCCCCGCCATGGTGTAGGCGACGGCCGAGGCGTAGCCGAAATTGAGCGAGCGAAAACCCTGGCGGTAGAGCAGCAGGCCAAGCGTCTCGGTGCCGCCGCCGGGGCCGCCGCGCTCGGTGATCAGGAACGGCTCGGTGAACAGCTGCATGGTGCCGATGATCGACAGCACGGCGCAAAACACGATGACCGGCTTGAGCAGCGGCAGCGTTATGTAGAAGAACTGCTTGAGCTTGCTGACGCGGTCGAGCGTCGCTGCTTCATAGACATCCTCGGGGATCGACTGCAGGCCGGCGAGCAGGATGATGGCGTTGTAGCCGGCCCAGCGCCAGGTTACCGCGATCATGATCAGCGCCATGGCCGGTGTGACGTTGGAGAACCAGTCGATCTTGGACAGGCCGACGCCGGCGAGCAGCTTGTTGATGATGCCGAAATCGAGATTGAACATCAGCCGGAACACGGCGGAATAGGCGACCTCGCCGACCACCACCGGAGCGAAGAAGGCGAAGCGGTAGAGGCCACGTGCTTTCAGCAGCGGCGAGTTCAGCAGCACCGCCATGACGATCGCCAGCGAGATCATCACCGGCACCTGGATGACGAGGATGAGCAGCGTGTTCTTCAGCGCGTTGAAGAAAGCGGGGTCGCCGATCAGGCGGCCCCAGTTGAACGTCGGCGCAAAGCGCCAGGGCACCGTGCGCGTCGCCTGGAAGGAAATCATGAACGAGGAGATGATCGGCCACACCCAGAAGATGGCGAAGATCAGGAGGTAGGGCGTGAGGAAGCGATAGGCCGTGGCGTTCTGGTAGCGCATGGTTCCTCCTCCTTCCTCTTTCCCGGCTGATATCCGGCGTGTTGTTAGCCGGCGGACGCCGCCGGCAATTGGCGATCTGTTGGGCGAGAGCGTCCCTTTCCCCGCCACTATACGGGGAGAGGATGCCGGCAGGCAGGTGAGGGGCAGCGCCAACGGTCCGGCAAATTGCCCTATATCTGGCCCGCCAGCATCACCGCCTTGGTCACTTGATCGGCAGTCCCGTCGCCGAAGCGATCTGGCTGGCGGCGTCGTCGAGGGCGGCCTTGGCATCGGGATAGCCGCCGCCGAGATATTTGGTCTGCACGGCGCGCATGATGATTTCGGCGTCGCTCTGGAACGGCGTGCCGCGGCTCGGCACCACCTTGGGCAGCGTGGCGAGAATGTCCTTCCACACTGCCTGGCCGCCCCAATAGGGCAGGCCTTGCGAGACATAGGGATCGTCGAGCGCCGAGATCAGTGACGGCACCAGGCCGAAATCCCTGAGCATGGTGATCTGGCCTTCATTGGTCTCGAGCGTGTATTTCAGATAGGCGTAGGCGGCCTCCTTGTTCTTCGAGGCTGAGGTGATGGCGAGCGACGAGCCTCCGAGATTGGCGGCGCGCGGGCCGTCGGCGGTCAGGCTCGGCATCAGATAGACACCCCATTTGCCGTTTTCGCCGGCGGATTCGGTGCGGATGGTGCCCTCATACCAGCCGCCATAGACCTGGGTGGCGACGGTGCCGGCGGTGTTGTTGGTGATCTTGGTGCCCCAGTCGGCCGACGAGATGATGCCGGCGTCCTTCATGTCCTTGATCTTGGCCAGCGTGTCGACGCATTTCGGCTGGTTGACGGTGATCGACTGCCCATCGGCGGCGAAATAGCCGCAGCCCTGTTCGTTGGAAATCATGCGGAAGAATTCGGTGTCGCCGTTGAAATCGGCATTGGTCATGGTGACGCCGGGATTGGCGGCCTGGACCTTCTTGCCGGCGGCGATGAAATCGTCCCAGGTCTTGATCGAGGCCGGATCGACCCCGGCCTTCTCGTAGAAGTCGCGGCGGTAGAAGGCGGCGACTGGGCCGGAATCCCACGGCATGGCATAGGCCTTGTCGCCGACCTCCAATTCGGTGCGCTTGAAATCCGGGAATTTCTTCTGGTCGTCGGCGGTGTAGCCCAGCGTGTGCAAATCGACGAAGCAATCGGGGAACTGGCTCCAGTAGTTCTCGGCCTCGCCGTTTTCGATCGAGACGATATCGGGCAGGCCGACGCCGCCGGCCGCACAGCCGGCGATCGACTTGTCATAGGTCGGCTGGTTGCCGAGATCCTGAACGGTGACCTTGACGTCGGGATACTGCTTGTTGAAGCCGGCCACCGTCGCCTTCAGCGACGAAGCGGCGATATTCCAGCTCCAGATCGTGATTTCGCCGGACTGCGCCAAAGCCGGGCCTGAGCCCAGGCCAAGCGCCAGCGCGGCACAGATCAGTGTCGTGCGCATTGAAATCCTCCCATTTCATTTGCTCTCTCTTCGCGAGCATGGCTAGACTAGGCGGCGCGGAAGGCTTGTCCCTGACAACGGGAATAAAAGATGGGCGGAAAGTAAGATGCCGGAACGGCCGTTTTACCAGCCTGGCGCCAGCAGCGTCGAAGGCCTGCCGATGGCTTTGCAGATGTTTCACAACCATCCGCTGGTGATGCTGAAGCCGCACTGGCATGCCCAGGTCGAGGTCAATTTCATCGTCCGCGGCAGCGTGCATTACCGCATGAACGAGCACGAGATCTCGCTGTCGGCCGGCGACATGTGCCTGTTCTGGGGCGGGCTGCCGCACCAGATGGACGATCTCTCCGACGACGCCATCTATGCCGGCGCGCATCTGCCGCTGGTGCATTTCTTCCGCCTGCATCTGCCGACGGATGTCCGCCACAGGCTGATGACCGGCGCCACGCTGGTGACATCGGCGACCGACCAGGCCGACCATCACAATTTCGAGCGCTGGAACCGCTATTTCCGCTCGGGCGATGCGGCGATAACCGAGCACGCCGTGAACGAGCTGCTGCTGCGGTTGGAGCGGGTGCGCTTCGAGCCCTACCGGCTGGTGCCGGAAACCGCCATCGGCCAGGAACCCGGCGGCCCGTTCGACCAGCAATCGCTGCGCAATGTCGGTCGCATGTGCGACTTCATCGCCGAGAATTTCCTCTACGACATAGACTGCGTCGACATCGCGGCGGCGGCCGACATCCATCCCAAATACGCCATGAGCATTTTCAAGAAATCGACCGGCATGACGCTCAACGAATATATGAATCTGCTGCGGCTGAGCTACGCGCAGGCGCTGCTGATGCATGAAGACGCCAATGTGCTGCGCGTCGCCATGGATTCAGGCTTCGGCTCGCTCAGCGCCTTCAACAAATCCTTCCGCAAGCTGGCAGGGATGTCGCCCTCGGATTTTCGCCGGGGTGCGGTGGGCCGATAGGTTCAACGGTCATCTTGATCAACCCGCAGCCGTTCCGGGTGGAAACATGTGCAAGGCTAATCGCGACCGCCTTTGTCGGATGCGATCATCAACTTGGAGAAAGTTGTCAGCGACTTGGCGTTTCATGAGCGCCTTCCCCCACTCCGTCGCTGCTTCGCTCGACGGAGTGGGGTCGACCTGGCTCTGGCGTTGTCATTTCAAGCCGGGACCGGTGCCCTCCGCCCGAGGAAACCCGACAATTACCGCCAGCCCAGGCCGGCGATCCTCCAGCGCAATCGTTGCACCATGCAGGTCGGCGATGGCCCGCACAAGGCTGAGGCCCAGGCCGCTGCCGGGCGTGGTGCGGCTGGAGTCCAGCCGGTAGAGCCGCTGGAACACTTTTTCGCGCTCCTGCGCCGGGATGCCGGGGCCATTGTCGGCGACCTCAGCCAGAATGCGGTCGCCTTGCCGCCGCACCGATAGAAGGATTGCCGTGCCATCGGGGCAATGCCGCAGCGCGTTCTCAACCAGATTGGCAAACAATTGCGTCAGCAGGTCGCGGTCGCCGTGGACCAGGCATGGGGTGCCGTGGACGATCGTGGCCGACAGCGACTTGCCGTCATCCTCGGCGACACCGGCGTAGATTTCGGCAATGGCATCGATGACGCCGGTGAGGTCGAGATCGACAAAGCGCGACTTGCGGGCGCCGGCCTCGATCTGGGCAATACGCAACAGCGCATCGAAAGTATCGTTGATCTGCAGGCTTTCCCCACGTGCCTCCGCCAGCTCATCGGCAACGGCCTCACCCCGCGCGGTCCTGTCGGCCGCAGCTTCCAAAATCATCTGCAGCCGGTTGAGCGGCGTCTTCAGATCATGCGCGATGTCGGCGCTGACCTGGCGCATGCCGTCCACCAGCGCCGCCAGCCGCTCCAGCGCGGCGTTGACCTGGCGCGAGACGCCGTCAATGTCGTCGCCATTGCCGAGCAGTGGAATGCGGGCGTCGAGCCGGCCGTTGGAGACATCGTCCATGGTGGTGGCAATGCCGTCGAGGCGACGCTGCACACGCGACGCCAGCAAGGCGCCGCCAGCCACCGCCAGCCCTGAAATGATCAGGGTGGCCCAGCCGAAGCTCATCAAAACGATGCGTTCCAGCTCCTCAGTTTCGGAGAGCGAGAAGGCGATTGTCAGGCTGTTGGGCCCGACCGAACCGGTCCAGGCGCGGTACATAGTGTCCGGCGCAACGCCTGGCAGGGAAGCGGCAAAATCCGAAAAGCCATCGGGAAGGTCGGCGGCGGTGAAATTCCCGGCCAGGCGATTGCCGGCGGGATCGGTGAGCGAGAACAGCTGTTCCTTGCTCGGGCTGAGCGCGGCGTGGCTGTCGACTGCCGAAACCAGATCCTCCCGGTCGTTTCCGGCATAGGTCACCGCCACGACCGAATAGGTCTCCTTGACCGACTGGTCGAGCTGCTCGGCAAGATCCGCGCTCATCAGCTGGTAGACGATGGCGCCTGACAGGATGAAGGCGAGCACGAACAGCAAGGCGAAGGTCAGGGCCAGCCGAAACGGCGTGCTGCGCAGCAGGCGAGAGCCTGTCTCAGTCATAGTGCGTTTCAGTCATGGCAAGCTTCAGTCATGGCAAGTTTCTGTCATGCCGCGCCTCAGTCGTGAACACTGTAGCCAGTGTTGCGCACGGTGTGGATCAACGCGGTTTCGAACGGCCTGTCGATCTTGGCGCGCAGCCGGCTGATATGGGTTTCGACGACGCTGGTCTTGGGGTCGAAGTGAAAATCCCAGACCCGTTCCAGAAGCATGGTGCGGGTGATGACGCGGCCCTCGCCGCGCATCAGCACTTCGAGCAGGCTGAATTCGCGCGGCTGCAGGTCGATCGCCTGGCCCTGCCTGGTGACGCGGCGCTGGATCAGGTCCATTTCGAGGTCTGCGATGCGCAGCGTCGTCTTCAGCTCCTGCACCGCAGGGCGACGGCCGAGCGCGTTGATGCGGGCGAGCAGTTCGGAAAAGGCGAATGGCTTGACGAGATAGTCGTCGCCGCCGGCCTCGAGCCCTTCAACCCTGTCGTCGACGCCGCCGACCGAGGTCAGAAAGATCGCCGGCGTGCGCACGCCCGCCGCCCGCACCGCCTTGATCATCGACAGGCCGTCGAGGCCGGGCAGCATGCGGTCGACGACGATCACGTCATAGGCGTCGCGTGTCGCGGCAAACAGCGCGTCATGCCCGTCGCGCAGCAGATCGCAGACATGCCCGGCTTCGCTCAGGCCCTTGACGACATAGTCTGCGGTCCTGGGGTCATCCTCAACAAGGAGAAGTCGCATCTCTGTTCCGGTCTGTTGCCGAGGCTTTGCCAGAGCGGCATGCTAGCACCGGCGGCGGTCCGTTCCTAGAATATCCGCCGGCGCCTGGTCGCTCGTGGTCGTTGCACATGTCCATAAGTGTCATCCGACCGGATCGCGCGCAGGGACAAGCATCCTGCGCAGCACGGCGTCTTTCAGAATAAAATGATGGAAGAGTGCCGCACCGGCATGAATGCAGATCAGAACGATGAATACCGGCTTTGCCCAAGTATGGACATCGCCCAAGGCAATCGTGGTGGTTTGCAGACGGACGCCCAAATTGTCGACCAGATTGTCGGTGATCAAGGTGCCGACGACGCTGATCAGCACCACCGCCAGCCAATAGGCATGGCACATAACGCTTCTGCGCGAATTGCAGCGCCAGCGCGACGACAAGGATGCCGGTCATGATCAGCGAGGTGACGGTCAGTCCGAAGCCAAGATTGACGGCCAGATAGTCGGCCGCCGTCTCGCTAGTGGGTGGCGAGACACCGGCGCTATGAGCCCCTGCCGGGGTGCAGGAACTATGATGAGCTACGCTCCCCCCAAGCCGGCAGCGAAGGCGTTCGACCAGCACAAGCGCCTGCTCGTCATACAAGTGGCGGCAGCCCTCGCCGTCATGCTGTTGCTGTTCACCAAGCCCTTTCTCGTCGAAGGCTCGGACGGGCACGAATACATTGAGGCGCTGGGCATCGGCTTCGTGCTGGTCTGCTTCCTTGGCCGTCTGTGGAGCATTCTCTATGTCGGCGGAAGGAAGAACGACGAGCTGGTCACCATCGGCCCGTTCTCGATGAGCCGGAACCCGCTCTACTTCTTTTCCACGGTCGGCGCGGCGGGCGTCGGGTTGATGTACGGCTCGGTGCTGGTGGCGGCGGCGCTGGCTCTGGTGAGCTACCTGGTGTTCCGGGTGACGGTGCGCAAGGAAGCCGAGTTCCTGTTTGGAAAGTTCGGCCCCGCCTACAGCGTCTATGCCGAACGCACGCCGCCTTTCTGGCCGAACCCGCTGCTGTTTCACGATCAAGCCGAACGCCGGTTCTCGACAAAGGCGTTGCGGCGGACATTCACGGAGGGCTCTATTTCCTGGCGCTGTTCCCGGCCATCGAGACGATTGAGCAGTTGCGGATCAGCGGCATGCTGCCGGTGTTTTTCACCCTCTACTGACCGGAGCGCCGTGCCGCGCGGCGCACGCTGTAGAGCAGGATGACGAGGCAGCCGGGCAGAAGCAGGACGCCGCCGGCAAGCGGCGGCAACGCCAGCAGCTTCACTGCCGCGGCAATCGCTACGATCAACAGCAGCGCCAGCGTCGCAAGGCTGCCGTCGTCGATGAACATGCCGACGAGCTCCTTTAGAATGAGGCGGACGACGTTCATCGAGCAACTCCTTGTGCAGCCTTGGGGTAGCTGGCGCGCAACCAGCGCACCATGGCGAAGCACGCGACGGCGATGATTGCGAAGATGGCCAGCAGCGCCAGATCGGCGCCCGGCCAGTCGGTGCCCAGGCCTTCGCCGGTCCAGAAAATGCCGAAGCTTGTCAACATCAGGCCGACGGCGAATTTGAGCGCGTTTTCCGGCACCCGCGCCAGCGGCCTGTGCACCGCAAGGCCGATGATCGTTACCAGGACGAAGGCTGCCAACGCGCCAAGGCTGGCATAGAAGGTCTGTGCATGCGCGGCGCCGACGGCAATGACGATGAACACCACCTCGACACCTTCGAGCAGCACCGCCTTGAAGGCCGCGAGCCCGGCCAGATAATCGGCGCGGCGGTCATTGGCCTGCTGCTGCAAAGCGGCGGTTTCCTTTGAAAAGGCCGCGTCCTCGTCATGCAGGGCGATGACGCCGACACTGCGCAAAATGGCCTTTCTCAACCAGCGCATGCCAAACAGGACTAGGAGCACGCCGACGACGAACTGCAGCACCGCAATGGGAATCAGCGCCAGCAGCGGTCCGAAGGCCAGCACCAGAGCCGCCAGCACCGCCACCGCCAGCGCCGCGCCTGTCAGCGCTGGCCGCCAGCTGCGGGTGACGCCTACCGCCAGCACGATGGTGAAGGCCTCGACCACTTCGACGAAGGAGGCAAGGAACGAGGCGGTCACGGTGGAAAGTATGGGCGTCAGGCCGTTCATGAAGGTTTCCTGTCTGCGGGAATCACTAGCCTGAGAAGGATACAGCGCTCCGGCGGAAGGGAGAACGCGCCGGCATCGTCGCCATGGTCTATCTGTTGCGTCAACATCGGTGGCCCGGTCGCCGGCGTCGCTACGAGCTGCTCGGCGTCGGCGACAATTTCAAGCCGATCGTGCTAGGCCTTGTCATTGTGCTCGCCGTCATTCTGGATGCCTATCGGGAAAAGCTGTTGAGGGTGATCCGATAAAGCGCGTCGCGCTTTTTGGTTTTTGTTTTATGGATGTCATTTTCCCAGATCCGCCGGACACTCCGGGCGACATGCACTAGGGGACAAGAAATGACGACGATTGCCGATGTCGCGCGCCATGCCGGAGTGTCGGTCGCAACCGTCTCGCATGTGATGAACCGCACGCGCCATGTCGAGCCGGAGACGGCCGAGCGCGTGCATTCGGCCATCGCCGCCTTGCGCTACAGTCCGAACACGCTGGCGCGCAGCCTGAGGCGCGGCGAGACCAAGACCATTGGCCTGCTGCTGCCGGACAATTCCAATCCGTTCTTCGCCGGCGTGGCACGCCAGATCGAGGATGCCGGCTTCCTTGCCGGCTATACGGTGATCCTGTGCAACTCCGACGGCAGCGCCGAGAAGGAGGAGCGCTACCTCCAGGTGCTGATGGCCAAGCAGATCGACGGGCTGATCTTTGCCGGCTCGTCCGATCATGCGCGGGTGTTCTCCAGCCTTCTGCCCGGCGTCCCGGCGGTGCTGATCGACCGCGAGATCCATTCGGTCAATGTCGATTCCGTGCTGGTCGATCACGATTATGGCGGCTATCTCGCCGGCCGCTATCTGGCCGGGCTCGGTCACGAGAAGATCGGCGTCATCGGCGGCCCGCGCGATTCCAGCTCCAGCCCCGCCCGCCTGCGCGGCTTCGCCAGGGCGCTGCAGGAAGCCGGCCTCGACCTGCCGCCGGCCTCGGTGGTGGATTCCGACTACCACTTCGCCGGCGGCCGCATGGCGATGGAGCGGCTGATGGCGCAGGCGCCGGGGATCACGGCGCTGTTTGCCTGTAACGATCTGATGGCCATGGGCGCGCTGACAGTGCTGCGCGGGCGCGGATTGCGGGTCCCCGGCGACATGTCGATGATCGGCTTCGACGACATACCCTATGCCGTCACCACCTGGCCGCCACTGACGACGATCGCACAGCCGGTCGAGAAGATCGGCACGCGGGCGGTCAGCCTGCTGCTCGAGCGGGTTGCCGAACCGGCGGCGCATTCGCGCCGCGAAGTGCTCACCCCGGTGCTCGTCGAACGGGAGAGCTGCGCGCCGTTGCGCGGCTGAAGCCCCTCAGGCGGCTGCCGGCTGCAGCGCTGCCCTGAGCAGCATGCCGAAGAGGTCGCGCGGCTCGTCGGGATCGGCGAGCAGGTCGAGCTCCTCGTAGAGGCCGGTGGCCTGAAGCTGGTCTCTGATATAGCGCAGTGCGGAAAAATCCTCGGTGGCGAAGCCGACGGAATCGAACAAGGTGATCTGTTCCGCCGTCTTGCGGCCTTCCGCCTTGCCGGTCATCACCTGCCACAACTCGGTCACCGGATGGTCGGCGTGGAGCTGCTGGATTTCGCCCTCGATGCGCGTCTGCGGCGAGAACTCGACGAAGATGTCGGAGCGCAAAAGGATGTCGCGGTGCAGTTCCGTCTTGCCGGGGCAGTCGCCGCCGACCGCGTTGATGTGCACGCCGGAACCGACCATGTTGTCGGTCAGAATGGTGGCGGACAGCTTGTCGGCGGTCACCGTGGTGATGATGTCGACTCCTTCCACAGCATCCTGGCCGGTGGCGCAGATGGTGATGTCAAAGCCTTTGCCGGCGAGGTTGCGGGCGCATTTTTCCGAAGCCGAGCGGTCGATGTCGTAGAGCCGCAGCCGGTCGATGCCGAGCAGCGCTTTGAAGGCGACAGCCTGGAATTCGGACTGGGCGCCATTGCCGATGATGGCCATCGAGCGCGCGCCTTTCGGCGCCAGATATTTGGCCGCGACAGCGGAGGTCGCCGCGGTGCGCAGCGCCGTCAGGATCGTCATTTCGGTGAGCAGCATCGGATAGCCGGAGCCGACATCGGCGAGCACGCCGAAGGCGGTGACGGTCTGGCGCCCCTCGCGCATGTTCTTGGGATGGCCGTTGACATATTTGAAGCCGTATAGCCGGCCGTCGCTGGTCGGCATCAGTTCGATGACGCCGTCATGGCTGTGCGAGGCGATGCGCGGCGTCTTGTCGAACAGCTCCCAGCGGCGAAAATCCTCCTCGATATAGGCGGCGAGTTCGGTGAGGAACCGCTCGACGCCGATGGTCAGCACCAGCTTCATCATGCGGTCGACGCTGACGAAGGGGACGATGGCAAGGCGGGAAGGCTGGGTCATGCAATGCTTCCGGAATGGCTGCGGGTCGGGCGGTCCATGATGCGCCGGCCCATCAGGCTGGCGGCGAGGTCGACAATCAGCGTGGCGGTGCGGCCGCGCTCGTCGAGGAACGGGTTGAGCTCGACCAGATCGAGGCTGGAGACCAGGCCGCTGTCGGACAGCATCTCCATCACCAGATGCGCCTCGCGGAAGGTGGCGCCGCCGGGCACGGTGGTGCCGACGGCCGGCGCGATGGAGGGGTCGAGGAAGTCGACGTCGAGGCTGACATGCAGCAGGCCGTTTTCCTTTTCGACGATGGCCAGGAAGGCGCGCAGCAAAGGTGCAACGCCGTGCTCGTCAATGGTGCGCATGTCGTGCACGGTAACCCCCGCTTCGCTCAGCGCCCGGCGCTCCGCCGGATCGACGCTGCGCAGGCCCATGACGCAGATGTGGGCAGGGTCGACGGCGACAGGCAGGTCCGGGAAATAACCGTTGAAGCCCGGCCGGCCGCTGGCATAGGCGAGCGGCACGCCGTGCAGATTGCCGCTGACGGTGGTATCGAGCGTGTGGAAATCGGGATGTGCGTCGAGCCACAGCACGAAGAGCGGCCGGCCGCGTTCGGCGGCGCGGCGGGCTATGCCCGACACCGTGCCGGCCGATATCGCGTGGTCGCCGCCAAGGAAGATCGGCATGGCGTCTCGCGAAGCCGCATAGGCGGTCTCGGCAATTGCCGCCGTCCAGGCGGAAATCTCCGGCAGGGCCTTCAGCGCGAGATTGCCGTGGACGATTGCGCGCACGGCGGCCGGTTGCACCGCGCCCCAGTCCTCGACCTCGTGGCCGAGTTCCGACAGCACCGAGACAAGCCCGGCCGTGCGCAGCGCGCTCGGCCCCATCTCGCATCCCATCCTGCCGGCGCCGTCCTGCACCGGCGCGCCAACGATCCTGCAGCGCATGGTTTTTGGTGTCCTTGCAAATTGATTGGGCAATTGATGCGTGGAATGAACCATCCTGGACCGGCAGTTTGAACAGGCGAAATTGGCATTTCGAGAAGAATGATTTATCAATTCGATAAGTCAGTTTGGTCAAAGTGGATAGAATGATGGACTTGCTCGACGAAAGGCTGGTCACGCTGCTCAGGCATGATGCCCGGCGCAGCATCTCCGATCTCGCGGTCGATCTCGGGGTGTCGCGCGCCACGGTCAGGGCGCGCATGGAGCGACTGGAAAAAACGGGCGAGATCATCGGCTACACGGTGGTGCTGCGCGCCGACGCCGTCGACCAGCGGATACGCGGCGTGATGATGATCGAGATCGAGGGCCATGCCGCCGACCGCGTGGTCCGGGCGCTCGGCGGTCTCGCTGAGGTTTCGACCATTCACACCACCAATGGCCGCTGGGACCTGGTGGTCGAACTCGGCACGGCCTCGCTCACCGATTTCGACGCGGTTCTGCGCCGAATCCGGCTAATCCCGGGGATAACCGGCAGCGAGACAAGTCTGCTGCTGGCAACGCCGAGGACGACAAGGGCGCGGCTGGCTTAGCCGCCGTTCCGGCCGGCGTGTTCACGCAAAGCTTTGGGCGGAACTGGCGAATGGGTCGCCTGGCTGACGAATCTCATTGGGGCCGCAGCTATCCTCCACATGACGGAGGAAGCCGGCATGACGCGAGATTGCACCAGCTTCAACGGTGCAAGGACCGGACGCTTGCCACAGGCCAAGGCTGATGGCAGGATAAAAGGCCGCAACGTGCGGCCTCTGGCGGCCGTTGTGTTTCGATGGATTATGAAGCATTTTCCCAAGGTGCGGGTTCTCCTCACAATGTGCGGCAGCCTCGTTTCGCCTTGGTCGCCCTTGATTTTTCGCAATGTGCGCTTTGCCTGCCTCAGGCCGCAGGGCATTTAATTCCACGGGGTCAAGCCTCATGACAGAGATTTGTGCTCGGGCCGTCTATCGTCGGCGAAGACAAGGCATGGCGCCACAATCAGCGCCCCTGGCATTCGTGACCTGGTGAAGAATGCCGTTGCGTACCTCTCGCCCCCATGTTTCAAAACAGGTCGATAGACCCGTGAGAATGGTTTCGAAGCCTGCGGGGTTGCCCACGGTCCGGCGAGAATTCTAAAAGACGTTCACAATGACACAGCACGCAAAAGACGCACGAATTCTCATGTACAGCCACGACACGTTCGGGCTCGGCCATTTGCAGCGTTGCCGAACGATCGCTCATTCGCTGGTCGGGGATTTCCGCGGACTTCAGGTGCTAATCATTTCGGGCGCCACCATCGCCGGCGCCTTCGACTACCGCGCCCGCGTCGACTTCGTGAAGATCCCCAGCGTCATCAAGTTGCGCAACGGCGAATACACCTCGCTGGAAAAGGACATCGATCTGCATGAGACGCTCAGGATGCGGCAGTCGATTATTCGCCACACAGCCGAGAGCTTCCGGCCGGATATCTTCATCGTCGACAAGGAACCGCTGGGGCTGCGCGGAGAGATCGAGGATACGCTGTCCTACCTCAAGACGCGGGGCACCACGCTCGTGCTTGGCCTGCGCGAGGTGATGGACGCGCCGCATTTGCTCGAAGCGGAGTGGGCACGCAGGGATGTGATGCGCAAGATTGGCCTGTTCTACGACAAGGTCTGGGTCTATGGCCCGCCGGATTTCTACGATCCGTTGACCGGCCTGGACGTGCCGCCGGCGGTCAGGGCAAAGATGAAGTTCGTCGGTTTCCTGCAACGGAGCCTGCAGCAGAACCAATTGCCCGGCCACCGGCCCGAGGGCGACTATATCCTGGTTACCACCGGTGGCGGTGGTGACGGCGCCGACCTGATCCACAACGTCATCGAGGCCTATCAGCAGGATCCGCGATTGCAGCACAGGGCGCTGATCGTGCTTGGGCCTTACATGCCGGCGCGCAAGCGCAACAAGCTGGTCAGGAAAGGGGCCAAGATCCCCTATGTCAAGATCATCGAATTCGACAACCGCATGGAAGAGCTGATTGCCGGCGCCAAGGCGGTGGTGGCGATGGGCGGTTACAACACCTATTGCGAGATACTGTCTTTCGACAAGCCGGCGCTGATCGTGCCGCGCGTCACGCCGCGCGAGGAACAGCTGATCCGGGCACGGCGCGCAGCCGAACTCGGCCTCATCGAGATACTTTTGCCCGAGGAGGCCGAGGATGCCCAGCGGTTTGCCGATGTGCTGCAGGTTTTGCCGGGCCGGCCCCGCCCATCGCAGAGCAATGCGCATCTGACTCTGGAAGGGCTGCCTCATATTTCCGAAATCGTCGCGGAACTGCTCGACCGCCGGGCCGGCCATCACCTTTCGGTCATTGAAGGCATGAACTGAGTTGCAACACCGCAAGATCGTCGTGGTTCTGAAGGGCTATCCGCGGCTGTCGGAAACCTTCATCGCACAGGAACTGCTCGGTCTCGAGCGTGCGGGGTTCGACCTGATACTTTTCGCGCTCAGGCGGCCGACCGACGCAAAACGTCATCCCGTGCATGACGAGATCAAGGCCCCCGTCCATTATCTGCCGGAATATCTGCACAGAGAGCCGCTGCGCGTGGTTCGATCGCTGTTTGCCTGTCTGCCGCGGCCTGGCTTCTGGCGCGCGCTCAAATCGCTCGCTGCCGATATCCGCCGCGACTTTACGCGCAATCGCGCGCGCCGCTTCGGGCAAGCGCTGGTGCTGGCGGCCGAATGGCCGCAAGATGCCGGATGGCTGCATGCCCATTTCGCGCACACGCCGGCATCGGTGACGCGCTATGCCAGCCAGCTTCGTGGCTTGCCCTGGAGCTGCTCAGCCCATGCCAAGGACATCTGGACGTCGGCGGACTGGGATCTGGCCGGCAAGCTTTCCTCGGCGCGCTGGACGGTCACGTGCACGAAAACCGGCTTCGACCATCTGAAAAAACTCGCCAACGGCAGTTCGTCCGTGCATCTGAGCTATCATGGGCTCGACCTTGACCGCTTCGGCAGTTTCGGCGAGGCGCGAAAACAGCGTGACGGCTCGGCGCCGGCCGAACCGGTCATGATCTTGAGTGTCGGACGCGCCGTTGAAAAGAAAGGCTATGATACGTTGCTGGAGGCTCTTGCCCTCTTGCCTGGCGATCTGGCGTGGTGTTTCGAGCATATCGGTGGCGGCGAGGAACTAAAACGGCTGAAGGCGCTGGCGCAAAGGCTCGGACTGGAGGGTCGCGTCTCCTGGAAAGGCGCGCTGGCGCAGGAGGAGGTGCTTGAGCACTACCGCAGCGCCGA
This sequence comes from Mesorhizobium sp. M1078, assembly GCF_040318615.1. NCBI lineage: Bacteria > Pseudomonadati > Pseudomonadota > Alphaproteobacteria > Hyphomicrobiales > Phyllobacteriaceae > Mesorhizobium > Mesorhizobium sp. M1078. The sequence goes on from NZ_JAMYMP010000035.1 coordinate 18,522, forward strand.
CATCTTCGCTTTGGCCTGTAGGATCACCGCGGATGGCGACAGGGACGGCCTGCCGAATGTTCTGGTGGAGGCGGCCAGCCAGCGGCTTGCCTGCGTGTCGACCGATATTTCCGGCGTGCCGGAGCTTTTGTCGTCGGATGAAACCGGGCTGCTGATTCCCTCGGAAAACCCGACTGCCCTGGCACAGGCGCTGGAGCGCCTGATCCGCGATCCCGTCCTCCGCGCCCGTCTCGGCGACGCCGCGGAGCGGCGCGTGCGAAGCAATTTCGATCATGTGGCAGGCATTGGACAGCTCAAGGAACTGTTCGAGCGGGAGTGGCGGGTCGCCGAATGAAGCGGCTGCGCGCTTTCTTCTATGTTCAGCACCTGCTCGGCATCGGCCATCTCGCGCGCGCCAGCCGCATTGCGGCGGCTCTGGTCGATGACGGGTTCGACGTCACCGTCGTGACCGGCGGAGCGCCGATCGCGGGATTTCCGGGATCGGGCGTAAAATCCGTGACCCTGCCGCCTGTCACCTCCGGTGACGAAGGATTTTCCGGACTTGTCGACCTGCAGGGCAAAGCCGTCGACGATGATTTCAAGACGCGGCGCTCAGACATGCTGCTGCAGGCTTTCCGGGATTACAGGCCCGACATCGTCATTATCGAGGCGTTTCCCTTTGGACGCCGGCAGATGCGTTTCGAACTCCTGCCGCTGATCGAGGCCATCGAAGCGACATCGCCCAGACCGCTGCTGGCGGCGTCCGTCCGCGACATCCTTCAGGAGCGCGTGAAGCCGAGCCGAAACGAAGAAACGGTCGATATCGTCAACAGGCATTTCGATCTTGTCATGGTCCATGGCGATCCGGCTTTCGCAACCATCGACAAGACATTTCCGCTGGCTGGGGCGATCAGGGCCGAGGTCGCCTACACAGGGCTCGTTGCCGCGCCGCCGGCGCAAGCGGCCTCAGAGCGCTTCGACGTTCTGGTGTCGGTTGGCGGCGGGGCGGCCGGAAAGAGCCTTGTCAGATCCACCGTCGCGGCGGCGCGAAGTGCCGATAACGCCTGGACATGGTGTTTGATCACCGGCCCAAACCTGCCGAAGGACGAGTTCGACGCGATTTCACGCGATGCCTCCCCACGCCTGTCCATCTTCCGGTTCCGCGAGGATTTCGCCAGCCTGCTGACCGGCGCCCGCCTGTCGGTCTCGCAGGCGGGTTACAACACGGTCTGCGATGTGATGCGCGCGGGGTGTCGCTCGCTGCTCGTTCCATTTGCAGCCGGCGGGGAAACCGAGCAGACGCGTCGCGCTCTGATGCTCGAAGAGCTCGGTCTTGCAACGGTGCTGACGGAACAGGACCTGACGCCTGAAGGTCTGGCGCATGCGATCGAGCAGGCGCTTGCGGGACCGCCGCCAGCCGCGCATCGTCTCGATCTGGAAGGGGCGCGGCGCTCGGCGCAAATCCTGTGCGAACGCTTCAAACAGTTCCAATCAGCATGAAGCGCGTATATTTTTTTGTCGGCAGTTCACCGGAGAACCTGATCTGCCGCAGCGCCGCCATGGCTTCGAAGGCTGCAAGTGACGCCACGCAGTTGATGTGCGTCGGCTCGCTGAAATAATCGTTCGACTGCAGCAGCACGTTCGTGCCCCGCGGAAGCAGGGCAAGCCAGGCGCTGAGGTCGGCTATGTGTTCGCAGCTCGTATTGACCACCAAGTCGGGCCCGCCGGCGGCATAGTCGAGTGCGTACATATCTGCCGTCAGCGCTTGAAACCGGTCGCCGGCTTGCCGGTTGAGTGTCCGGGCGACCGCGCCGACTTCGGGATCAATGTCGATGCTGTCGATCGCCGCGATGTCGAAGCGGGTGTCGTTGAAAAGCATCGCCGGCAATACGCCGTACCATCCACCCAGAACCCATATGCGCTCGAACCGGCCGCCGCAGCTTTCGAAAAGCCTGTCGAGCGCCCACATCTTGCAGGCGACCTGTTTGTGGTTGAAGGCGTTCGCGATATTGGCCTGCGGATGCTTGGCGATGACGCGCGCCAGCCCGGCCACGAGAGGGTGGTCGACATAGGCGGCAATTCCCCGCGTGAGGTCCAGGGCTTGCTCATGCCCATCCATGCCGGCATTGCGTGGTTGCGTGACATCCATCATATTCGTCTTCTATGTTGGGATTTCGGGCGACACAACGCAATCTTGCCTCTTGCCTGTTCGACTTGCGGACGCGACTGTGCCGCAAGCCGTTTCGCCATTGCCCGGAGGAGGCCGATTGAATTTGTCCGGACCATCGGCGCCCATCCGCTTGGCGCGCAGCTGCCGCTTTGAGCTCGTCGTTGGCGGCGAAGACATGGCCGATACACCATTTGCCAGCAGGTGCCTTTACATTCCGCATCCTTCAAACTGACAATCGCATATGGAAACCAGCCTAGCCCGCTATATCTGGACGCACACCAGGAAGCAGCAGCTCTGGATATTGATGATCGTCGTGCTTTCGATGGTCCCGTATTTCATGTCGTTCGACCTGCCGAAGCTGATCGTCAACGGCCCGATCCAGGGCAAGGGGTTCGAGCAACCGGGCGCGACCCTGCCATTCATGCGGTTGCACTATAACCTGCCGTTCATCGGCGAGGTCCAGTTCTTCTCCGGTTTTCAACTGGACCGCACCTCGACCCTGCTTGCGCTCAGCCTTGTGTTCCTCTTGCTGGTCGTCATCAACGGCTTGTTCAAGCTCTACATCAACACTTACAAGGGCCGGCTCGGCGAACGCATGCTGCGGCGTATTCGTTTCGATCTGGTCGATCGTGTGCTGCGGTTTCCGCCGGTTTACTTCAAGCGGGTGAAATCCGCCGAAGTGGCGACCATGGTGAAGGACGAGGTGGAGCCGCTGGGCGGCTTCATTGGCGATGCCTTCCTGCAGCCGGTGCTGCTCGGCGGCCAGGCGCTGACGGCCATGCTGTTCATCATGGTCCAGAACGTCTGGCTCGGAATGATAGCGGTCGTGATCGTGGCGATCCAGATCGTGCTTATCCCGCGAATGCGGCGGCGGCTGCTCGTGCTCGGGCGCCAGCGGCAGTTGACGGCGCGCGCGCTTTCAGGCCGGGTTGGCGAAATCGTCGACGGCATCGGCGCGGTTCACGTCCACGATACGTCGAACTACGAGCGCGCCGACATAGCAGCCCGGCTCGGGCTCATCTTCAAAATCCGCTTCGATCTTTACCAATGGAAATTCATGGTAAAGTTCCTCAACAATTTTCTCGCGCAGCTCACGCCCTTTCTGTTCTACATGATCGGTGGCTATCTGGTCATCCAGGGGCGGTTGGATGTCGGCCAGCTCGTGGCCGTGATCGGCGCTTACAAGGACTTGCCCGGACCGATGAAGGAACTGATCGACTGGGATCAGGACCGGCAGGATGTCCAGGTCAAATATCAGCAGGTCGTCGAACAGTTCACCGTCGAGAATATCATCGCGCCGGAAATCGGAGCACTGACGGTCGACGATCCCGATCCGATGACCAAGCCGCTGTCGGCGGTCAGCCTGTCGATAGCAGACGATGGCGGCGCAATGCTCCTCAATCGCATCTCGCTCGAGGTCAAGCCGGGTGAGACGGTGGCGCTGGTCAGCACCGCAACAGGGGGAGCGGAGGCGCTTGCGGAAGCCTTTGCGCGGCTGACCTGGCCGGACAGCGGAAGGATCGTTTCGGGCTCCGATGACTTGCTCGATCTCCCCGAAGCCGTGACCGGCCGGCGCATGTCCTACGCTTCGTCGGATGTTTTCCTGTTCCAGGCAAGCCTGCGCGACAATTTGCTCTACGGGTTGAAGCATGCGCCGCTGACATCGGTGACATATGACGGCGCCGCGGCGGACCAGCACCGTTGGAATATCGACGAGGCGCGCCGGTCGGGCAATCCGGATCTCGATATCCGCAGCGACTGGATCAACTATGCCTCCGCCGGCGCCACCGGCCCGCACGACCTCTTTGAAGCCGTGCGCCGGGTGCTCGACGCGGTTCTTCTGTCGCGCGACATTCTGGATCTAGGCTTGCGCTCTTCGGCCGACCTCAAGCGCCACACGAAGCTTGCCGGGCGGATCGTCGAATTGCGTGCGGCGCTGCGAACCCGGTTGGAGGAAGAAGGCCTGAGCGCGCTGGTGGTTCCTTTTGAACCGGGCGCCTACAACAAGGAAGCGACGATCGGCCAGAACCTGCTCTTCGGCGCTGCGGCCGGCCCCGAACTGGCTCACAAGGCACTGGCGTCCAATCCCTATTTTGCTTCCGTGCTGAAGCAAGCCGGCCTCGACCGCACGCTCTACGAAATGGGCATGGAGATCGCCGAACAGGCGATCGAGCTGTTTGCCGACCTGCCGCCCGAACACCAGTTCTTCCAGCAGCTCGCCTTCATGAGCGCCGAGGAGATACCCGCCTACGAAACCTTGCTGCAACGGCTCAAGAATCGCCCCTACGATGCGGTTTCGGAGAACGACCGCGCCATGATGGTCACCTTAAGCTTTGCCTATATCGAGCCCCGGCATCGCTTCGGCCTGTTGACCGACGAGCTGATGAGCAAGATCATCGCTGCACGCAACCAGTTCTATGAAAACCTGCCGGCCGAGCTGGAGAAAGCTGTCGAACGGTTTGACCCTGCCAAATACATCGCCGCGGCCACCGTCATGGACAACGTCCTGTTCGGGCGTGTCGGCAACAACCATCCCGACGCGCCGGACCGCATTCGCTCCATCGTCTATGATATTCTTGACGAACTGGGGCTTTATGCCGAGCTTCTGGATGTCGGCCTGGACTTCAACGTCGGCGCCGCCGGCAGGCGGCTGACCGGCGGACAGCGACAGAAGCTCGATGTTGCCCGCGCCTTGCTCAAGCGTCCCGATTTCCTCATTCTCAATCGGCCGCTGTCGGCGCTCGACCAGCGCGTGCAGGACAAGGTGTTGCGGAATGTGCTCGACGAAGCCAGACGCGACGGCCATTCGCCGGCAATTGTGTGGGTGGTGACGAATCCGGCAATGGCGGCGATGTTCGATCGGGTTGTGGTCTTTGACTCAGGCCAATTGGTGGAAGACGGAACACACGAGACACTCTTGGCGGGAAACGGTATCTTCAAGGAACTTGTGTCATAGTCTGGCAAACGCGAATTCAGGAAGGTTTGCGACAATGCTGCTCAAGGATGAAGTTGGAATGCTGCAACGCGTTCCCTTGTTCTCTGGCATCGAGCCGACAAAGCTCAAGCTGCTCGCGTTCACGTCCGATCGCGTGAACTACAGTGCCGGCCAGATTCTTTTCCGGCAGGGCGACGAGGCAGACGCCGCCTATGTCATCCTTTCGGGCAGCGCGGATATTCTGGTCGATTCCGACAATGGGCCGATCAAAGTTGCCGAATTGCTGCCAAATTCGATCGTTGGCGAGATTGCCATATTGTGCAACAGCTCCCGTACTGCCACCGTCAAAGCGGCAAGTGAGCTGGAGGCCTTGAGAATCCGCAAGGACCATTTCCTGAGGCTTATGAAGGAGTTTCCCGAAATGACCATCGAGATATTGCGGGTTCTTGCCGATAGGCTAAGCAGTACGACCGCGGACCTGATCGACGCACGAACGGCCGAGAGCGATTCACAGTTGCACTGAAGCGGCGAGCCGCTCTGTTTCTTTGTTTTGATGCAGTTTCCGGAACCGTGTCACACCTTTCCTGGAACGACTCTGGCAGCAGTTGGTTGGCTACGATGGGCGAAAGGGTGCATGGACGACGATTTCTTCCTTGTCAGGTTTTGGGGCGTGCGCGGCAGCATTGCGGTGTCGGGGCCAGAATTTGCTCGCTATGGCGGCAACACGATCTGCATCGAGATGCAATGCGGCAAGCATACGCTTCTGTTCGACGCGGGCTCCGGCTTGCGGCCTGCCGGCAGGACGCTTCGGGCGGCGGGCGTCACCGATTTCGACCTGTTTTTCACCCATTGCCACTACGACCACGTCATCGGGCTGCCGGCTTTCAAGCCTATTTATGAACGAGGCATCAAAGTTACGCTTTGGTCCGGGCATCTGGCTGGACGCATGACGACGCGGCAGATGGTCGATGAATTCATTCGGCCGCCATGGTTTCCGGTGACACTCGGTGTCTGCAAGGCGAGCCTCGACTGCCGCGATTTCGCATCCGGAGACCTGCTTCGGCCACGCGAAGGAGTTGTTGTACGAACCGGTAGTCTTACCCATCCGGGCGGCTGCATCGGCTACCGTGTCGAATGGGGGGGCCGCGTCGTGGCGGTCATCACAGACACCGAGCACGAGCCGGGCAAACTCGACCAGGCGGTGCTCGGCCTGATCAGAGATGCCGACCTCGTCATCTACGACTGCACCTACACCGAGGAGGAAATGGAGCGCTACCGCGGCAACGGGCACTCGACATGGCAACAGGGCGTCAAGCTCTGCGAGGCGGCCGGCGCGCGCGGGCTTGCGCTGTTTCACCACGATCCGGCACGCACCGACGATGAGCTGGACGAGATGGAGAAACTGGCCAAGGACAGATTTTCCGGCGCTTTTGCGGCGCGGGATGGCCAGACGCTCACATTTCCAGTCTTGCACAAAAAGCGCTGAGCTATTTTCCGGCGCTGCGTTCTGTCAGTGTGCTGATCGGAAGCCATGCGCAGGCTTCTGCCCGCGCGGTGATCGTGAACAGCCGTTCGAGGAAAAGCCAAGCCGATTCATCATGGACGAGATGGTGGGTGAGCAGGCCGACCGGTTCGCCGCCGTCGAATGCACGCTGCAATTGCGCGACGATGGCCTGAACCAACAGACCATGATCGCGGCAGCCGCGCGTGCCATGCCAATCCATGATGTCGACATTGCTGTTGATGACCGCCAGGGAAGCCGGCCTTGACGGCCCGAACACCGACAATGTCGCAAATCCTATCGATCCGAGGTCGGGTACCAGGCCGGCGTCGATCCGGTTCCAGGGCGGCACCAGCATCGGAACCGCACGTGCGCCGTGCAGGCCGGTTACACGCGACAGTCCGCCGGCCAGCTCATCCAGCACCACCTCGCGTGGCCGATGCGCGCCGAGCTCCTGCTTTTTTTGACCCTCGGGGGCATGATTTCGGTGCGCCCAGCCATGAATGACAACCGTGGCATGCGGCGCCGCGTCAAGCCGGACGACTAGCTTCCCGTCGGTCTGGGCCGGAATGACGGCCAGAGTGACCGGAACCGCGAAGTCACCGGTGAGGTCGAGCAACCGATCGAGCGCCGGCGTAGGATCCACGGCGTCATCGTCGCGCAGCCAGAACTCTGCCTTGCGGCCCGCCCGTTGCCGGTGCGCCAGCTCGTCCACCAGGGGCTGCCAAATCGGGTCGGATGTCATGACAACGGGATCATCTTGAGAAGTTCCGCCAGACGGGCCTTTGCAGCACCGAGAGAGCGTTCTTCGAGAACGAAACGTCTGGCCTCTGCAGCCATGATGGTTCTTTCGTCATTGTTGGCCAGAAGCCTTGCAATTGCGGAAGCGAACGCCGCTACATCGCCTGGCGGGGTGAGAAACCCGGTCTGGCCATGCCGCACGACCTCCGGCACGCCGGCAACGTCCTGAGCCACCACCGGAAGGCCGGCGGCCTGTGCTTCAAGATAGGCAATGCCATAGGCCTCGCCGTAACCCGGCCAGACGTAGATTCCCCCGCGATAGAGGACATCCGGCACGGCGACCGGCTCAATCGCGCCAAGCCATTCGATACGGTCGGCGGGCAAGCCGGCGAATTGCGCCTTTACCTCGTCACGGGCAGGTCCGTCCCCGACGACCGACAGCGTCCAGGGGAGGTGGCCGATCAACCCGAGCGCCTGCGCCAGCATGCGATAGCTCAAGACCTTGTCGCCCGGGCGCATCATGGCGACGGTCACGAGGCGCGTCGGATAATCCAGTACCGGCATTTCGTAGAATGCCGATGTGTCGATGAAGGGTGAAAGCATACCGAGAGCGGCGTGGGGAACAGCATCCGCCAGCCCCTGGCGATCCCTTTGCGTGAAGCAGATGTTCAGCGCCGCCTGCTCTATGGCTCGCGCCACCAATGCCTGGCTATCGGCCCACGAACCGGCGTTGCGCCGTTCGGAATAGGAGGCTTCGGCCGTCACATAGGGGACGGCAAAGGCCAACGCCAGCTCGGGCCCGATCAGGTCGGGCGCCTTGTAGTAGGGATGATAGGAGAACCAGAGATCGGGCTTGCCGTCGCGGTCCCAAAGCCTTGTCAGTCGCGCGGCTTCGTCCCGGGCCTCGATCATGAGCGCATCGAAACTTTTCGGTTCCGGCTGGCGTAGATAGAAGCGCAACTCCGATGCCAGTTCGACGCTATGCCCGCCATGCTGCAGCGCCTGGACCAGCATCCGTGCCATCTGGCGGTCGCCGGAGACAACGGGATGATTGGGCGACTTCAGCGGGGCGTAGAAGGCAATTCGCATCGCGCGATCCTATCATCGCAAAGCCTGCCCAAGTCAATTTCGAGGCATGATCGACTTCACCTTCAAGCGTTGGAATGTGCTATCTGATGCTTATGGAAACAGCTGTCGCGTCCGACCCGTTCGTCGCTTCTTTGCCGGTCTTCGCAAAGTTCGAAAGCGTTGCCGATATCGACAACTATCGGCCTCTCCCCGATGGCTGGGCGCTGGCCACCGCCGACATCGTCGGCTCGACCAAGGCGATCGAAGCCGGGCGCTACAAAACCGTCAATATGGCCGGCGCCAGCGTCATTTCGGCGCTGCTCAATGCACTGGGCCGGCAAGATCTTCCCTTCGTCTTCGGCGGCGACGGCGCGCTCGTGGCGTTTCCCGGCTCGGCGCTGGAGATCGCCCGTAACGCGCTGGCTTCTGTCCAGAGATGGGTGGCGGACGAACTGGACCTGACCTTGCGTGCCGCAATCGTGCCGATAAAGGACATAAGAGCGCAAGGCCTCGACGTTCGCGTGGCGAGGTTCCAGGCCTCCGAAGCAGCCTTCTATGCCATGTTCGCCGGCGGCGGCGGCAGTTGGGCGGAAGCCGAAATGAAAGCCGGGCGCTACCGCGTCGACCCCGCCCCGGCCGGCGCGCGGCCGGATCTGACCGGCCTCTCCTGCCGCTGGAACCCGATCGAAGCCCGGCATGGCGAAATTGTCTCGATCATAGCCGTGCCCGGGGCATCGCGCGACTTGCGTGGTTTCCAGTTTCTGGCTTCCGACATCATCGCCCTTGCCGGCAGGCAGGAGCGCGATGGCCACCCGGTGCCGGTGGACGGTCCGGCCTATAGTCTCTTGCCCGCCGGTCTCGATGTCGAGGCACGGGCCACGGCGCCGCCGGGGCGGCGGTGGCTGGCCAAGCTGTGGGTGATCTTCCTGATGACGCTTACGGCCGTCACCGACAAATTGGGCTGGACGATCGGCGGTTTCGACCCGAAGGTCTACAAACGCGAGGTGGCCAGCAATTCGGATTTCCGCAAGTTCGACGACGGCTTGAAGATGACCATCGACGTCGACGCGGATGTGTTGCAGCGGATCGAGAACCGGCTGAAACAAGCGGAAGAGGCCGGCATCTGCAACTATGGCCTGCACCGCCAGAAGTCGGCCTTGATGACATGCCTCGTCATCTCGCCGCTGCAGCGCGATCATGTTCACTTCATCGATGGCGCCGCCGGCGGCTATGCAATGGCTGCCGCAAGCCTGAAGGCGAAGGCGCCGGTCTGATGACGGCTTGGGGAATCGATTTTCCGCAATGCGCCGCGGCCATGGTTCTTGGGACCCGGCGAGCCCAACGGTGCCTGAGCCGACCAATTATTTGCGCGATGTCAGGATCGGGATTGCACTTCGCCGGCAGCCTCGCCACATAGTGTTGCAGGTGATTTGTGCGGTCGACGTCTGCTTGCTTCCTGCAAGGACAGTCATTCGGGATATTCTTCGCCGGCTTCTGCCCCCGAAGCCGGCTTCATTGACTTCGAGAATTTTGCGGATCAAAGGAGATGGCTCGTCTTCGACGGGTTTCGAGATAGCATGAGCACAGCGCAAGCAGAAATTTCCAACATTCTCATGGATAAGGTTGCCGATTGGCTGACCCAATCGGCGCTGGCGGGCGACGACCTGGAAACATTGGTCAAGGGTTTTTGTGAACGGCTGGCTGCTGCCGGCCTGCCGCTGAAGCGGGTGCATTTGAGCTTCTCGATGCTGCATCCGCTTTATGACGCGCTCGGTTTCACCTGGATTCGCGGCCAAGGCCTGGAAGTGGAAGGCTTCCGGAGTGAGAACGGCGTCCATTCCGACAGATTCCTGACCAGCCCATACTACCATCTGCTCAGCAACAAGCTCGACCATCTGCGGCGCCGGCTCGAGCCGTCGGTGCGGTCGGAGTTTCCTGTTTTCGATGAGCTCAGGCTTATGGGCGTCACCGATTACATGGCTTTCGTCCATCCCTTCAACGGCGATACAAGTCAGGGCATGTTGGGGTCCTGGTCCACCGACAGTGCTTCAGGCTTCAGCGACAGCATGATTTCGGCGCTGCTGCGGATCCAGAACCATCTCGCCATCGCAAGCAAGATGGCGGTGCTCACCAAGCTCGCCGACAACATGATGACCACGTATCTCGGCGGTGACGCCGGCAGGCGCGTGCTGGACGGCCAGATCAAGCGCGGCGAGGGCGACACAATCCGGGCCGCGCTGGTGATGGGCGATATGCGCGGGTCGACAAGGCTCGCCGAAACCTCCGGCCGCGAAGTCTATATCGATACGCTGAACCAGTTTTTCGATGCCATCGCAGCACCTTTCAATCGCAAAGGCGGGCAGATCATGAGTTTCCTGGGGGATGGATTCATTGCCGTCTACCCCTGCGAAAGGCACCGGGCGCAGTCAGAGATCGCCTGCCAGGCTGCTCTTACGGCTGCGCACAAGGCCAGCATGCGCATGATGGAGCTCAATCTGCGCAGAAAAGAGCAAGGACTGGGCGACATAAAATTTGGTATCGGCCTGCATGTCGGCAATGTGATGTTCGGCAATGTCGGGCTTACCGACCGACTCACATTCTCCGTCTTCGGCTCGGCTGTAAACGAGGTCCAGCGTCTCCAGACCCTGACTAAGAAATATCCGCACAGCGTTCTCGCCAGCAAGGACTTCGCCGGCTATTGCGGGGCCAACAGCTGGCTGACGCTCGGCGAGGAGGAACTGGCGGGCAGCAAGCAGAAGCTGACGGTGCTTTCACCCGATCTGTCGGGTGCTCTCGCACTCGATGAAGACGCTGCGCTGCAGCCGTTTCACGATCGGATATCGGACGCCGAGCAGGTCATGCTGCTTCATCGCGATGCCGCGCGGCTGTCGGCGGGCGACCGGAGGAAGCTCCAGTAGTCACCACCATCCGATCTGGACGCCCTGGTATGCTGTCCGGCCGCCGGTCGCCGGAGAATTCGTTTCGAATCCAAGTTGCTCTGCGCTGACAATGCGCTAGTCTTGCTTTTTGGGGCCGGTCGGGAGGCGCCAGATTGGGGCTGGTGTGGGAATGGATGCAGGCGTTGATCTGCTGCGGATCGAGGATGTTGGCATCTCTTTTGCCATTGTCGGGGGACCGTTGCATGCCGTCAGGCGGGCAAATCTTCGCGTCCTGCCCGGCAAGGTCACCGCACTTGTCGGTGAGTCCGGTTCCGGAAAATCGGTTCTCAGCCAGGCCGTGATGGGCATCTTGCCGAACACGGCCCATGTTCGCGGCCGTATCCTGTTTTCCGATCCCAAAAAGCCCGGCACGACGCAGGATATCCTGCAGATGCCGCGAGACGGACCCGAAATCCGGGCGTTGAGAGGCAGCCGCATCGGCAAGATCTTTCAGGAGCCGATGACATCGCTGTCGCCGCTGCACACGATCGGCAACCAGGTCAGCGAATCCCTGCAGATTCATACGCACATGGATCGGACGGAGCGCAAGGCACGGACCGAGGAAATGCTCGGCCTCGTCGGGTTTCCCAATCCCAAGCGCGCCTACGACATGTATCCATTTGAACTTTCGGGAGGATTGCGGCAACGCGCTATGATCGCCATGGCGCTTATCTGCCGGCCCGCTCTGTTGATCGCCGACGAGCCGACGACGGCGTTGGACGTCACCATCCAGGCGCAAATCCTGCAATTGCTTCGTGGACTCCAGACCAAGCTCAACATGGCAATGCTGCTGATCACGCACGACCTCGGCGTGGTCGCCAATGTCGCCGACGAGGTGGTCGTCATGTACCATGGCGAGATCATGGAAGCAGGCCCTGTGGAGGCAATATTCCGCCGGCCAGGCCACCCTTACCTGAAGGGCCTCATGGCAGCCGTTCCGCATTTCGACCTGAAGCCTGGCGAAAGACTGAAGGCGCTCCGCGAGGTGCCGGTGAATGTCGGGACCCTGCTGGGCAAGCAGACGGCGCCGGAAGCGAAGGGGCCGGACGACATTCTGCTGTCGGTCAGGGATCTGAAAAAGGTCTACACCATCCGCAACTCCGGATGGTTCAGCGGGAGCCATCAGACCTCTGTTCGCGCCGTGGACGGCGTCAGCTTCGACATCAGGCGAGGTGAGTGCCTGGGCCTGGTTGGCGAAAGCGGTTGCGGCAAAACCACCGTCAGCAAGATCCTGATGCGGGCCGTCACCCCTACCGGCGGCTCCGTGATCTTCAACGGCCGCGACGGACCGATCGACGTCCTGGAAGCCGAGGGAGACGCCCTGCGCTTGCTGCGGGCGAAACTCCAGATGGTTTTCCAGGATCCGGTCTCGTCGCTTTCGCCTCGCATGACGGTGGAAAACATCTTGAGCGAGCCGCTGGAAATCCATCAACGTGGCAATGCCGCGTCCCGGCTAGCCACGGTCAAGAGCCTGATGCAGGCAATCGGGCTCGATCCGCGCTTCATCCAGCGTTATCCCCACAGCTTCTCCGGCGGGCAGCGTCAGCGTATCGGCATTGCGCGCGCCTTGGCGCTGGGGCCTGAACTGCTGATCTGCGACGAGCCGGTTTCGGCGCTCGATGTCTCCGTGCAGGCGCAGATCCTGAACCTTCTGAAGGACCTGCAGAAGGAACTGGGCCTGACCTACCTGTTCATATCCCACAATCTGGCGGTGGTGGACTACATGGCGGACCGCATCGCGGTGATGTGCGGCGGGCGTATCGTCGAGCTTGCACCGCGCGAAATTCTGCTCAGGAAACCGATCCACCCCTACACGCGCTCGCTGCTCGCCGCAGTCCCCTTCCCCGATCTCGACCGGCCGATGGATTTTAAGACGCTGAAGCTCGGCGGCGCTTCCGACACCAGCGCATGGGGCCCGCAATTCCGCGACGAGGGCGAAGAGGATATGCTGTCGCCGCTCGATCTCGGCGGCGGCCATCTCGTGCTGGCCCGACGTTCGGCCGATGTCAGCGAGTTACGCCATTGATCAGCCGCCGCACTGTCCTTGGTCTCATGGCTTCGGCATTTCTGCCGGGCACGGCGCGCGCCGGCGATCTGGAGCCGGATTTTCTTCAGCCGCAGCTGAAAGCCAGGGCTCTGCCGCCACTCGCGGAGCGCCTGCCCAAAAGCCCGCGCGCGTTGAACCTCGCGGCGATGGGCCGGCAGCCCGGCCAGTATGGCGGCACGCTGCGTACGATCATCGGCAGCCAGAAAGATATCCGGATGATGACGATCTACGGGTATTCCCGGCTGGTCGGTTATGACGAAAAACTTAACTTGCATGCCGACATTCTCGAAAGTTTCGACGTAGCGGATGATCGCATCTTCACTTTCAAGATACGGGAAGGCCATAAATGGTCCGACGGCAGCCTGCTGACGCCGGAGGATTTTCGCTATTGCTGGGAAGATGTCTGGCTGAACGATGAGCTTTCGCAAGGGGGGCTCGCCCCGACCCTGCTGGCGGACGGCCAGCCGCCGCGCTTCGAGATCGTCGATCCGCTGACGGTGCGCTACAGTTGGGACGCGCCCAATCCCGACTTCCTGCCCAAGCTCGCTGCTGCCGCGCCGATATCGCTCGTTCTGCCGGCCGCCTATCTCAAGCAGTTCCACAAGAAATACCAGGATCCATTCCGGCTCGCCGGCCTGATGAAGGAGAACCGGGCCAAGAAATGGACGCTCCTGCATATCCGCATGTCGCGGCAGTATCGCCCAGAGAACCCGGAATTGCCGACGCTCGATCCCTGGCGGAACCGGACCAAGCCGCCAGCCGAGCAGTTTATCTTCGAGCGCAACCCGTTCTTTCATCGAATAGACGAGAATGGCCGGCAACTGCCCTATGTCGACCAGATCATCATGAATGTCAGCTCGTCGGCGATCATCTCGGCCAAGACCGGTGCGGGGGAGAGCGACCTGCAATGCATGGGAATTGACTTCAGCGATTACTCGTTCCTGAAGGATGCGGAGAAGCGCTACCCGGTGAAGATGCATCTATGGAAACGCACTCAGGGCTCGCGGCTGGCGCTGCTGCCCAATCTGAATTGTGCCGACCCGGTGTGGCGTGCCCTTTTGAGAGACGTGCGCGTGCGCCGCGCACTTTCGCTTGCTGTAGACAGGCGTGAGATCAACATGGCCGTGTTCTATGGATTGGCGCAGGAAAGTGCCGATACGGTGTTGCCGGAGAGCCCGCTCTACCGGCCGGAATACGCGAAAGCCTGGATCGCCCATGATCCCGACAAGGCCAATGCCCTGCTAGACGAGGTCGGGCTTCAGGCCCGTGACGATGACGGCGTGCGGATGCTTCCGGATGGACGCCCGGCGCAGATCATCGTGGAAACGGCCGGCGAAAGCACGCTGGAAACCGACGCGCTCGAACTTATCACCGATCACTGGCGCAAGATCGGCATCGCTTTGTTCATCCGGACTTCGCAGCGCGACATCTTCCGCAGCCGCGCGCTTGGCGGCCAGATCATGATGTCGATGTGGTCGGGCATCGACAATGGCGTGCCGACCGCCGACATGAATCCGTACCAACTGGCCCCCACCATCGACGACCAATTGCAGTGGCCGCTCTGGGGTGCTCACTATCTGTCCCATGGCAAGATGGGTGAGGCGCCCGATCTTCCTGAAGTGGTCGAGTTGATGGCTTTGCTCAAGCGATGGAACGGATCGACCGAAGCCAGCGAGCGCGCCGAAATCTGGAACTCCATGCTGTCGATCTACACCGATCAGGTGTTTTCAATAGGCACGGTGAACGCAACGCATCAGCCGATTCTGGTATCCTCGCGGCTGCGCAACCTGCCTGACAAGGCACTTTTCGGCTATGACCCGACCTCCTATTTCGGTGTCTACATGCCGGACACATTCTGGCTTGGAGGCTCCTGAGCGTGCTTCGATATCTTGTCTGGCGCATCGCCGTGATGGTTCCAACGCTGCTGGTCATATCGGCGCTGGTGTTCACCATCATCGAACTTCCACCGGGCGACTATTTCGACAGCTATGTCGCTGAGCTTCGGGCCCAGGGCGAAGCGGTGGATTCCGACCGCATCCAGATGATGCGCAAGGAATATGGTTTCGACCAGCCGCCGGTCATTCGCTACTTCTACTGGGTGGGCGGGATGCTGCACGGCGATTTCGGCTATTCCTTCGAATATGAGCTGCCGGTTCGCGACGTCGTGGGCGACCGAATGTGGCTGACCGTGCTGGTTTCCTTCGTCACGATCATCTTCACCTGGCTCATCGCCTTTCCGATCGGCATGTACTCCGCCACGCATCAATACAGCTGGGGCGACTACGGCCTGACTTTCTTCGGCCTTCTCGGCCTTGCCATTCCGAATTTCATGCTGGCGCTGATCCTGATGTATTTCGCCAACATCTGGTTCGGCACGTCCATCGGCCACCTCATGGACCAGCAATATCTCGGCGAGCCGATGAGCTGGGCCAAGGCGAAGTCGATCCTCGCCCATCTCTGGATCCCGGTCCTGATCATCGGCACCGGCGGCACGGCGAGCATGATCCGGCGGCTGCGCGCCAATCTGCTCGACGAACTGCACAAGCAATATGTCGTTACGGCGCGCGCCAAGGGCCTGCATCCGTTCAAGGCGCTGGTCAAATATCCGCTGCGCATGGCGCTCAATTTCTTCATTTCCGACATCGGCTCGATCCTGCCGGCCATCATCTCCGGCGCTGAGATCACGGCTATCGTTTTGTCTTTGGAAACGACCGGGCCGATGCTGATCAAGGCGCTGCAAAGCCAGGATATGTATCTGGCAGGGTCATTCCTGATGTTCCTTGCCTTCCTGACGGTTATCGGCGTGCTGATTTCCGACCTGGCGCTGGCGCTGCTTGATCCACGAATTCGTTTGCAGGGTGGCAGCACCAAATGAAGCAGGACTCGCCGCTGCCCGCTCCGGGTGCTCCACTGCAACACTACATTTCCGGCGCGCCCTTCGACCTGCAGTCGGTCGAGGCGATGACGCCGGAGCAATCGAAGGTCTTTCAGGCATCGCAGTTGCGGCTGATGTGGTGGAAATTCCGCAAACACCGGCTTGCGCTTATATCCGGCATATTCCTGGCAGTGCTGTATTTAGGGATACTGATCTGCGAGTTCCTGGCGCCCTACAATCTGCACTCGCGCAACATGGACTACATCTATGCGCCGCCGCAGCACGTGCACCTGTTCCACAATGGCGAGTTCGTCGGGCCGTTCGTCTATGGCCGCCAGATGACGCTGGATATGGACACGCTCAAGCGGAACTACATCGAGAAGCACGACGATGTTCAGCGGCTCCGTTTCTTCTGCCAGGGCGACACTTATCGGTTCTGGGGCCTGATCGAAGGTGACAGGCATTTTGTCTGTCCTGCCGAGAACGGCCAACTCTTTCTGGCCGGCACCGACAGGCTGGGGCGCGACGTGCTCTCACGCATGATCTATGGCGCACGCATTTCACTGACTATCGGCCTCGTCGGCATCAGTTTCAGCTTCCTGCTCGGCATCGTCATCGGCGGGCTGGCCGGCTATCACGGCGGTATCTTCGACCTGATCGTCCAACGGATAATCGAAGTCCTGCAATCGATTCCCAGCATTCCGCTATGGCTGGCCCTGGCGGCGATCATGCCGATAACCTGGAGTCCGATCCTGATCTATTTCGGCATCACCGTCATCCTCGGGCTGCTCGACTGGACCGGACTGGCGCGGGCCGTGCGTTCAAAGCTTCTGGCCTTGCGCGAGGAGGATTACGTTCTGGCGGCGCAGTTGATGGGCGCCGGAAGCAGCCGCATCATCAGGCGGCATCTCATTCCCGGCTTCATGTCGCATCTGATCGCGACGGCGACGCTCTCCATCCCTGGCATGATCCTGGGCGAAACGGCGCTGAGCTTCCTCGGGCTCGGCCTGAGGGCGCCGATAACCAGCTGGGGCATCCTGCTCACCGAGGCGCGCAGCGTCAGCGTGATCGCGTTCTATCCATGGCTGCTTTTGCCGATGCTGCCGGTCATCCTCGTTGTCATGTCGTTCAACTTCCTCGGCGACGGCTTGCGGGACGCTGCAGACCCCTACAAGTGATATCGCTGTTCCACCGCGCGGCCTGCCGAACACTCCACCCGGTATGACGCTTGTCGGCGGCCGGTTGCGTTATTGCAGGGTTCGTCGTTCGCCTTTATATGCAGCAAGCCTCGATCGGGGCTGCTGGTTCAGGACACAAAATCGCATATGAGTCGCCTCGATAATTTCATCAGCAGGATGACCGCGCAGCGCGACATTCTCAATCGAATCTGCCCCGAGGTGGCGAAGATGGAGGGGCTTGTGCTTGAGCTCGGCCTCGGCAATGGCCGGACATTCCACCATCTGCGCGAGCTTCTGCCCGGGCGCCGGATCGTGGTGTTCGACCGCGAAGTTGGCGCGCACACTAGCTCAATTCCCGAAGCTGAAAACCTCGTGCTCGGCGAAATACGCGAGACGGGCCGCAAGTTCATTGGCATCGAAGCCGCCCTTGTTCATGCCGACATTGGCACCGGCTATGACGATCGCGATGCAGTGACCGCTACCTGGCTTCCCGATCTGATTGCGAGCCTGCTTCGCGTCGGCGGCTTCGCGGTCAGTGGCACGCCGCTCGATCACCCGCTGCTGCAACACCTCCCGGCGCCCACTTCGGAGCCCGCCGACCGTTATTTCCTCTGCAAGCGCGTGTGAGCGGCAGAGAACTCTTCAGGGGATCGTATAAACCGCAATCTCCCGCTCGATGCCGCGCAGCGAGACCTCGTGCGGCACGGGCGTCAGCGCGTTCCTGTGCAACAGATCGGCGGTGAGATTATCGTCGACCACCGCACGCGTGGCGAAGATCGCCTGTGCGTTGGCGAGGTTCTGGACCCGCGAAGCAATGTTGACCGTCTGGCCGAAATAATCCTGCCGCTCGTTCATGGACACGGCTATGCAGGGGCCGGCGTGAACACCGATCTTGAGCAGAAGGTCCTCGCGCCCGCTTTTGTCATTGAGCGCCCGCATGGCGTCGCGCATCCGCAGCGCCGCGGCAATCGCACGGTCAGGCGTCGCGAAGGTCGCCATCACCGCATCGCCGATCGTCTTCACAACCGCGCCTGCCTCCGCCGCGACGATCTCGTGCAGAACCTGGAAGTGCTCGCGTACGAGATCGAAGGCTGAAAGATCGCCCACCCGCTCGTAAAGCTCGGTCGATCCGCGCAGATCGGTGAACAGGAAGGTCAGGCTGGTGATCTTCAGGCGCTGGTTGATGTCGAGCGTATCCGTGCGATAGAGATCCCGGAACGTCTGGTTGGTGAGCAGGCGCTTGGCGGTCACGAAGGGCCGGCGCTTGCCCAGGAAATCATGCAATACCGGGCAGGCGATGAAGACCGTCGGCAGCACGCGCGTGTCGGTCCTGTTTTCCAGCGAAATGCGCAATGGGCCGGGTTGCATCTCCAGCGTCTGGCTCTGGACATGGTCCCGGTCGAAGGCCAGAGAGAGGTTTCGCCGCTCTTTTGCCGGTTCGCCCTTCGCGTCGATGAACTGGGCCGAATGCGTGACCGGCTCGAAGACGATGATGAATTGGGGCGGAAGCTGGATGTGCAGAACCGCCTTTTCACCGGGCGCAAGCTCGATATCTTCCAGCGAGAACGCTTCCATCTTTTCCGCCAGATCCTCGTCCGGCAGATCGGCCCCGGACGCCCAGTAGATCTGGCGGTAATATTCCACCAACGGCAGTTCGTGTGGATTGTGGGCGGCAATCCTGCGCACGCGGGGACTGACGGTGAATGTCACCTCGACCATCTCGTCGAGGGTCGGCGAAT
Source organism: Mesorhizobium sp. M1078 (assembly GCF_040318615.1). Lineage (NCBI taxonomy): Bacteria > Pseudomonadati > Pseudomonadota > Alphaproteobacteria > Hyphomicrobiales > Phyllobacteriaceae > Mesorhizobium > Mesorhizobium sp. M1078. The sequence goes on from NZ_JAMYMP010000035.1 coordinate 37,694, forward strand.
AGCCCTGGGAGCACAGCGCGCAGGTGTATTCGTCCTTCTGCATGGTTTTCAGCGTGGCGTTGGTGTCGAGCACGCCGCCACAGCCGGGGCACAGAACATTCCAGGAAATGTCGAAGATGCCCACCCGCGCCGCATGGAGAAAGGCGCTTATGGTGCGTTCCTCGTCGAGGCCATGCTTGCTGGCGAAGGCCAGCGCATTGATGCGGCAAAGTTCGCGGTCCTTGCCCTCGGCGATGGTTTGCCGGATTGCGTCGATTGCCTGCGGATCGACATCGGTCGATTGCCGCAGAAGCGAGAACAGATCCTGAGCTTCGGTCATCGTGCAGGCTCCGGAAATTGCGCCGCTAGAGCATGATGCCGAAAGGTGTGAAGCGGTTTTCGGACGACATCATGCTCTTCCTGATTCAGAGGCGGATTCAGATTTCAGGTCGGACAGACCTGAAATCATCCGGCTCTAGGCGTGTTGGCCGGACCGATCTTCGACCCGAACGCTCCATCATACTGCGAAATGGACCGGACGGCCATTCGAATGGACAAGCCTGGTGACAGGTCAATTTCCATTTGTTGAATTCCAAACTATGATAGCCCATGGGGCATTCATCTCTGGGGTTTTCTCCATGCCGACACGCGACAACCCGCCATTTCCGGCGGCCCTGCGCCTTTTCTCGGCGGGGGTCATCATCGTCCTGATCGTCGGGGCCGGCCTGTTTTTCGCGCCTGCGCTGGTCAAGCCGCGCTGGCCCTGGGCCGTCACGCCGTTCAATGCCCGCTTCCTCGGCGGCTTCTACACCGCCGAAATGGCAGTGATGGCGTCGCTGCTGGTCTGGAATCGCTGGTCGCCCGGCAGGCTCGTGCTGGTCATGGCCTTCATCTTCACCGTCATCGTGTCGGCGGCTTCGTTCATCAATCTCGGTTATTTCAACTTCGAGCGCAAAGCCCCCTGGCTCTGGTTTCTGGTCTATCTTGCGTCAGCCGCGGTATCCGGGCTGTTCCTGTGGCGGGCAAGGGCCCGCCCTTCTGCAAAAGGCGTGATCTTGAACCCCGCATGGCGCGCCTACCTACCGGTGGAAATGACGATCCTCGGGGCCTACGGCGTCGGCCTGTTGCTGTTTCCCCTGACATTCGGTGGCTTCTGGCCATGGCCGATCGATGCCTTCCACGCCCAGGTCTACAGCGCCATCTTCCTCGCGGGTGCAGGCGGCACCTATCTCGTCTGGAGAAGTGCGCCGCGTGAGGAATTGCTGGTGCTCGGCCTGGCGCAGTTTCTGGTTGGCCTGCTTGCCGTCCTTGGCCTCGTCATCACCGACGCCGCCGTGCACCGGATCGACTGGACGGCGGCCGGGACATTGTGCTGGCTTGCCCTTTTCGGCTGGATCGGCATCAGCGGTATCCTCAAGCTCTGCGCCGCCCCCCGGCATTTTGCCCCGCAATCGGCATAGGTCTCAGAGACGGCTGGATTTTCAGGTGACGTCCGGTGCATCGTGCCGGGCATATTGCCTCTGTCCTTTGTTCTGACGCAATTCCGGACGGAAAACCGCTCACACTTTTCCTGGAATTGCTGTAGCCGGAAAAGCCATGACCAGCACGCCACCCCTAGAGAAAATCCAGCCGCAGCTCCGGGCCGTCCGGCCAAGCGATGCCGAGGCGCTTTGCGCTATCTTCAATATGCCGGGCTTCCGCTGGGGCACGCTCAGGATGCCGTTCGAGATGGTGGAGCAGGTGGAGCGGCGCATCGCCAAGTCCGGCCCGGAAACCACCTGGATCGTTGCCGAGTTGGACGGCAAGGTTGTCGGCCACGGCAGCCTGGTCGCGCAGGGTTCGCCGCGCCGCTCGCATATCGGCGAGATCAATATCGGCCTTGACGATGGTTTTGTCGGCAGAGGCATCGGCTCTGCCATCCTAGGCGCGCTGCTTGACGTGGCCGACAACTGGCGCGCCCTGAAGCGGGTCGAATTGAGCGTCTATGCCGACAACGAACCGGCCATCCGTCTCTACACAAGCCACGGCTTCGAGGTCGAAGGCCGGCATGTGAAGGCCGGTTTTACCGACGGGCAATACCACGACCTCCTGAGCATGGCCCGGCTGCGGTTCTGATGACCACCGTCCCTGCCCTTGCCCCTCCGGTGGACATTTTGGCCGTGCTGTCGCTGCTCTGCCCGGAGGTCGTGCGTGACATCGAGCAGAACTGGAATGCACCGGTTTCCGATTATGCCCGCCATCTGTGGCGGCCGGTGGCAAGGCCTGGATCGGCCCCGTCGATTGCTGCCCGCTCGATCCTGCGCGACGTCCTGCAGCAGCGCCTCGGTGCGATCATGCAGCCCGAAGCGATCGACAAGGCCCTCGACGAATTCGACCACAGACCGGTTATCCAGTCCGGCCTGCACTGCCTGCTTCTGATGGATCGCATCACCTTCGATGCCCTGCTGCTTGCCTGGCTCGGCGCGGTCGAAAACGGGCTGTCGGCTTTTTTCGGCTTCATGGGAACGACGATGACCATGGAGACAACCGGCCGGGAGGGGCCGGGATGGCTCGATGTCGGCGACGACAAGGTCAATTTGTTTGGCATGGGGCGCCACAAACTGTGCCGCAAAAGCGCCTGCGCGGCCGGTCCCGTCACCCTCAACGGGCGCGCGCTCGAAACGGTGGGCAATGAAACGGATGCCAGAAGCTGGCTGGGCACGCTGCTTGCCAGCCAGGACAAGGTGTTTGCAACAGCCGCCGATGCGCTGACAGAACTCAACGAGCATCTGGTCGCCGATTGGGATCGTTCCGGCATGGCCCGGCCGGTTTTCATCGATGATAGGCTGGCCGCGACTGTCGTGGCGCGGCATCTGGAAGATGAAGGCAGTCTTCTTTCCAGGCTGCTCCTCGAGCCCGCAAGGCGCCGGCGTCTCGACCATGCCTTGCAAGAAGCCGCATCGGGCCCATTTGGCAGGTTCCTGCCCAATGCCACGGCCTATTTCTGGGGCATCCGCGAGCAGCGCGTGCGCAAGCTCGTCCTCGAGAACGGGCGGCTGATCGAGCCTGACAGGCCGCATGGTCTTTCCATCCCGTTCGAGCGGCCGCATCTCCAGCAGGCACTGCTGGACGGCATGCTTTTGCCGGACTTGTTCCTGATGTTCCTTGCCCTTGCCATATTGCCGCGCGTGCGGGTTGTGGGCGGCCTGAGACAGATTGGCTATGTCGCGCTTTTTCACTCGATCCTGCTGGCTGCGCTTGATGAAAACGCGCCAGAAGAGCGCGATCTGGCCGCCGAGCTGCAGGTTCGGGAAAATGCCTGGGGCATGCGGGTCATCAATGAACAAATCTCGGTCCGCGAGCAGCTTGCCGGACTGCCGGAAGGGGCGCTGTTCCCGGACCTGCTGCGGCAATACCGGTTGCGGACATTTGCCGAGACGACCGATGACCTGAAACCGGTTCGCGAAAACGCCCGATGGCGCAAGATCGGCCGGGCCTCAGGCCTCTGATCCGGCCGGGCTTTAGCCCGTCATTGCACCACGCCGGCCTTGCGGAGCCCCCCGACCATGAGTTCGAAATCGGCAGGGTTCTTGTAAGGCAAGACTTTGCGACGGTGTTCCAGCGAATAGGCGGGATTGACGCGAAGCAGGTCCTGCCATGCCGCATGGGCCTGCTCCAAACGGCCCAGATGGCCGTAGCATGCCGCCAGAAGCGCACGCGAGACGTCGGTGACAGCGTTGCGAGCCAGCCGTTGCAGCAGGAGGTCGACGGCCTCTTCGTACCTTCCCAGTTGAAACGATGCCAAAGCCTGGAAGTGCAGAAGCACATCCGGAAAGTATGGATTCAAGGTCTTTCCCCGGGCGAAACTCTCTAGCGCCTCCGCGGGTCTACCCGAATAATACAGCGCCTCGCCGCGGGCGACGTGCGCTTCGGCGAAGTTCGGATTGAGGGCTATCGCGCGCTCGACCTCGCCGATGGCCTCATCGTGCCGCCGTGTGTAAAGCTTGGCCGATGCCAGCGCCCAGTGCGCCCAGGGATCGCTGTCATCCAGCGTTACCGCTCGCGTTGCTGCCTCTTCCGCTTGCGCCATCGAGTCCGACGCACCCCACCTGTTGAGGTAATCGAGCCCGTACGTGAGGGCTAGGAAAGCGTGGGCAGAGGCAAATTTCGGGTCCAGTTCGATGGCCCGCTGCAAGAGCTCGCGGGCCGCGACGTTCGTGTCCTTCGTCAGCCGGTGCCACAGCTCTCGGCCCCGCAGGAAACAGTCATACGCCTCCGGGTTGCGCTGGTGTTCGGGCGCCAGCCGCAGACGGTCATCCTCGGTCAGATTGAGCGCCAGCGCACCGACGATGTGCTGCGTCACGTCATCCTGCACGGCGAATATGTCGGTCAGATCGCGATCGAACCGCTCCGCCCAAAGATGGCCGTCTGAGATTGCATCGATGAGCTGCGCGGTGATGCGTACCTTGTTCCCCGACTTGCGTACGCTTCCTTCAAGGACATAGCGCACGCCGAGCTTCGTGCCGACATCCTGCACATGGACGTTCTGGCCCTTGAAGATGAACGACGAATTGCGAGCGATGACGAAGAGCTGTGACAGTTTGGACAGCGCCGTGATGATGTCTTCGGAGATGCCGTCGGCGAAGTAGTCCTGTTCGGCATCACCGCTCATATTGGCGAACGGCAGCACGGCGATCGACAGTTTCGGCGGCGCTGCCGCAGCCGGAGGGCTCGTCGGGGTTTGCGAGGTCGCGGCCACCTTGGCCCCGGCGCCGACTTGCAGCGAATACACTCGGATCGGCTCGGCGATGTTCTTGAGCTGTGTGCTGCCGAGATCGCTGACCGAGAGGTCAAGCCTGGCCTTGACCTGGCGATAGGCATCCTCGGACAGGCAGATGGCGCCGGGCGCCGCAACGCCCTCCAGACGCGAGGCGATGTTGACGCCGTCACCCATCAGGTCGCCATCGCTCTCTTCGACCACGTCGCCCAGATGGATGCCTATCCTGAACTCGATGCGGCGCTCCTGCGGTACGCCGGCATTGCGCTCAACCATACCGTTTTGAATCTCAACGGCGCAGCGCACGGCATCGACCACACTGCGAAACTCAACCAGTGCCCCATCTCCGGTACGCTTGATAACCCGCCCGTGGTGCACTGCAATGATCGGATCGATCAGGTCGCTGCGCAGTGCCCGCAACCGCGCCAAGGTACGATCTTCGTCCGCGCTCGCGAGCCGGCTGTATCCGACCACATCTGCAGCCAGGATTGCGGCCAGCTTACGGTTCTCGCTCATGGGTCGCCTCCTCATCTCCATCATAGCAGGAAGACGGCGGGACGAGGGAATTTTCGCAAATCACGGCCACGCGGCCGCCCGTATCGGCAGTGCTCCACCGCCGAACCCAGACCGATGCCCATTTGCGCTGCCGCTTGCCGGTTGACGACTATCGGTTCATCCTTGTGAATACCCCGGCCGTGACGAGCGTGGCGAGATCACGCGTCATGGCCCAAGGTCAAAGAGATAGAGCATGATGTCGTCCGAAAACCGCTTCACACTCTTCGGCATCATGCTCTGGTGAGGTGTCCATGAACTGCTCGGGCTGCGGTTTCGAGATCGAGGGCGGTTACGCCTTCTGTCCGAAGTGTGGCCGCCGCCAGCCCGTGCCATGCGCCAGTTGCGGCTACGCCTGCGCACCTGATTTCGAATTCTGTCCTAAATGTGGGGCAAGCGTCGGTGCGTCCGCAAAAGCTGCCGAACGGCCTGCTCCGACACCAAGCCGCACCATTGCGCAGCCCTCTCGAGCTCCGTCGCCGAACATCGAAAGCGAAGAGGGGCCGCATTCCGTCTCCGACGCCGATCGACGAACGGTAACGGTGCTGTTCGCCGATCTCTGCGGCTTCACGACACTCAGCGAGCAGCTCGACCCCGAGGTCATGCAGGCGCTGCAGAACGAACTGTTCAAGGAATTGACGGCGGCCGTGCAAGGCTTTGGTGGTTTCGTCGACAAATTCATCGGCGACGCTCTGCTCGCCTTGTTCGGTGCGCCGGTCGCGCATGAGGACGATCCGGAACGTGCGCTTCGAGCCGCTCTCGACATGATCGCCCGGACGGCGCGGCTCGGTGAAAGCACCCGCCACTCCGGCTCGCCGCTGCTGCTCCACATAGGCATAAACACGGGTCCGGTCGTTACTGGCGGATTGGGCATCGGCACCGCCAAATCTTATTCGGTGACCGGCGACACGGTGAATACGGCGCAACGCCTGCAATCGCTGGCTGCACCGGGTGAGGTGCTGGTGGGCGAACTCACGCACAGGCTGACCCGGCATGCCTTCTCGTACGAGTCGCTGGGCGATGTCGTGTTTCGCGGCAAGGCTGGCAGTGTGCTCGTCCACCGACTGGATGCACCGCTTGCGGCGCCGCGTGCAGCGCGCGGGCTCGAGGCGCTCGGCCTCAGTGCGCCCATAATAGGTCGTGATGCGGAGCTCAACAGAATGCTGGCGAGCCTTGACTTGGCGTGCGGCGGCTCGGCCCAGCTTGTCCGCATCGTCGGCGAAGCCGGTATCGGGAAGTCGCGGTTGGTGAAGGAGTTCGTCGCCCGCGTCGGCGACGAGGATCGTTTTCGCAACGTCGCCGTGCGGCAGGCCACGTGCTCACCGCTGGGTGAACAATCATTTGGCGCCCTGGGTGCAGTGGTGCGCAGCGCTGCCGGGATGATGCAAAACGACAATGGGGACGAAATGCGGGGCAAGCTCGCAGCCTTGCTTGCCGATCTCGGCCTGCAGGGCGAGGAGGCGAAGCGGCTGATGCCTTTGCTCTACCATGTGCTTGGCCTCGGCGACCCCGATGCCACCTTGCAGCATGTCGAGCCCGAGCAGCTGCGGCGGCAAATTCTCTACGCGGTCCGCACAATCATGGAATGGCGGCTTGTGTTGTCGCCGCTGTTGATTGTCGTCGAAGACCTGCACTGGGCCGACTCCGTCTCGCTCGAGGCACTGCGTTTCGTGATGGACAGACTGGAACGCACGCGGCTGATGTTGCTGGTCACGCATCGTCCGGCGTCGGACAACGACCAACTCGACTCAAGTCGGGTCAGCCACACAGCGCTCAGGCTTTCGCCGCTCGACAGCGATGACGGACGCCGCCTGGTGGCGGCGCTTTTCGGCGAGAACTGGGTAAACGCCGCAGGAGGGCTTCTCGACCAGATCCTCGAGCGCGCGGGCGGCAACCCGCTTTTCTTGGAGGAGATCGTTCGCGGCCTTATCGATCGCGGTGTATTGGTGCGCGAGGGCCAGCAATGGCGGACCGTGGCAGGCGAAGTCGCAACCGGCATCCCCGCCACGATCCAGGCAATGTTGCTTGCTCGCGTCGACCGGCTGCCGCAAGGGGTGCGCCGGTTGGCCCAGGAAGCCGCGGTAATCGGCCCGCGCTTCGATGCCACGCTTCTGAAAGCCGTGGCAGCCGACCCCGGCCGACTGGAAGCGGGCTGCGAACTGCTTTGCGATGCGGAAATCATCGAGGAAGTTGCCGGATCAGGCTCGGTCTCGTCGCAAAGCTACCGCTTTACACAAACATTGCTGCAGGACGTGATCTACCAGAATCTGCTCCTGCAACGCCGGACCGACATCCACGGCCGGGTAGGTGCCGCCCTGGAGCAACTGTGCGGCGACAAGCCGGAACGGTTCGAGGATCTGGCCGTGCTCGGTCACCATTTCGCTCAGAGCGCCGAGCGGGAGAGGGGCGCGCATTACCTGCAGGCGGCGGGAGATCGCGCTCGCATGATATACGCCAATGACGACGCCCTTCGTTTCTACGAGCGAGCACTGACTGCGTTGGGCGCGATCGGGCAAACACCGCTCAAACTGGCAATTGCAGAGCGCATTGCCGATTTGAGCGGCCCGGCAGGCCGCCGCGAGATTGCACACCGCCACTACGAGGCGGTGCTGCAGGCCTATCGCGAGTCAGCCGATCGTGTCGCGGCGGCGCGCGTTTTGCGCAAGATCGGTCGGCTGTTTTGGGACGTGGGCAAGCGGGACGACGCGGAATCGCGCTACGCTGAAGCGGCAGCGCTCCTCGATGGAGCGGATGCCCCGATCGAGCAGGCGCATCTCTGGCAAGAACGTGGCCGACAGGCGTTCCGCAGCGGAGATCACACTCTCGCGGCAAAATGGGCAGACGCGGCGCTGGATTGCGTACGCTCTCTGACAACGGAACATGTCTCCGATGATGCCACCCTCGTGACCGCCGAGGCACTTAATACCAAGGCTGTTGCGCTGGCTCGCCTTGGGCGAAACCATGAAGCCGTGCGTGAGGTTGAGCGCAGCATTGAATTGGCCGAAGCCGCCGGTCTGCTGGGCGCGGCCTGCCGCGGCTACACCAATCTCGGCGTGCTCTACACGACCATCGATCCGGCAAAGGCGATGGAGGTCTGTCGGCGCGGTCTTGAAGTGGCGCGCCGCATTGGTGATCTGGGTTTCCAGGCGCGCCTCCTCGCCAATCTGGCGGTGGCTTGTTGTACTTTCACGGATCGCTGTCCAACGGAGGGCGTGCCTGCTGCCGAGAAGGCCATCGAGATTGACCGGGCGCTCGACCAGCGCGAGCACCTGCCAGTGCCGTTGATCGTGCTTGGGCAGATCCACCAGTGCAACGGCCATCCGGAACTGGCGGTTGGCTTGTTCCACGAAGCACTGGACGTAGCCCGCGAAACGGGCGAGCCCCAACTGCTGTTTCCGTGCTATGATGGACTCGCAACGCTTAATCTCGACCTCGACAATCTGGCCGAGGCCGAACGCTACTTTTCCCTGGCGCAGGGTATATGCGCCCAGCACGGGCTCGACCCGGAAGCGCTTGTGGTGCTGCCTTTTCTCGACTAGCCGGGATAGGGGGTTGGACATGTCCGCGCCTAGTGGATTGATACCGCTTCAACCGGGCGACCGGGCGCCGAACCTGATACTCGACGCCATTACCCAGGAAGGCAAGATTGCGCTTGACGACTTTCGCGGGCAAAAACCGGTGCTGGTCGGCCTGTTTCGAGGTCTGCATTGTGCGTTTTGCCGGCGCCACATCGCCGCCCAGGCGCGGCTCGATCCAGAGCTGCGCGAAAAGGGCGTGGAGAGCCTGACGGTGGTCAACACGCCGATCGAACGGGCGCGTCTCTATTTCCGCTACCATCCGATGCCGAATCTGCTCGCTGCCTCCGACCCGGAACGCGCTTCACACCGTGCTTTTGGGCTTCCCAATCTCGAATTCACCCAAAACGAGACGAACTGGCCGTACAAGGTATCGATGGCAGCGGCACAGGATATGCGGGTCGACATACCCGGCGAATTGCCCGGTCCCATGGATCCTATGACGGCCAGCGCAATCCTTGACAAGAAGGACCACTACGAACTGACCGAAGCCGACGAGCAGATGATCGCAACGGGACACGGACAACTGATCGGTCAGTTCCTGCTGGACCGGCAGGGAATCGTCCGCTGGAGTTTCACGGAGGTTCCAGAGGGTGGGCGATACATGTTTGGGGCGCCAAACCCGAAGGAACTGATGTCAGCCGTGTCGCAAGTCGCCCAATAATGAACTGACACGTTCACCGTTCATTCGAGCACGGCCTCGACAGTGGCAATAAAGTCATCGAGCGAGCGGTCGCCGCGAATCTCGATGCGCGGAAGGTCGATGAGATCGCTATCGAGGTCCGCCGGCCCGTGCCTGCGGCCGAAGCCTACTCGATAGCCGCACTCCCTGGCCAGCCGGCCAAGCCGTCGGTCGGTGACGGAGAAGGGTGCCGCGAACGCCCTGGTTGGCCGGCCGGTCCAGCGTTCGATGAACAGACGAGAGCGCAGGAGCTCGGCGGCCAGGTCAGCGCTCGACAGACCATCGATGGCGCGATGCGTCGCCATGTGGCTGCCGAAGAAGGCGCCTTCGGCAGCGAGGCGTCGCACCGTCCCGGCGCCCATAAGCGGCGTCGGCGGACCGATGTCGGTGTCCCACTGTGCACTTTCGCCCACCAGGTCCGTCACCAGGAACACCTCCGCGGTCAGGTCGTTGGCGCGCAAGATCGGCCAGGCATGGTCGGCGAAGTTCTGGAAGCCGTCATCGAAGGTGATGAGCACCGGGCGGCCAACGAAAGGCTGACGGTTGGCGATGAATGCTTCCAGCTGCTCGGAGCCAATGGCGTGAAAGCCATTGGCGCGCACCCATGCCATCTGGCTGGCGAATGCGGCGGGCGTGAGCCGAAAACGAGCGAGCGCGGCCGGACCTTCATCGGCAACGCCGTGATACATGAGGACAGGGATATGCCGGCGCTGCTCGTTACGTGCGACGTCGCGGCGCAAGGCTCGCGCCCCACCCCAGACGATATTTCGCGCGACACCGATTTCGATGGGCGCGCGGATCGGCACATGATCGATCACCGTGTCCGTCGCCACCTCGTCCGGCGACAGGCGGCGGAAGCGGTCTATCCGGTAGAGCTCGGTCTGGATCGATTGCTCGAGCACGAGGCCTTCGGTCGCTGCCAGCGTCTCGGAGATCGCCTGGGCACCGAATGTGTTCCAGTCGAAGCCCGTCTTTTCGACATTGTCACGCAGCACGAATGCGTGTGCGCTGATGAAACTACCGCCAGGCGCCAACGCCTCGGCAAATTTCTTGGCGATGCGCCGCAACTCGGCGAGATCGTCCAGATAGTAGAGCACCTCCGAACAGACGATCAGATCCATCTCACCCGGCAGCGTGTCGGCAGCGAAATCGAGTACGCCGAACTCGACATTCGCCTGATTGTTGCATCGGGCGCGGGCTCGCTCGATGGCTATAGCGGAGATGTCGGTTGCGGTCAGATGGCCCACGCGCGGCGCCAGCTGCCGCGTGAAATGGCCCTCCGCACAGGCCAATTCAAGCGCCCGGCCGATGGGACCGGCAGGCAGGATCTCGATCTGCCGCTCATATTTTTCCTGCTCATAGAGCGAGCTGTAGTTCCAGGGATCCTCGGTCGCGAAATAGCTGTTCCAGAACGCCGTGCGATCCTTGTCGTGCTTGTCCGCGACCCGTGCGCGGCGCGGCGTAACAGGCTCTGACGGTTCAGCGTTCGACCGAACCAGGTCATGCGCCTGTGCGGCCAATTGCGCGAGTTTGCCGAAGTGGCTGTCCTGATCGGGCTCGCTTCCCGCCATGGCAAACGATACCTCGGCTGCAGGCGTGTTTGACGTGGTCGCGCCGGCGCCCTTTTGCGGTGCAGGCGATCCTCCCGCAAGCCGCTCAGCAGGCACTACATCCAGGATCAATTCAATCCAATGATCGCTCGTCACCGTCCCGAGTGCACCGAACTGCACTACAGCCTCGATCCGGCCATCCAGCATCAGATGGGCATAGATCTGATCGATGCCTTCCGGCAGTTCGGTCGCGGTCGGATTGCGAGCGTCGACGCGAATTCCGAGCGTTCGCGCCAGCCTGCGCGGCGTGGCAAGATCGTCGGGTTCGAGAAGCATTTGCTCAAGCTGGTACTGGACGCGGCGAGCCGCTGCGGGATTGTCCCAGATCTTGCCGAGTTCGATGATCAACGCGGTGGTTGCGCTGCCGAACCTCGCCCATCCGGCAGCCAATTGCGCCGGCACCGACAGGCTTCCTGCCATGAGGCCATCGAAGATTACCTTGGCAATCTCATGCGCCCACTTGCGTCCCGCCGGGAGTGCGCGCAGGGGCTGCGGGTCGATCAAGCGCGAGCCTGAGCCGCATTCGGACGCGGCGTTCCGCAACGCCAGCCAAGCAAGCGCTTCGGATGCGGTGCCGCCTTTCGCCGAAATTGAACCCGAGGGATTGTGCGCCACGCCGTCTTACCTGCGCCTGGTTCTGAGGGAGAACAAGTGTCCCGCAACGCGCTTACATCGCCGGTCTGGAAAAAGCAAAAGGCGCCCCGAAAGGCGCCTCTTCATCGCTTGATTCCCCTCGAGGAAACTGGAGCGGGTGAAGCGATTCGAACGCTCGACCCCAACCTTGGCAAGGTTGTGCTCTACCCCTGAGCTACACCCGCTCACACGGCCCTCGGGGCCGCAAGCCGGGCCTATATGGCTGAAGAGCGCGGCGATTGCAACAGGGAAATGACGGGCTTTTTGGTCGCGGCAAATCGTCTGGCCACAGCATCCGGGCCGGGCATGGTGGTTCATGGACCTCGCGCATGACGGTCTTGTCTCGGTGGCATCATTGGCCGTAAACGGCTTTGCCCGAAGGCCAGACAGACAGCGAAGACCAACTGGGGAAGATCATGCCGAAGACCGAAGCCGAGCTTTTCGCCTTTCTTGCCGATCTCGGCATATCAGTGTCGACCGTGCGCCATCCGCCGCTCTATACGGTGGCCGATTCGCAGTCGCTGCGCGGCGAGATACCGGGCGGGCACACGAAAAATCTGTTTCTCAAGGACAAGAAGGACAATTTCTTCCTGGTCAGCGTCGGCGAGGAGGCGGTCGTCGACCTGAAGCAGATTCACACGATCATCGGCGCCGCCGGCCGGGTGTCGTTCGGCAAGCCGGAGATGCTGATGGAACTGCTCGGCGTCATCCCGGGCGCCGTCACCGTGTTCGGGCTGATCAACGACACCGAAAGACGGGTCAAGGTGGCGCTCGACCAGGATTTGATGGCACATGCGACAGTCAACGCGCATCCGCTGACCAATGAGGCGACGACGTCAATCGCGTCCGCGGACCTCATCAGATTCGTCGAGGCAACCGGACATGATGCTGCTATCTTGAAAGTCTCGGCTTGATCGCCACATGGATGGCGAAAACTGACCTCTAGTTAAGGACGTCGCGCTGCTCCGCTGGGCGCGACCGGAAGGGCGACGACATGAGCGACAACAACAATCCGTTTGGCGGCCAATTCGGCGGCAATTCGGGCCAATACACCACTTCCGCGCAATATGGCGGCGCCGAGCCGGCCAAGTCGGCACTTGGCTCGACACCCGGCGCAGCACCTGCCGCTGGCGAGCTGATCAAGGACACCACGACCGCCACTTTCGCCGCCGACGTTATCCAGGATTCGCGCAAACAGCCGGTACTGGTCGATTTCTGGGCGCCGTGGTGCGGGCCCTGCAAGCAGCTCACGCCGCTTCTGGAAAAGGCGATCAAGGCCGCCGGCGGCAAGGTCAAGCTGGTCAAGATGAACATTGACGATCATCCCTCGATCGCCGGCCAGCTCGGCATCCAATCGATCCCGGCGGTCATCGCCTTCAAGGACGGCCAGCCTGTCGACGGCTTCATGGGCGCCATCCCCGAGAGCCAGATTGCCGAGTTCATCACCAAGGTCGGCGGCAAGGGCAATGGCGCGCCGCCGGTGGCCGAAGCACTGGCCGCGGCGGCGGAAGCGCATGCGGCGGGCGATGCGCAGACCGCAGCCGACATTTACGACGCCATCCTGGCGCAAGCGCCGGAGACGATCGAGGCGATTGCCGGGCTGGGCGAGCTTCTGTTCGAGGCCGGCGACAGCGACGGCGCCGAGGCGCTGCTGGCAACGGCGCCGGAGGCCAAGAAAAATGCGCCGGCACTTGCCGCGCTGCGTGCCAAGATGACGCTGGCTGCAGAAGCGGCAGCACTTGGCAATCCAGCTGAATTCGAGCAGCGACTGGCCGCCAATCCCGGCGACCACCAGGCGCGTTTCGACCTCGCCATGATCCAGAACGCCAGGGGCGAGCGCCATGCGGCGGCCGACAATCTTCTGGCGATTATAAAAGCCGACCGGACGTGGAACGAGGACGGCGCCAGGGCGCAGCTGCTGAAACTGTTCGAGGCCTGGGGCATGACCGACGAGGCGACGCTGGCGGCACGGCGCAAATTGTCGTCGCTGCTGTTTTCCTGAGCCGTTTGCCGGCCAAATTGCCGGGGCGTGGCTGTCGGGCCTTGCGGTCGGCGGCCGCCGCGCCAGATTAGGCCGATAACATCGCGCCCGAAGCGGGTCGGAGGAGTGAAGGTGCAGGTCGGAAACGCATTTTACCGGGTCGGCAAGGATCTGCCGGCAACCATTCCGGTGTTTCCGCTTGCCGGCGCGCTGCTGCTGCCGGGCGGGCGCATGCCGCTCAACATTTTCGAGCCGCGCTATCTGCAGATGGTGGATGAGGCGATCGTCGGCGCGCGGCTGATCGGCATCGTCCAGCCCAGCCTCAATGGCGCGTTGCGCGCCGACGGCGAGCCGGAACTGTGCAATGTCGGCTGCGCCGGGCGCATCATCTCGATGGCCGAGAGCGGCGACGGCCGCTATCTGATTTCGCTGCAGGGCGTCTGCCGTTTCCGCATCACCAGCGAATTGCCGGTGAAGACGCCGTTCCGGCAATGCAAGCTGGCGCCGTTCCTCACCGATCTCGCCGAAGACCAGGCGGCAAGCGAGATCGACCGGCCGGCGCTGTTGAAAGCGTTTCGCGCCTATCTGCAGGCCAACGATCTCGAAGCCGATTGGGAAAGCGTCAGCCGCGCCGAGAACACCATGCTGGTCAATGCGCTGTCGATGATGGCGCCCTACGGACCGGCCGAGAAACAGGCGCTGCTGGAGGCGCCCGACCTGAAAGCCCGCGCGGAGACGCTGATCGCGATCACCGAAATGGCGCTGGCGCGCGAGAATGAGGACTTTGGCTCCAGCCTGCAATAGGGCTGAGCCGATGGCTGAAGGGGGATCCAATGGCTGCGGATGGGCGTGACGGCAAGTCGGTCAATGTCGATCCAAAATTGCTGGAGCTGCTGGCCTGCCCGCTGACCAAGGGGCCGCTGGCCTGGGACCCGGTGCGCGGCGAGTTGATCTCGCGGCTTGCCAAGCTCGCTTATCCCGTGCGCGACGGCATCCCGATCATGCTGCCCTCGGAGGCGCGGACTATTTCGGCGGAAGACGTGCTGTCGCCGCCGCGATTGGGTGGGCCGGGCTGAAGGGCCAGGGGTGGTTCAAACGGACCTCAGCCTAAGAAGCCATTCTGTTGGCGATCCTTCGCGCCCCCCTCTGCCCTTGCCGGCATTAATGTCATGGGCTCCCGACCGCCCTGCACTTGCCTACTGAAAATTCCGCCCCTTGGGCATGACCCTTTCAGCTTTGTCCGAGAGGGTGGCAATGTCGGGCCGGGCAGCCGGCGTCATCTCTTCCAGCAGCACCGTCAGCCACGGCGTCAAATCCTCGATCTTTTCGGCGACGATGTGGATGACGTCGGATTCCGACTGCAGCTTGCCGGTGACCTTGACGAAGCGCGCGCCCATGACGATGGGCCGGAAACGGGTAAAGGTCCGCTCCCAGAAAATGACGTTGGCGACGGCCTTGTCGTCTTCCAGCGTCAGGAAGATCGCATTGCCCTTGCCGGGCCGCTGCCGCACCAGCACCAGGCCGGCGACCGAGACCCGCCTGCCGTCGCGCACCGAGCCGAGATTGGCATTGGGAATGACGCCGGCGCGGTCGAGCCGCTCGCGCAGGAAGGCGACCGGATGCGCCTTCAGCGACAGGCCGAGCGCGCGGTAGTCGTGGATGACGTGCTCGCCGAGCGGCATTGTCGGCAGTTTTGTCTCGGGCTCGAGTTCGCGCAACCGGATCGCCGGCTGGTCGAACAGCGGCAGCCGTTCGGCGGCGCTCTTGCCATCCAGCGCGCGCACCGCCCACAAGGCTTCACGACGATCGAGGCCGAGCGAGCGGAAGGCGTCAGCCTGCGCCAGTCTTTCGATTTCGCCGACATCGAGGCCCGAGCGCAGCCACACATCCCTGACGCTTGTATAGCCGGCGCCGCGCCGCGCGGTGAAAGCTTCCATACGCTTCTCGGCCAAGCCCTTGATCTGACGGAAGCCAAGCCGGACGGCGTACCGGGTCTTGATGACACCGCGCATTTCGGCATGGCGCCCCAGGATGCGGCCCGGATCGAATTGGGCTTTCTCCAGGGTGCAGTCCCAGTCGGAAAAATTGACGTCGACGTCGCGGATATCGACGCCATGGTCGCGCGCGTCGCGCACCAGCTGGGCCGGCTGGTAAAACCCCATCGGCTGCGAATTCAGGATCGCGGCGCAGAACACGTCGGGATAAAAGGTCTTGAACCAGCAGGAGGCATAGACGAGCAAAGCGAAGGAGGCGGCGTGGCTTTCGGGAAAGCCGTATTCGCCGAAGCCTTCGATCTGCTTGAAGCAGCGCTCGGCGAAGTCCTTGGTGTATCCCTTGCCGACCATGCCGTCGATCATGCGCTGGCGGTAATTGCCGATGGTGCCGGTGCGCTTGAAGGTGGCCATGGCGCGGCGTAGTTCGTCGGCTTCGCCGGGTTTGAAACCACCGGCGACGATTGCAATATTCATCGCCTGTTCCTGAAACAGCGGCACGCCGAGTGTCTTCTTGAGAATAGCCTCCAGCTCTGGCTTTTGATATTCAGCCGCTTCCTTGCCCTGCCGACGGCGCAGATAGGGGTGCACCATGTCGCCCTGGATCGGGCCGGGCCGCACGATCGCCACCTCGATGACCAAGTCGTAGAATTCGCGCGGGCGTAGACGCGGCAGCATCGACATCTGCGCGCGCGATTCGATCTGGAAGACGCCGAGCGTGTCGGC
Organism: Mesorhizobium sp. M1078; assembly: GCF_040318615.1. Lineage (NCBI taxonomy): Bacteria > Pseudomonadati > Pseudomonadota > Alphaproteobacteria > Hyphomicrobiales > Phyllobacteriaceae > Mesorhizobium > Mesorhizobium sp. M1078. Next base: position 54,179 of record NZ_JAMYMP010000035.1, read on the forward strand.
GCGGCAGATCATGTCGTACACGTCGTTCTCTTCCGGCGGCAGGGTGGCCAGCACATAGGGTCGGCCGTAATCATCCCGGGCCTTCGGATAATGGTCGGTGAGCAAGGTGAAGGCGCGCTTCAGGCAGGTCAGCATGCCAAGCGCTAGAATATCCACCTTCAGGATCTTCACCGCGTCGAGATCGTCCTTATCCCACTCGACCATCTTGCGCGCCTCCATCGCCGTCTTGACGATGGGGACGATCTCGTCGAGCCGGTCGCGGGTAATGACGAAGCCGCCGACATGCTGCGACAGATGCCGGGGAAAGCCCATGATCTCGTTGGCGTGGGCGATCACGTGACGGGTCGAGGTCTCGTTGCGGTCGAGGCCGCCGGCATGCGCCTCCTTCTCGCCGAGCTCCGAGGTCGACCAGCCCCAGATCGAACTGGAGAGCGCAATGCGGACATCGTCCGACAGGCCCATGGCCTTGGCCACCTCGCGCAGCGCCGAGCGGCCGCGATAGCTGATGACGGCGGCCGCCAGCGCGGTGCGCTTGGCGCTGTATTTGGAGTAGATGTACTGGATCACCTCCTCGCGCCGCTCATGCTCGAAATCGACGTCGATGTCGGGCGGCTCGTTGCGCTCCTCGGAAATGAAGCGCTCGAACAACGTGTCGATGCGCTCGGGGCCGACCTCGGTGATGCCGATGCAGTAGCAGACGATCGAGTTGGCGGCCGAGCCTCTGCCCTGGCACAGAATGCCCTCATTGCGGGCGAACTGGACGATGTCGTAAACGGTCAGGAAATAGCGCGCATAATTCAGACGCTCGATCAGAGCGAGCTCCTCACTGATGCGCTGCAAGACGGAAGCGGGGACGCCCGCCGGATAGCGCGTGGCGGCCCCCTCCCTGGCCAGACGCTCTAGCTCGGCCTGCGGCCCAAGCCCTGATTGCGTCGGCTCGTCGGGATAATTGTACTGGAGGTCGCTGAGCGAGAAGGTCAGTTCGCCGGCAAAGCGCAGCGTCTCGGCCAGCGCCCGTGGATGGCGGCGGAAGAGACGGGCCATTTCCAGCGGCGGCTTCAGATGGCGCTCGGCGTTGGCCGTCAGCTCCAGCCCGACCTCGGCGACCGGCAAATTGAGGCGGATGGCGGTGAGCACATCTTGCAGCGAGCGGCGCTCGGCGCTGTGATAAAGCACGTCGTTGGTCGCCATCAGCGGCACGCCGGCGATGTCCGCCATGCCCGCCGCCTGCTCGATGCGGAAACGGTCATTGCCGCGATAATCCGGCGCCATGCCTAGCCGCAAATTAGCGCCGAAACGGTCTTTCAGTTGACGGACCAATGCCAGGGGATCGTCGGCATTCGCCGAGAGATCCGGCAGCACCGCCAGCGACAGCAGGTCGCCCCATTCGAGCAGGTCGCTGCGCTGGAGAAGGGTCGCGCCCTTCTCGTTTTCATCGCGCAAATTGGCTTGCGTCAGCATGCGGCAGAGATGGCCCCAGCCCTTGCGGTTCTGCGGATAGGCGAGAATGTCCGGCGTGCCGTCGCCGAACACCAGGCGGCAACCGGGGTGATAGGCGAGCTTCTCGACCTTGGCCTGCTGCCAGGCGCGCACGACGCCGGCCACCGTGTTGCGGTCTGCCAGTCCGATCGAGGAAAAGCCGAGGAATTTGGCCGCCACCACCAGCTCCTCCGGCTTGGAGGCGCCGCGCAGGAAGGAGAAGTTCGACTGGATGCCGAATTCCGCATAGGGGATGACGGTCAGCGCATTCATGCGAAGACCCCATGCATGAACCAGCGCGGCGGCAGCTGCGGGTTGCCATAGAGGCCTTGCCGGTAGAGCCAGTAGCGGCGGCCTTCGGCATCCTCGATCCGGAAATAGTCACGCGTCGATGTGACCGGATCGCTTGACGTTTCACGCCACCATTCCGGTGCGATGCGCTCCGGCCCTTCGGCACGCGCGACCCGGTAGAGCGCGCGGCGCCAGCGGAAATTCATCGGCGGCCCCTCCGGCATTTCGGTGGCCGGCACCTCGATCGGCTCGGGCGAACGGAACAGCCGGATCGGCCGTTCCGGCGGGAAGATGGTTGCGCGCGGCGCGTCTTTCGAGCCGGGCTTCCTGGGCGGTGTTTTGCGTTGTGGCGCTTCCGAGAACGGGATGGTGGCGACGGCGCGCTCCGGCAGATGGCTCTCGAGGGCGACCGGCTTCAGCACCGCACTGTCCCCGAGCCTGGCGCGGATGCGGTCGGCAAAGAGTGCCATGTCGGCGTCGTCATCCTCGGCCTCGCCGGTCAAATCGGCTTGCTGCATGTCGAAGTCGGCGGCCGCCAGCACCGAAAGCCGAACCAGGTCGAAGCCGTAGCCGGCATCGATGTCCTGTTCGAGCGCGGCCAGCCGCTCATGGAACAGGCGCTGGATCAGCTTCGGTTCGCGCAGCGGACGCGAGGTGCCGACAGCGATGCGGCTGACGGCGCCGTCGACGCGAAACAACAGCAGCGCCAGCATCCTTGCGCCTTCGCCGCGGCGTTCGAGATCGGCCTTCAGCGTCACCGCCAGCAAGAGCACCAGCCGTTCGATCTCGGCGGTCAGCACGACCGGCTCGGCCAGGTGGCGTTCGACTGAAAGGGGCGCCACCGGCAGGCGCGGCGATACCGCCTCGTCGAGGCGGCCGAGCGCCTGGTCAAGACGCAACAGCAAGGTCGCGCCGAAACGGCGGGCGAGCGGCGCGCGCGGCGCTGCCATGACCGCGCCGGCGGTGCGCAGACCGACGCTTTCCAGGCTGGCGCGGATATCGGCCTCGATGCGCAGTGCGGCCAGCGGCAAGGGGGCGAGCAGCGCTTCTTCCTCGCCGGAGACAACGATGCGGTCGCCGCAAAAGCGCGCTGCCGCCCAGGCTGCACCCGGCGTCGCGGCCAACCCGGCGCGGACATCGAAACCCTGCTGGAAAAACCGCGCAAGGATGTCGTCCAGCATGGCGCGCTCGCCGCCGAACAGGTGGGTACAGCCGGTGACGTCGAGATAAAGCCCGTCGACGCCGTCAAGCGCCACCAGCGGCGTATAGCGGTCGCACCAGTCGGCGAGGCCTTCGAGCAGCCGGCGGTCGGCCTCCGGATCGGCCTCGACAATGTCGATCGAGGGATGCATGGCACGGGCGTCGGCAATGCCCATGCCAGGCTTCAGATGCAGCGCCTCAGCCCGCTCGTCGAGGGCCGATATGCGCTGGGCGTTGCGGTCGCGATGGCTGATCACGAGCGGTGGGTGAGATGGCGGCAGATGATCCGAAGGCCGGGAACGCCACGACCGTCCCAGGCGCTGGCGCAGGATCCGTTCGGCCGCCAGATGCGGGAACCACAGCGACAGAATTCTCTGCCCGTTTTTCGCGGGGCTTTCTTTCTTCGAATGCGTGTTCATCGGGGTTCCACTCCAGTGTGAATTGTCCAGGCAGAGCGGTGCGGCTCTTGCCGATGCTGACGGTGAAGGCAGGCCGGCCGATCGAGCCGGCGAGCGACCCGGCGATCGTCCGGCGGCTCGCCGCTGGTGCAGCCGACACGATGAGGCGCACCGGGGCGGCGGTCGGCTCGGCTTCGCCGGCCTGGCGCAGCAGGAACACCGGCCGGCCGGCGTTTTGGGCGCGCGCGTGCAGCCGGCGCGTCGCGGTGAGGTCGAGCCGCTGCGGGCTGCCACGGATTTCGAGGATGATTGCGGCGAGCGCCGTCATCTTCGCGGCCTCCTCGGCTACCCACAGCGCATCGGTGAGTTTCGGCGCCTCGGAAAACAGCAATTGCTCCGGTGCGAGACCGAACATGCCCTGCAATCCCCTGGCATAGGGAAAGCCGGCCTCGCGAAAAATCTCTGATGTGCCGATCCACAGCACGGGCAAGGGCTGGCCCTTGAGGATCAGGCTGACAAGCGACAGCACAAAACCGGCGACGGCCCCGGCATTGCGGGTCTCAAGGCCATGGATTTCGCTCAAGGCGGCTTTCGGAAGGCCGCCGCTCAGCGCCGCATCGAGGCGCTCGACGCCGGTGGCCAGGAAAGCATCCGGCGAAGCCACGGCAAGCCCGCGCCGGATGATGGTGACATCGGCATCGGGTTCAGGCGCGGCGTCGAGACCGCCGCCAGGACCCGCGCGCAGCCCCTCGCCAGCCGGCGCGGCCAGGCGCTCGGGCAGCGTTCCCTCGATCTTCGCGATCTGGCGGCGCAGGGCAAAAACAGTCTCCCGCGCCACGGCTGATGTCGCCATGACGGTCAATTTCTCTCACAATTGTTCCTGTTATGTTCCTATAGATTCCAGAGGGTGCCGGAAGAGTCAAGCGGAGTCAGAAGGAATTTATTCCTTGATCAAAGGTAGCGAGCCAACCTTAGGCTTTGGTCGCAGTCATTCGGTGCAAAGAAACAGTCATTGGCCAGGTACCCGTCCATTTGCCGAGTCCGGAGGGAAAGCCTATATGCCGGGATCAAAGGACAAAGCATGGCCCGCATCTACAAGACCCGCACCTGGCACGACGAACTCTCGCCCTCGATCGAGGAGATGGAGTTTCTGGCGCTGGAGGCTTACGCGCATCTGCCCGACGATTTCCGCAAGCTGACCGGCGAGATCGTCATCATGATCGCCGAATTCCCGACCGACGAGATCATGGACGATCTGTCGCTGGAGACACCGTTTGATCTGCTTGGCCTGTTCGAGGGCCGCGGCATCGCCGAGCGCTGGAACCCGCAGACCGGCGAAGGCCCGAACCGCATCACCCTCTACCGCCGCGCCATCCTCGACTATTGGGCCGAAAACGAAGAGACGCTGGGCGACATCGTCACCCACGTGCTGATCCACGAGATCGGCCACCATTTCGGCCTGTCGGATGATGATATGGAGAAAATCGAAGAGGCGGCGGAGTGAGGCTGCGCCGATATTCAGGTGAAGCCGGCCTGCGAACGGCAGCTTCCTGCGCTTCCGGTGCTCGCGTACTTTAAGTACGCTCCGCTCCGGTTCTCGGAAACACTGTTCTCGGCTCGGCCTGACCTGAATCTCGACACAGCCTGCGTCCGTGCCTGGCAAAGCCTACCAGTCGCTCAGCTTGGTATCCGGCCCGTATTCCTGGCCGTCGATATCCTTCACCACCGCCTGGCCGCAGCGCATCGATTTGGTCTTCTTGTCGTAGGCGTAGGTCGGCGAGCCGTACAGGTGCCAGCCCTTGTTCAGCGCCGCGGTCACCTTGTGGCAGAAGGTTGAATCGTCGGGGGCGGACAAAAAGCGGTAAAGTCTCATGGATCAGATCCTGTCGTGAGTTCGTCTTTTCGGGGCGGATCATGCGCCGATGGCGGCGGCCTTCGCCAGCAATTTCTCGGCCTGCGCCAGGTGCAGCCGCTCGACCATCCTGCCGTTCAAAGCAATCACGCCCTTGCCGGCATTTTCCGGCAAGGCGAAGGCATCCTTCACCGCGCGCGCCTGGGCCAAGGCTTCGGGCGCGGGCGCAAAGGCTCGGTTGGCGGTTTCGATCTGGGCGGGGTGGATCAGCGTCTTGCCATCGAACCCCATGGCAGCGGCTTCCGTGCATTCGCGCGCAAACGCGTCGAGGTCGCGAAAATCGTTGGAGACGCCGTCGAGCATGTCGATGCCGCCGGCCCGCGCCGCCAGCACCATCTGCATCAGCCAAGGCACGAGGTAGCGCCGATCAGGCGTCGCCAGAATGCCGGTTTCCTTGACCAGATCGTTCGTTCCGGCCACGAAACAAGCTAGGCGCGAGGCCGGGTCGCGGCCGAGTTCGGCAATGGCGCCGATGTTGAGCATGGCCTTGGGCGTCTCGATCATCGCCCAGAGCTTGACGCTGTCGGGGGCAAAATTGTCGTCGAGCACGTCGCCGACTTCGAGGATATCGCGCGGCGTGGCGACCTTGGACAACAGGATGCCGTCGGGCTCGAATTTCGCCGCGGTCAGCAGGTCATCGTTGCCCCATTCGCTGGACAGCGCGTTGACGCGCACGATCATCTCGCAGCGGCGTTTCGGTCGGCTGGCGAAAATGCCGGCCAGTTTGTCCCGCGCGGCGATCTTGTCGGCGGGCGCGACGGCGTCTTCGAGGTCGATGATCACGGCATCGCAGGCCAGCGTCGCGATCTTGGCCAGCGCCTTGTCGTTGGAGGCGGGGACGTAAAGCACCGAGCGGCGCGGGCGGTAAGGTTCGCTTGTCATGGCCGATCTATGCCGCGTGGGGGCGGGTGAGGCAAGCGTCCGACCGGTACCTGATGACGAGCCAACTGCGAAAGCTTGCGCTGCCCCGCCCGTCCCGCAGCAGTTGCGGAAGGGGGGCCTTTCCTCTCCCCCGTCGATCGGGGGAGAGGTGTCGAGCGAAGCTCGACGGAGTGGGGGTCGGCCCGTGGGCGTAAAGCGCGCAATTCGCTCAGTGCCCGTCCGATGGGCGGTAGCGGCGCCTGCCAGGGGG
>NZ_JAMYMP010000036.1:0-57971 GCF_040318615.1 Mesorhizobium sp. M1078
TGACGTTACACTCCTTCCAAGGCACCTTGCTCTCCTTGCAAAGGGCCGAAAGTGTAACCCATGTCTCCGGAATGAACTGTCACCCATCTCTCGGGAAGGGCACAAAGAGATAGTGTGGAGGCCTGAGTGGGAATTGAACCCACTACGTCGGTTTTGCAGACCGATGCGTCACCGTCCCGCCCTCAGACCATGGCTCCTTGTGCATTGACCGCGACAGCTAGTCAACTTGGCCGGCCTCTGCTCGCAGGTTCGGACCGCGATCCGGCTGCCACCAGTCGAGATGTTCGGAACGCGGCTCGCGTTCAGGCGTTTGTCGCAGATGGCACCGAAAACCCCGACCATTGCGCGCATCTGGCGCGGCAGGACCTCGCCCGGCAGGGCCGACGCCTATGAGCGCTACAATTACGAGGCTGGTATCAAGCCGCTGATCGAGAAAGCGCTTGGCGTGCAGACTTTTCGCGAGGACACGCCGACGCATTCGGAATTCATCACCATCTCCTATTGGGAGAGCGTCGAGGCGATGGCCGCCTTTACCGGCGGCGATCCGCAAAGCATCCACCATCTCGACCGCGACAAGGAGTTCCTGATCGAATTGCCGAAGGGTGTCCAGGTGCTGCGAATCCGTTCCAGCCACGGACTGGTTGGCGGCAGCTGATGTTTGCGGGCTTTGACGCCAGGACCGTTCAAATGGAGGAGACATCGATCTTCGTCAGGGCCGGTGGCTCAGGGCCGCCGTTGCTGCTCCTGCATGGCTTTCCCGAAACGCATGTGATGTGGCGGGACATCGCCGTGGCCCTGGCGCCGCATTTCAGCGTGGTCGCCGCCGATCTGAGAGGCTACGGACAAAGCGGCTGTCCGGCTTCCGGAGCCAATCATGCCGCCTATTCCAAACGAGCGATGGCGCGCGACATGGTGCAGGTTATGGACGTTCTCGGTTTCGACCGTTTCATGGTTGCCGGCCACGACCGTGGCGGTCGCGTCGCCTACCGGCTGGCGCTCGACCATCCCGAAACCGTGTCGAAAGTCGCCGTTCTCGACATCGTCCCCACGGCCTCCGCCTGGGATCGGGCCGATGCCAGGTTGGCGCTGGCCTTCTGGCCGTGGAGCCTGCTCGCCCAGCCGGAACCGCTGCCTGAGCGCCTGTTGTCCGCAGCACCCGACGCAGTTGTCGACAATGCGATCGCCGGCTGGGGCTCGGCTCCAGATGCTTTTCCCGCTGAGGTCAGGGCCGCCTATATCGAGGCGCTGCGTGATCCCGCCCATGCCCACGCCATCTGCGAGGAATATCGCGCCGCCGCAGGCATCGACCGCGAGCACGACGCGCAGGACCAGGCTGATGGCTGTCGCATCAGATGCCCGCTGCTTGCGCTCTGGAGCGGCGAGGGCGGGTTGGAGAACTGGTATGCGGAGGAGGGCGGCCCGTTGGCGATCTGGCGGCAATGGGCTGATAACGTCGGAGGCGGCTCGGTCAAGGGTGGGCATTTCTTCCCGGAAGAGCACCCCGAAGACACGGCTGCAAGGCTGTCGAGATTCTTCGCAAGCTGACTACGGGCCGATTGCTAAATCCGGCCCTGTGTAGTCCTGTGTCGACTATCTCAGATGCCCGAGGGATTGCAGGATCAAAGTGCTCGAAAGACCAAGCAGGGCGATACCGTACAACCGGTCGATCCACACGGCGTTTGGCCCAGCCAGAAGCCTTGCAGCCCGCGCGCCAAGGGCTGCGTAAAACGTCAGCACAAACACATCGGCAAGCGCGGCGATAATGGCCAGGATGCCATACTGGATCGCGATCGGCTCATCCACGCGGACAAAATGCGGCAGGATCGCGGGGAAAAGCAGCCAGGCCGCCGGATTTGTGACCGCCACCAGGAAGCAGCGCCCAATGAGTGCCTTGGCTGAATGGCGTGTTTCGGGAACGTTAGGGTTGAACGAAGGTCGGGACGCGGTGCGCAGGGTACCGATGGCGACGAAAAGCAGATAGCCCGCGCCGAACATCCTGAGAGCCGAGAGATAGAATTCCGAAGCCAGCAGAAGAGCGCCGAAGCCCAGCGCGACGATGCTGATAAGAACGAAATCAGACAGTACGACGCCGGCCATGCCGAGAAACGCGCGTCGAAAACCGTAGCGGGAGCCGTTGGTGATGGCGAGCACGACGTCCGGTCCCGGAACCGCCATTCCGAGCACCGACACGAAGGCAAATGTCACCAGCGGCAGGTTTCCCATGACGCCGCGTAATGCACCCGGCGCTCACCGTCCGTAACGCCCTTCACACAGCGGCTTGGCTATCGCCGATTGTTGTTGGCCACCTTGGCTCAGTGCCCGCCGCGCATCTTCACCACCACAGTCCTCACCGCCAGGACCAGCACGGTGATGATGATCAGGATCACCGAAAGGGCTGCGATCGCCGGGTCGATGTTGTCGCGCAGGCCCATCCACATCAGCCGCGGCAGCGTGATGGCGTTGACCGAGGTGATGAACAGGGTCACGCCGATCTCTTCCCAAGACAGCACGAAGGAGAGAAGTGCAGCGGTGACGATGCCGAACTTGATGTTGGGCATGATGATGCGCGTCGCGCGTTCCCACACGCCGGCGCCAAGGCCGCGCGCGGCAAGGTCGATGCGGCGGTCGAGCTGGCTGAGCGAGACCAGGATCAGCACCGTGGCGAAAGGCACCGTCATCACCGAATGCGCCATGGCGACGCCGAGCCATGTGTCATAGCCAAAGAACGAGCTCATGCCCGAGATCGACGTCAGCAGGAAGTAGAGCGTGATCGCCGAGACCACCGGCGGCACCACCATCGGCAACAGCACGAAGCCGACAAGGGTGGCCGTGAAGCGCGGCTGGAACATCCAGACGCCAAGGCTGAAGCACAGCGCCAGCACGGTGGAGATGACGCTGCTGACGATGCCGATGCGGATCGACAGCAGGATGGCGTCGAGCCAGCGCGGATCCTCGATCAGCGCGCGGTAGTGGCGCAGCGACAGTTCGCCCGTCGGCATAGCCAGCATGCGGCTTGGCGTCAGCGACACCGGGATGACCGCCAGCAGCGGCAGCAGCAGGAACAGTGCCACCAGCACGGCGAGGATCAGCGAGACGGGACCGGGGCGATAGGTCGGCATCAGATCAGTTGCTTCGGTCTGACATAGCGGAACAGCAGCGCCATGAGCGCGCCGACGAACAGCACCAGCACGACGCTGATCGCCGCGCCCAGTCCCCAATCGGGACTCTGGAAGATGCGCAGATAGATCAGCTCGGCGATCATCACGCTGCGGCCGCCGCCGAGGATCGCCGGCGTGACGAAGAAGCCGAGCGAGAAGACGAACACGATCATCGCCGAACCGATGATGCCGGAGCGCGTCATCGGCACGAACACGGTCCAGAAGGTGCGCATACGGCTGGAGCCGAGCCCGCGCGCCGCGAGCAGCACGCGCTCGTCGAGGCTGCGCATGGCGGAGGCCAGCGGGAACACCGCGAAGGGAATGAGGAAATGCGTCATGCCGACGATGACGCCGAACTCGTTGCGCACCAGCGCCAGCGGCTCGGAGATGAAGCCGATCGATTGCAGCCAGGTGTTGATCAGGCCGCGGTTTGATAAAAGCGCCACCCAGCCGAAGGCGCGGGTCAGCACCGAGATCCAGAAGGGGACGAGAATGCAGAATTCAGCGATTATGCGCTGTGCCGGGCTGCCGCGCACCCACACCATGGTGATGGCGTATGCCGCCGCCACGGAAACCACGGTGACGATCAGCGCGATGCGCAGCGTGCGGATGAACACAGACTGCACCAGGGCATCGGTGGCGAGCGCGCCATACTGGCCGAGCCCCGGTGTCGGCAAGGTGACGCTCCACTTGACGACGCCGAGGAACGGCCAGGCGTAGGCCAGCACAAGGAACAGGAGCAGCGGCGCCATCAGCACCGCCGCGCCCATCCTGTCGGAGAGGGTGCCTCTCATCGAAGCTCGTGCCCGGCCTGGTCAGGCCGAGATGATCTTGGTGTATTCGTCGAGTGCTGCCCCGTAATTCTTGGCGTACCAGTCCATGTCGAGCGCGATCTGCTTCTTCATGTTTTCGGGATCGACCGGGTTGATGCGCTTCTTGTCGGCGGGGATCAGCGCATCGGCGGCCGGATTGGCCGGACCCTGTCCGAGCTTGTCGAACATCACCAGCTGCTTTTGCGGATCCTGGGCGCTGGCAATGAACTTCATCGCTGCGTCCTTGCCGCCGGGGTTGCCCTTGAGCACGGCCAGCGCGCCGGGCGAAATCAGGCCCTGATCCCAGATGAACTTGATCTTGCCGCCCGAGTCCTGCTCGATCAGCGAGGCGCGGGTCGACCACACGATCGCCATCGAGGCTTCGCCGTTGAGCAGCACGCTCTGGCTCTCGGCGCCGCCGCCCCAGTAAGCCACGACGTTTTCCTTGAAAGCGGCGATCTTGTCATGCGCTCGCTTCAGGTCGAGCGGGTAGAGCGAGGCCGGCGCGATGCCGTCTGCAAGCAGCGCTGCTTCCCAACTCGACACGCCCCATTTGTAGAGCGAGCGCTTGCCCGGAAACTTCTTCACGTCGAAGAAGTCGGCCATGCCGGTCGGCGCGTCCTTGCCGTATTTCTCGGAATCATAGGCGATGACATAGGAGAAGAAATAGGTCGACGCCGCGTATTCCCAGCCGAACCCCTCGCGCATCTTCTTCTTGTCGACGATGGCGTAGTCGATCGGCTCGAGCGCACCCTGCGCGCCGAGCGTGATGGCCGAGAACGGGTCGACGTCGACAAGGTCCCAGGTCGGCGCGCCGCTCTTGAACTGTGCGGCAATCGCGCCTTCGGTCGGGCCCGAACCGTCCATCTTGACGGTGATGCCGGTTTCCTTGGTGAAGGCCTGGCCGTAGGCGGCGTCATAAGCGGTAAGGGCATCGCCACCCCAGTTGACCAGCACCAGCTCCTTGGCCTGCGCAAAGGCACCGGTCGAGCGCAGCAGCATCGGTGTGCCGGCCAGCACGAGGGCTGCAAGCTGGGTGAATTGCCGGCGCGAAATCTCGCCGCGCACAGCCCGGGCGGTCAGCCCGTCCATGGCTTGTTTTTTGCTTTGGTTTGTCATTTTAGTTCCCCTTTTTCGTCTTGGTTCCGGTGGTTATGGCGCGCTCCAGATTCTTTGCTGGAAGACTTCGCCGTTCTCGTCGTCATCCTCCGTCCGGAAGGAGGAAACCCTTTTCCGCCGGCCATGTCAGCCAGACGGAATTGCCTTTGCTGAGTGCAGCCGCCGCGACCTCGTTCGGCACCGAGACGGTCACCTTGGCGCCCTGGCGTGTCGTCAGATCGAGTTTGGTCGCCGCACCCAGATAGGTCGAGCCGATGGCGGTGGCGGCAATGCCGTTCTCGCCGGCGGCGGCTTCGCGCGTGATCGACATATGTTCGGGCCGGATCGCCAATATGGCATCGCCACGGACTTTCTCGGCCTTGCAGAGCATGTTGACCGCGCGGTCCTCGCAGAGGCCCGTCGAGCCATTGTCGGCGGGCTTGACCCCCTTCAACGGCAGCATGTTGATCTCGCCAAGGAACTCGGCGACGAAGCGGTTGTCCGGCCGGTCGTAGACCTCGTCCGGCGCTCCGACCTGCAGCAATTTTCCGTGGTTGAAGATGGCGACGCGCGACGACAGCGCCAGCGCCTCGCTCTGGTCGTGGGTGACGAAGACGAAGGTGGTGCCGGTCTCCTGATGCAGCCGCTTCATCTCGGCCTGCATCTGGCCGCGCAGGCTCTTGTCGAGCGCCGAGAACGGCTCGTCGAGGAGCAGCACGCCGGGTTCGAACACCAAAGCGCGGGCCAACGCCACGCGCTGCTGCTGGCCGCCGGAAAGCTGCGCCGGCAGTTTCGTCTCATGGCCCTTAAGGCCGACGCGCTCGATCATCTCGGCAACGCGGCGCTTGATCTCGGAAGCCGATTTCTTGCGTACCTTGAGCGGGAAGGCGATGTTGGCCTCGACCGACATGTGCGGGAACAGCGCATAGCCCTGGAAGACCATGCCGGCGGCACGCTGTTCGGCCGGCCGCTCGGTGATGTCGATGCCGTCGCTGAAAAGCTTGCCGGCGGTCGGTTGCACGAAGCCGGCGAGGATCATCAGGAATGTGGTCTTGCCCGAGCCGGAGGGACCGAGCAGCGTCAAAAACTCGCCGCGGCCGATATTGAGCGTCAGGTCGTCCAGCGCCCGGAACGAGCCGAAGCTCTTGCCGATCCCGATTGCCTTGATCTCTGCGGCCCGGCCGGGTTGCTGCATCCTGCCTCTTCCTTGGTCGTGGCTTGAGCGTAGGGCAGGGCCCCGGCTCACCGCAACCGAATAGTTTTCGCCTGATCGGCAAATTTGATTCACGGATGGGAGGCTAGTACGGGCTGATCCGGTTCTCCGACAGCTTCGACCTTAACCACCCATTGAATGCTTCCAGCACCGGGTGGCTGGCCTTGGCATGTTCCGACACCAGGAAATACGAGCGCGGCGAGGGGATCGCGATATCGAAGGGGCGCACCAGACGGCCTTCGCTCAGCGCCCGGCGGCTGGTCAACTCGTCGCCCATGGCGATGCCCTGGCCGGCGATCGCCGCGGAAAAAACGAGGTTCATGTCCGAGAAGAAGATGCCGCCTTCGGTGTCGGGGTTTTCCACCTTGGACAGCGCCAGCCAGCGCGCCCAGTCCTCGGTGTCGCCGAGATGCAGGAGATTGGCGCGCAGCACGTCGGCCGGTTTTGAAAAGCCGCCGACCTTGTTGAGCAGTGTCGGGCTGCAAAGTGGCGTGAACGAGATTTCGCACAGCAACTCCACCGAGCGGTTCGGCCAGTTGCCGACGCCGAAGGCAATGAAGGCATCGGCGTCCGGATTGCTGACATCGTCCAGCCGTCTGGGCGTCAGGATCGACAGCGCCACGTCCGGATACATCTGCCGGAACTCGCCGATGTGCGTGCACAGGAACAGAGAGGCGAAGCCCGGCGTGCAGGAAACGGCGAACGAACCGCCGACGCCCGTGCCGGCCTGGCGCGTCACCGCATCGCCGAGCACCGTCAGCGCCTTTCTCACATCGGCGGCATAGCGCTGGCCGCGCGGTGTCAGCGCCACGCCCTTGCCGATGCGCTCCAGCAGGTCGAAGCCGAGGTCGCGTTCGAGCAGCCGCAACTGATGGCTGACGGCGCTGCGGGTCAAATGCAGTTCATCGGCTGCGCGCCAGACACTGCCGTGACGGGCAAAACTGTCGAGGGCGCGCAGCGCCTGTGTGGAAGGTATTCGCAAGAGGCCTCAGGTGAACCGAATTTGCATGAACCGGAAAAACATATCACTTTTTGCAATGCCGCTTCACTGCTTTCTTGGGCCGCATGGAGAAACCGGTGACGACCTCGGCGCAAGCCACCGCGCTTGCCTGTCTCGATAGCATCCAGCCGTCGCTGTCGGCGTGGACGCGCACCATTTTCGATTTCGGCGAAACAGCCTGGCGCGAATACCAGTCGGCGGCCTGGTATGTCGCGCGGCTGAAGCATGAGGGCTTTTCAGTCGAGGAAGGGTCGGCCGGCATGCCGACCGCCTTTTGCGCCCACTGGACGAATGGCCCGGGGCCGACCATCGGCATGTACGGCGAATACGACGCCGTGCCTGGCAACTGCCAGGACGCGGCAACGGTGAAGCGATCGCGGCCGGGCCTCGGCAGCGAGGCCGGCGGCCACACCGATCCGCATTCCGGGCTTGGCATTGCCGGCCTCGGCGGACTTCTCGCCACCAAGGCTGCAATGCAACGCCACGGCATCGAGGGGACGTTGCGCTTCACCGGCGAGCCGGCCGAGAAGGTCAGGGGCTCGAAGCCGATCCATGCGGCCAAGGGCTACTATGACGGCCTTGCCGGCATGATCTCCTTCCACCCCTTCTATATGCTGCCGCTCTGCAACACGGCGCGCTGGGACACGCATTGCGGCGCCGCCTATGCGATGATCTACCGTTTTGTCTGCGACGAACCCGAAAACTGGGTTCGCGCAAGCGATGGCGCGCCGATCCCGCAGGCGCATTCGGCGGTGCGGGCGCCCGGCGCCAACGACGCACTGATGACGATGTACATGACCTCCAAGGCGCTGCGCGATTCCATGCTGCCTCACCAGGGCGGCTGGTCGATCAGCGAGGCGATCCTCACCGCCGGGCAGGCGACCGCCGACAATCTGCCGGCGGGGCTGGCCGAGATCCAGTACATGATCCGCGTGCCGACCATTGCCATGGCAGAGCAGGTCACCGCGGTGCTCGACCGTAATGCGGCCGCGGCCGCGGCGATCAGCGGTTGTCGCTATGAGCGCCATTGGGTGTCGAAGTCGAGGCCGGGCCTCGCCAATCACGCCATGGCGGGGATTGCCTATGAGGCGCTGTCCACCGTTGGCGCTCCGAGCTGGGACGAGGCGGCGAAAGCGATCGGTCGCGAGGTCCAGGTCAATGCCGGCGGCACCGCGACCGACAACCCTTTCATCGACGAGATGGAGCGGCTGGTTGCGCCGCAAGAGGCCGAGGCAATCCTGCGCCGCGATTTGCCTCCGTCGCAGATCAACTCGACCTCCGACGACTACACCGACATGTCGTGGCACACGCCGACCGCACGCTTCTATGTCGCTCGCCCGGCGCTGCGCTCGGCGAATGGCCATGCCTATCCATCCTGGGCGATGAACGCGCTGGGCGGTATCTCGGCCACCATTGACCCGATGGTCATTTGCGCCGCCAAGACGGTTGCGCTTGCAGCCCTCCGCCTGCTCGAGGACAAGTCCGCGCGTGATGCGGCCATGGACGAATTCGTCACCCGCACCGGCGGCGGCATTGGTGGCTCCAACTGGATCGCGCCGCTTTGCGACTATGACCCGCCGATCAATTTCCGCTGGCCGGAATATGTCACCACCGCGCGCGGACGCGATTGGTGGATTCCGAGCAGCCAATCCAATCAAGCTGCATAGTCAAATCGAGGAGAACCTTATGACCGTCCATGATCGCATCATCGCCGAACCGTTCTCGCTGCAGCGCCGCAATCCCGCCGGCGGCACCAAGCCGCTGACATCATGGGGCTTTGCCAACGAGACCGACGTGCTGACAGACGTGTTGCTCGGCTCGCCAAACTTCCTGCGCCACCTCTCGACCAGCTCGCTCTCGCGCAAGCATTTGCGCGAAGCGCCCTGCAACGTTCAGATCGCCCAGGCGCAGCACAAGGACCTCGTCGCCGCCTATGAGCATTTCGGCGTCAACATCCACTGGCACGAGCCGACGCCGGAACTGCCGATGCAGGTCTATTCCAGAGACTCCAGCGTCATGACGCCCTACGGCGCCTTCATCACCGCCATGGCCAATTGGTGGCGGCGCGGCGAGAACTATGCCGCCATCCGCACCTATGAAAAGCTCGGCATACCCATCTACGACATGGTCACGGCTGGCACCTTCGAAGGCGGCGACTTCAACGTCATCGAGGAGGGCGTGGTGCTGATCGGCTGCGGCGGCGCCCGCACGCAGGAAGAGGGCGCCCGCCAGGTGCAGGACTGGTTCGAAAAGGAAGGCTGGGAAACGCGCCTCGCCTTCATCGACGAATATTACGTCCATATCGACCTGATGGTGGTGCCGGTCGCCGAGAAGCTCACCGCGGTGTGCCTCGCCTGCACCGAGCCCGGCATCGTCGACTGGCTGAAGGGCAAGGGCCACGAGATCATCGACGTGCCCTTCCAGGACACGATGGCGCTCGGCTGCAACTTCATGTCGCTCGGCAAGGACAGGGTGATCGCGCCGACGTCGAGCCAGTCGCTGATCGGCCAACTCAAAGCGCGCGGCTTCGAGGTTGCTGCCGTCGACATGAGCGAGATTTCCAAGACCGGCGGCGGCATTCACTGCATGGCGCAGGCGCTGAAGCGCGAGCCGGCGTAACGGCACGAATTGCCGCCGGGACCTGTGACGGACTGCTGCCAGATTTGACAAAACAGGCCTGGCAGAGGAAATTGATGCCATTAGAGGAGGGATTCTGTGAAGAAAACTTACGAAAAGCCGAGTCTGGCCAAAGCCGGCAAACTCGGATCGCTGGTCGCTTCAAACCCGTCGAAGCCCGCCCCCTGAGCGCAACCAGCCGCTGAAGGCCGAAATTCGGTCGTCCTGGTTATCGGCGACCGGATCGCGCTGTATGATTGAAGGGAGCCCGCCGGCTTTGAACGGCGGGCTTTTTGCTTTGCGCCAGAGCGCTGCCGCGTCTGCCGGCCAGTCCAATCTGCCCGAACCTGAATTGAACTTGCTCCGGGCGTTTTCCAGATGCGCCCGCATCGCTTGGCCGGCCGCTTCCGGGTCGCGGCGCTCGATCGCCTCGAACACCGCCTGGTGGCCGGCAAAACTCGTGCGGTTTCGATCTCCGTATTGGCCACGTGGATGCGCTGATTGATCAGCCATTCGACCTAGCCGTTGATTTTGAAACCAAGCCAGCTTCCCCAAAAGATCATGCCCAAACAAAGCCATAGCGCGAAGACCACATGCGCGCCGTTCCCGCCCGCCCGGCGATCAGGGAGTGGCTGGCGTGAGATGGCCGCGCTGACGACGGAACGAGATCGCCTCGTCTGGCCGGCCGGACTCGCGACGGCGTGGTCCGGCCGGAGTTCCATCTGCTATGCGGGTATCAATACGGCGATGCGATGCACGCCGACCTCCTTGCTTGTATTCGTCGCTTCATCGGTCTTGCCCTTGGAGCAGGTGTACATATCACCCGTCTTGAGCTTGAATTCCTTGTCCGCTTTCTTGATCGTGAATGCACCTGAGGTAATGGTGCACACCATGTCGTTGTCCATCACGGTTTGAGGAGCATGTGCTCCGGGCTGAAACACAACGTCGATAATTGCGATGCTCTTGTAGGCGGGAATGTCTGCATTGCCGGTGCCGACCTCCACCACCCTGACACCGGGCGCAATCTCCTTGCCCTCTTTCGGGCCGTATTTCTTGATTTTTGCCGATGCCGCCAAGGTGAACAAAGGCGCTACCGCGGCGGTCGTCAGACCGAGGGCAATTGCAGACCTGCGATTCATGGTTTTCATTGCATCCTCCCGATGCTCGTCATGCATGGATATGCATGACTTCGATATATTAGCACGAGCGAATTTACTTGTATGCAAGCGGCTGGGGCGCAGGCCAGCAAAGGGTATCGCTCCGGCGGGTAAGTCTATTTCACTGTAGCTTCCGCCGGAACTTCGAATGACAGCTCGAGCAATCCTGCAGGATCAGGTGCAGGAGATGCTCCGCCGGCACTTTGGTAGGATCGACTTCCACGGTGCTCGGCCGCTTGCCGAGCAGGCTGCCGCCGCCCATTGCCGGGCCGGTGCCCATGCGCATGTCATCAGTGATGACGGCCGGCGCGCTTTGGGCCTTGGCGGCCAGCGCGCGCGCCAGCGCCCCGATATGATTTGCCAGCGCCTCGAATTCCGCCCGTGACTGATCGATCTCCAGCCTGGCCTGCGAAGGCGGTCCAAGCGAGCCGCTCGGAAATTCGGCAATCAGGGCAGGGCCGGTGCGAGCGCGCAGCGTGTCCGCTGCCGCCTTGAAGGCTGCGGCGTCATAGGGTTGCCTGCGGTCGAACATGCCGGCAATGGTTTTCGCAGCCGCCGCCATCTCCTTCATCGACGCCTGGCGGGCCGCGACCATCGGTCCGCCGCCGACGGAGGCGGCCATCGTAAGGGCACAGACCAGCCACAGCAGCGCCGCTTTCACAGTCCATCTCACGGCGCCATGTCCTTGCCCCATCCATCTGTGATCAGCCAGCCGCAGCAGGGGTTCGACCTGCAGTCGGATTCTTCGGTCGTGATGCCGGTTCTCATCGGTAAATTTCCGTCGCCGGAAGTCTCCGTCTCTGAGCGGATAGACCTTCCAGCCACCGGAAGGTCAACTGATTGAGAAGGCCGATCAGCGGGCAATCAGCACAGGCTTGCAGCAAGCTGACGCAGCGTTTCCTTGACTTGGATCGCAAAAACGGGCAGCAAGGCGGGGGTGAGGGAGAGCATTCTACCGTGGCGCAGACCATGGAGTGCTCTTTTTTTCGTATCAGGCGCCGCATAATCGGTGGCTGATGGAGGGATTGGTTAACCAACTTTGTCCATCTTTTGATTCAATCGGCAACAGACGCGAAAGGTGCAGGGGGCACCAGCGAACTGTGGATGTCACGGATGCGAGGGTCGCAAGCCTGCATGCCGATTGAGAGTGGTTGTATGGCGTTTTTGCGTTTGAAAGACCGGGGCGACACTCCTGAACGGGGTTTGACTTCGAAGAGATCCGGCCAGCGCTGGGTGGTAGTGCCGGTTGTCGGCGCGGCCTTGGCGCTGTGGTCGGTGGCAACCATGGCCGGCCTCTATTCGCTCGGTACCTCGCTCACCGCAGCCTCCAACAGCCTTCCGCACAGTCTGCTTCTGCCGAACGCAGCACTTGCCGATTCGCGCCGCAGCCTCGCCAATTCGTGGGCGCCGCGGCTTTCGGCGCAAAAATCACAGGCCTCGCTGCTCAGCCAATGCGACGCCGGCTGCGCGCATGCCGCCGCGAACTTCGCGCATGACGGCAAGATGGCGCGGCTGAAGCCGGCCGCGCACGCTGTGGCCCCGAGCAGTGTCGCCTCAAACATTGCGCCAAACACCAGCGTCGCTCTCGCCACTTCGCGCGGCATGCGCTTCGACGGCGTGGTGGCCAAGGCAGAGCTGTCGCCGCAAAAGCTGGCTGCCGCCTTCGCCAAGGCCTCGAATGCGCCCTTCATGCTTGCCAGCCTTCCGGTCGCTGCCCGTTTCGCCGAAGTCCGGCTGCCCGATCAGCATGGCCCCGCCTCGGAACGCTTTGGGCCGGAAGTGGCTGAGATCGAACGCTCGTCGCGCCTGGCGCTGGCGCTGGCCAACAGCTTGCCGGAAGACGCTGACATGCTGGCCCCGCCGCCGGCCGTTGAAGCAATCGCCGGAGGGCAGGATCCTGAGCAGGCCGAGGTTCAGGTCGCTTCGCTGCCGCCGCAGGACGATCTGCCCGACAACATTGCGTTGCCCGGTTGGCGTCCACGCGCCGAAACCGCTCAGCCTGCCGAGGCTCGGCAAGCCAGCAAGCCCAGGGCAGCCAAGCCACAGACCGACAGGACGGCCGAGAGCCCCGCACCCCAGTCGCCGGGCAATTCGTCGCCGCGCTCGCCCCGCAGTACTTCGGAGGTCGCCGCACTGCCTGGCGTGCCAGACAGCCAGAGCATCCAATCAAGCCGGATCAAGCCTGGCAAACGGTCGAAGACACAGGCCGGCGAGATGCTGGCCTATGCCAAGCCGGACGTCCCGGCGGGCGGTGTCGGTCGCGCCTTCAAGGATCTGTTCGCCACGCCCGGAATGGGCGGCGGCGTCGCCGTCTACGATATCTCGGCCAAGACCGTCTATATGCCGGACGGCTCGCGGCTGGAGGCCCATTCGGGGCTGGGTTCGATGGTCGACCAGCCGCGCTTCGTGCACAAGAAGAATGTCGGCCCGACGCCGCCCAACACCTATGATCTGCGGCTGCGCGAATCCCGCTTCCATGGCGTCGAGGCGCTCCGTCTCACTCCCGTCAGCGGCGGCAACAAATACGGCCGCGACGGCCTGCTTGCCCACACCTACATGCTGCGCGGAGGCCGTGCGGAGTCCAATGGCTGCGTCGTCTTCAAGGACTATGCCCGCTTCCTTGCCGCCTATAAGAAGGGCAAGATCAAGCGCCTCGTCGTCGTGCCGCGCCTGACCAAGCCGCTGACGCGGGTCGCTCAGGAAGGCCGGGGAGCGTAAGGCAGTAGGCAGTAGGCAGTAGGCAGTAGGCAATAGGCAATAGGCAGTAGGCAGTAGGCAGTAGGCAGTAGGGCCCAGGAGCGTCCATCGCCTGTTGATTGTTTTTCTGCCCCTATTGCCTATTCCCCACTGCCTATTCCCTTTTCACCCCCAGGCAGACTATGAGTGACCCCTGCGGGTCGGCTTCACCACGAGGACATCATGACAATACGCGCTGTCGTTTGGGGCGAGAACATCCATGAGCGGACCAATGAGGTGGTCGCAGCCCTCTATCCCGAGGGCATGCACACGACCATCGCCAAGGCGCTGAATGCCGACAAGGCGATCTCCGCCTCGACCGCCACGCTCGAACAGCCCGAGCATGGCCTGCCCGAGGCGCGCTTGGCCGAGACCGACGTGCTGGTCTGGTGGGGCCACAAGGACCATGGCGCCGTTGCCGACGAGATCGTCGAGCGCGTCGCCCGCCGGGTCTTTGAAGGCATGGGGCTGATCGTTCTCCATTCCGGCCATTTCTCGAAAATCTTCAAGCGGCTGATGGGCACGCCCTGCACGCTGAAATGGCGCGAGGCGGGTGAGCGCGAGCGGCTCTGGGCGACCAGTCCCAGCCATCCGATCGCCGAAGGCGTCGGCGAATATTTCGAGCTCGAGAATGAAGAAATGTATGGCGAGCAGTTCGCCGTGCCCGAACCGCTGGAGACCGTCTTCATATCCTGGTTCCAGGGCGGCGAGGTGTTCCGTTCTGGGCTGACCTATCGCCGCGGCGCCGGCAATGTCTTCTACTTCCGCCCGGGCCACGAGACCTATCCGACCTATCACGACGCCAATGTGCACAAGGTGCTGCGCAATGCGGTGAAGTGGGCGCACAATCCGCAGGGCACCAAGTCGGCGATCCTCGAGGCGCCGAACGTGCCGGTCGAGAAGGCGCTGGAGCCGATCGTCGAGCGCGGCGGCAAGCTGCACGCTTCGGGCGAGGCCGGCTTCCGCTAAAGCAAAATCCAGGAAAAAAGGCGTAGCGGTTTTCCGCATGGGTTTCCTAGACCGTATCTGCGCCATATGATTGAATCGAACCAATTCGCTCGGAGTGCAGAGAATGCGGCTTTTGATACTGGGTACCGGCTGGATGGCGCAGGAGCATGCCCGCCGCTTCGGCGGTATCGACGGCGTCGAGATCGTCGGTGCTGTCGACGTCGATGAAAAGCGCGTTGGCGAATTTGCCGACGGGTTCAAGATACCGAAGCGATTCACATCCCTGGAAGACGCGCTGGCGTGGGGCGAGTTCGATGCGGTCGCCAACGTCACGCCCGACCGCATTCACCACCCGACCACCATGGCGCTGATCGCGGCCGGCAAGCCGGTGCTGTGCGAAAAGCCGCTGGCCGAAGACTTCGGCAAGGCAAGCGAGATGGCCAAAGCGGCTGAGGCCGCCGGCATCGTCAACATGGTCAATCTCACCTATCGCAATGTCGCTGCCTTGCAGAAGGCGCGGCAGATGGTGCTGGCCGGCGAGATCGGCACCGTCCGCCACGTCGAGTCCTCCTATCTACAGAGCTGGCTGGTCTCGAAATTCTGGGGCGACTGGCGCACCGACCCGAAATGGCTGTGGCGGCTGTCGCGCGACCACGGCTCCAACGGCGTGCTCGGCGATGTCGGCATCCACATCCTCGATTTCGCCAGCTATGGCGCCGCACTCGACGTCGACCACGTGTTTTGCCGGCTGCGCACCTTCGACAAGGCGCCAGGCAACCGTATCGGCGAATACGACCTCGACGCCAATGACAGCTTCGCCATGACGCTGGATTTCTCCAACGGCGCCTTTGGCGTCGTTCACGCCAGCCGCTGGGCGACCGGCCACATCAACGAATTGCGCCTGCGCATCTATGGCGACAAGGGCGGCATCGAAGTCGTGCACAATCTCGAGGGTTCGGAACTGAAGGCGTGTGTCGGCGAGGATATCGAGAACGCCAAATGGCAGGTGCTCGACGCCGGCACGGTGCCGACCAATTACCAGCGCTTCGTCGATGCGGTTCGCAGCGGCGTGCAGGCCGAGCCTTCATTCCACCATGCCGCCGAACTGCAGAAGGTGCTGGATCTAGCCATGGTTTCGGAACAGAAGCGGACGGAACTGAGGGCCAGCGCCGATACGCAGTGATGTGAAGGGGAGGAAGAAACAATGGTCACGCGCCGCGCGCAATGTCTCTGCGGCCAGCTTTCAGCCGTCTGTTCGGGCGAGCCGGTGCGCATCTCGGTCTGCCATTGCCTCGACTGCAAGCGCCGCACCGGCAGCGCCTTCAGCTACAATGTCCGGTTTGCGCAAGCTGATGTATCGATCGAGGGGCGGGCGAAGCAGTTCACGCGCGCCGGCGACGAGGGCGGCCGCGTCATCTACAATTTCTGTCCGGAGTGCGGCGCCGCCGTCCACTATCGCATCGACACGCAGCCCGGTGTGATCGCCATTCCCGTCGGCGCCTTCGCCGACCCGTCGTTCCCGCCGCCCTTCCAGTCTTTTTACCACGAAAGCCGTCGCTGTGAGTGGGTCGAGATCAACGCCGAGCCGCTGGCGACGTTCGACTGAAGGCCGCTTTTTGGATACCCGGAACCGTCCGCACGCTCCGCGCCTTTGAGAGGGCATCGCCCCCTGATTGCCATTGCCGAGCCGTTAGCCACCGCGCTCGGCTGCCCCATGAATAGGCATAAGTCAAGACGAATCCGGCTTGCGGCCCGATTGCTGACATGCTTACCTGACGGCATGTGTTCAATGGGGGTATATGGATGGCTAAGGAATCTTCGAATTCCGCTTCTTCAGAAAAGAAGGCGGACGTAAATCTGATAGGTAACACAGAAGGAAACGGGCTGAACTTCATGGGAGTTCAGGCCCGCGAAAACGGAACCGCCGGCGACGCCGTCGGTGTCGACAAGATCCGTGACCTGCTCTTCGGCAACCAGATGCAGGACTATGACCGCCGTTTTTCCAAGCTTGAAGAACGGGTGTTGCAGCGCTTCAAGGATGTCGAGTCCGAGGCCAAGCGCAATCTCGAAATGTACGAGTCGAATGCAAAGAAGCAGATCGATTCGCTTGCAGGGCAATTGCGGAGCGAAAAAGATTCACGAGCCGATGCCGACAAGGAGATCGACCGGAATCTTCGCGAGCAAAACCAGGCTCTTGAAAAGCAGGTGCGCACGTTGTCGGATCAGTTGAGCGCGCTCGAGCGCGACGTTTCGGACCGGATAAATCGAAACGATCATTTGCTGCGTGAGGAAATCAAGCAGAAGAATGAAGGCGTTCAGATGCTGATCGAGAAGATGTTTGCCGACCTCAGCAACGTCAAGACCGACCGAAATCTTTTGGCTGGCCTGTTTGTCGAGGTTGCAAAATGTCTCAATCAGGATCCCGTCGGGAGCAAGAGCAACTCGGACCGCAGCTGGAAAGTGAGTTGATGGGACCTTGACGTCCACCGTCGACCCATTCAACCTTCCGCAAAGAACAGCCTCGAACGATACAGAGATTGATCGCGAGGCTCTGGCTCGTCTTTTGATCGAAATTGCCCGGAACGTTGATCCGGACTACCGTGCGCAGTTCGAGGCGGTTCCAACCGCCGATCCGCGCATGGAAACGCTGCGGCAGTTGCTGGTCAGCCGCGAAATCTCGGAGCTTTCACGCGTTACGCATCTGCTCGACGAACCCGAGCAGCTTGCGGCGGCCGTGGGCGACGTTCTTCCCAGTGCTGCCGGACGAGCGCCTTACGCGCAACTCGGCGAGGCGCTTGCGCCAGCTGTCGAACGGGCTGTGCAACGGTCGATCCAGAAGAGCCCGCGCACGCTGACGGACATATTGTACCCGGTGTTTCTGCCGGCAATTCGCAAGTCGATCGGCGAAAAGATCGACCAGACCTTTCAGTCGCTGAATGAAACTCTAAGGCACATATTCACCTGGCACGGGCTCAAGTGGAGACTTGAAGCCTGGAGAACAGGGGCAAGCTTCTCGGCAGTTGTTCTGAAGCATTCCCTCGTCTACCGTGTGGAACATGCCTTTCTCATTCATCGGAATTCCGGCCTTTTGATAGCGCATGTAACTGCCAACAATGCGACGAGCGAAGATCCTCAGCTCATTTCTTCGATGCTCAGTGCGATTCAGGATTTTGTAAAAGACTCATTTAACGAGAAAGAGCAGAGCGGCCTGGACACAATCCGTTTCGGCGAGCTTCGTCTCTGGTCGGAAGTTGGACCGTTTGCGACACTGGTTTCGGTGATCCGGGGAAATCCGCCGGAGGAATTGCATGAAATCGTTCGCGATGTGTTGCTTCGCATCCATGAGCAATCCTCAGAGGCTTTAGAGCAGTTTGACGGCGACGGTTCGCAGCTGGCCTCCGTAGAGGCGCAGTTGCAGACCTGCGTCGAGCTCAAGCAAGAGGAATCAAACGACGGATTTCCGTGGCTGGTGGCGGCCGTTGCCCTGTTGCTCTTGAGTCTGGCAGGCGGTTGGTACTTTCTTTCCTGGCAATCAGCGCAGCGCTGGCAGGCTTACGTGTCGCGCTGGCAGGCTTACGTGTCGCGAGTGGAGGCCCAGCCGGGCATCATCGTTGCCGAACAGCAGGTACGCGATGGCCAGTTCTATATTGCCGGCCTGAGGGACCCGCTTGCCGTCGACCCGCAGTCGCTGTTGTCAGGCACGGGAGTCGATCCGGCCGGGGTTCATTCGCAATGGCAATTTTATCAGAGCCTTGAGCCGGAGTTCGTGCTGAAGCGGCTGACGGCGTCGCTGGCTCCGCCGGATTCAGTGCGACTTTCGATTGTCGATGGCCGCATCGTCGCCGAGGGTGAGGCTCCCGACACCTGGATCAGCCGGGCGCGCGCGGCGGCCCAGCAGCTTTCGGCAGGCGGGCCGGTCTTCGATATCTCGGGGGTTCGTGACGTAAGTCCCCAAGTGCGCGAGGCGGAGCGCTGGCACGCCTATGTGTCGCGACTGGAGACCCAGCCGGGCATCATCGTTGCAGACCAAAAGATAAGCGACGGCCAATTCTATATTGCCGGCCTGCGAGACCCGCTTGGCGCCGATCCGCAGTCGCTGTTGTCGGGAACAGAGGTCGATCCCGCCCGGGTTCATGCGCAGTGGCAGTTCTATCAGAGCCTTGAGCCGGAGTTCGTGCTGAAGCGGCTGACGGCGTCACTGTATCCGCCGGATACAGTACGACTTTCGATCGTCGATGATCGCATCGTTGCCGAGGGTGAGGCTCCCGACACCTGGATCGATCGCGCGCGCGCGGCGGCCCGGCAGCTTTCGGCAGGCGGACCCGAATTCGACATCTCCAAGGTTCGTGACGTGAGCCCCGAAGCACGCGCGGCGGAGCACTGGCAGTATTATGTGTCGCGACTTGAGGCCCAATCGGGAATCATCGTCGCCCAACAAAGCGCGAGGGGCGGACATTTCTACATTTCCGGCTTGAGAGACCCGCTTGCCGCCGACCCGCAAGCCCTGCTCTCCGGAACGGACGTTGATCCTGCCCGCGTTCATGCACAGTGGCAATTCTATCAGAGCCTTGATCCGAAGTTTGTGGTGAAGCGGCTGACGGCGGCGCTGTCCCCGCCGAAAACCGTTCAGCTCTCGATCATCCAGGGTCGCATCGTGGCCGTGGGTGAGGCTCCTGCCGGCTGGATCAACCGCGCGCGGGCCGCCGCTGAACAACTTTCGGCGGACGGAGTGGTTCTGGATGTCTCGCAGCTGCGTGAGCTGAACCTCGCAGAACTTAATCATTTGAGGCAGGCCATCCAGACGACCGATATTTTCTTCTCTTCCGGCAAGGTTGTGCCGGGACCGGAGCAGACGCCGGTTCTCGACAGGTTGGCGGATCAAATAAAGGAATTCGCCCAGAGTGCCCGCAATTCCGGCGTAACGGCGCGGTTCATGTTGACCGGGCATTCGGACACCACGGGCCGTGAGACGGCCAACGCGTCGATCAGCGCCGCCCGCGCCGAGACAGTTCGTGCGCTTCTCAACAAGCGGGGCGTCGCTCCCGAATTGCTGCTGGTTCGGGGCGCGGGCACTTTTGAGCCGGCTGTACCTGAAAACAGTCTAACCGGTAGCTCCACCAATCGCCGGGTTTCGATTACCGTAAACCTGGACTAGCGGAGCCCAACATGTTGCAAAAAAAGATCTGCATGCTGGGCGGTTTCGCTGTCGGAAAGACGAGTCTGGTCCGCAGGTTTGTGCAGAGCATCTTCTCAGAAACCTACTTGACCACCGTTGGAGTGAAAATCGACAAGAAGAGCGTCGCGCTCCCGGACAAAACCGTGGATCTGATTTTGTGGGATTTGGCCGGCGAGGACGATATCGGCTCATTCCGCGTCAGCTATGTTCGAGGTGCAACCGGGCTCGTGCTAGTCGTCGATGGAACCCGCGCTGCTACTCTTGCCGTGGCACTCACGCTGCGCGAACGGGTCGAGGCCGAATTCGGCGCCATGCCGTTCGTATTGCTGTTCAACAAGTCCGATCTGGCCGATCGGTGGGCGATATCGGATGGTGAGATCAACGAGTTGAGGCAACGTGGATGGCAAATCTATCTAACAAGTGCGCTTTCGGGCGAGCAGGTCGATGACGCCTTTCGTCAACTTGCCTTGATGGTCACCAAATAGACCATGCATGAATTGCCAAAAGAAGTCAGAAATTGGTTTTTCAATTTCTTCTTCGACGGGCACGCTGTCGCTTATCTGAAAATCGACGCTGAGCTTTGCATAGCTGCCAAGGGCGGTAATGTTGAACATTACGGGCTGTCATCGCTTCGCATCGGCAAGCCTGTTGCGGGGCAGCTTGAATTCATGGAAGGTTTGCTGCCTTGCCCGGAGCTTCCGTTTCGCATGGACATGATCGAACTGCCCGGCGGGCGTGTCGCCGACCTTCATTTTTTTGCTGACAATGCGTGCGTGTGGCTGCTTTTTCTGGACGCCACTGCCGAACGAGACAACAGGCAGCGGCTTCAACAGAAGGCCTATGAAATGACGCTCCTGCAAGAGAGGGAGCGTCAACTCAACGAAAAATTGCAATCGACGAACGAGGCACTGAGAAAGAGCCAGGAGGGATTGGCGCGTGAATACCAGCGCGCCGAAACCCTGCTCCTCAACATTCTTCCGGCATCCATCGCGGAGCGGTTGAAAGCGCAAAAGAAAATTGCCGACAACCATGCGGAGGTGAGTGTGCTTTTTGCCGACATCGTCGGCTTTACCGAAAGAGCGCGCAGCGTCGGAGCGGTGACGACGCTCGCTATTTTAAACTACTTCTTCAAGGCGGCGGATCGGCTCTCTGAGCGATACGGCTGCGAAAAAATCAAAACAATTGGCGATTGTGTGATGGTGGTCGCCGGCCTGCCCACGGCGCGATCCGATCATGCAAAGGCCCTCACGCGCTATGCGATTGAGCTGCGCAAAGCGGTCAAGCGGGAACGCTTCGCAGGAGAACCGATAAGGCTGAGAATTGGAATTCACTCAGGACCGATCGTCGCCGGCGTCATAGGCAAGAGGCGGTTCGCCTATGACCTGTGGGGTGAGACCGTTAATCTCGCCTCACGTATTCAAACGTCCGCGGAGCCCGATGAAATCCGTATTTCCGATGCAACTTGCCAACTGCTTGGACCGAAATTTGCTTGCGACCCACTCGAGGAAACGGAATTGCGCGGTGCGGGTCGCGTGCGAATGTGGCGGCTCCCGAGCTGATCCGTCGCCTGCGGTGCGACCGTGGAGCGCCGATAGCGGCGCCCGAAAGCCATTGGCGTGACCTGATCTTGCGATCGCAAAGCACCCTTTGCGCTTGCCCGGAAGGCCTCTATTCTGGAGCACAGTGGCCGCTGGTGGGATAGAATGTCGGTACTGCCTTTTCTGAGAATCTACGCACCGCTAAATGCGGTGCTCGCTGCGCCTGGGCTTCTGGCGGTGGCTGCGCTCACGATGCCGAACATGTCCGGACGAAGCAGACTGGCTCTGGCTGCCGTGCTTGCTGTCATTTGGGCCGCCTATCTTCTGCAGATGGCCGAGACCCTGCTCAAGCGCTGGGCGGGAGACCTCAGGGACAGGACGCCGGCAATCGCGATCGATGTGCTCGCGGTTTTGGTTCCAGTCGCCGCATTTCTGCTCGACGGCACGCCCGACCGGAGCCTCTACTGTGCTGTCTGGCTGCTGAAGCCGCTGCGCGACTCGACCTTCTTCCCGCTGCTTGGCAGGGTTCTGGCCAACGAAGCGCGCAACCTGGTCGGCGTCACCACGGTCTTCGGCCTGGTTCTGTTCGGTGTCGCACTCGCGGCCTATGTCATCGAGCGCGACGTCCAACCGGAAAAGTTCGGCAGCATCCCCGAGACAATGTGGTGGGCGGTGGTCACGCTGTCCACTACCGGCTATGGCGACGACATTCCGCAAAGCTTCGCCGGCCGCGTCCTTGCCGGGGCTGTCATGATGTGTGGCATCGGCATCTTCGGGCTCTGGGCCGGCATTCTTGCCTCCGGCTTTTATCAAGAAGTCCGTCGCGAGGATTTCGTCCGCAATTGGCAATTGATTGCCGGCGTTCCGTTGTTTCAGAAGCTTGGCCCGGCCACGCTGGTCGAGATCGTGCGCGCGTTAAGGCCTCGCACGGTGCCGGCGGGCGCCGTGATCTGCCGCAGTGGCGAGACCGGTGATCGGATGTTCTTCGTCGTGGAGGGCCGCGTCAGCGTCGCGACGCCCAACCCGGTGGAGCTTGGCCCTGGCGCCTTCTTCGGCGAGATGGCGCTGATCAGCGGCGAACCGCGTATGGCGACCGTCACTGCCGCGACTTCTGTCTCACTCCTGTCGCTGCACGCGGCGGATTTCCAGATGCTGTGCAGCAGTAGCCCGGAAATCGCGGAAATCATCCGCAGGACCGCGCTCGAGCGGCGCGGCGCGGCGCCGGTGGCTTGACCGTACAGCCGATGGTGGCCCGGCTGGAACTGGATGGTACGGCTCTATCGACCACGCGCTGAGGTTATGGACGGCACGTGGAAGTTCCCAGAGGCGTAGCCGGAGACCTAAACGTAGCCGATCCACTCTACCGGCGGCTCGTTGTTTGGCGCTATGCGTCGACAGTTCCTGCCCCGCGGCCTTTCGGACGACCGGCTTTGGCTAAACTCTAATGCCTTAGAATCTTGCTTAGAAAAGCCCGGCTGCGGTCGGTCTTCGGGTCGGAGAAAAACGCCTCCGGCGTGCCGCTTTCGACGATGGCGCCGGCGTCCATGAACACCACGCGCTGCGCCACCTTGCGGGCAAAGCCCATTTCGTGCGTTACCACCATCATGGTCATGCCTTCCTCGGCCACCGCGACCATGACGTCGAGCACTTCGGAAATCATCTCGGGATCGAGCGCCGAGGTCGGTTCGTCAAACAGCATGATCTTGGGGCGCATGCCGAGGCAGCGCGCGATGGCCACACGCTGCTGCTGGCCGCCGGACAGCTGTGACGGGTAGGCGTTGACCTTGTCGGCGAGGCCGACCTTGGCCAGCAAGTCGCGCCCGGCCTGCTCGGCCTCGGCGCGGGGGATCTTGCGCACATGGATCGGCGCCAGCGTGACGTTTTCCAGCGCCGTCTTGTGCGGGTAGAGGTTGAACGACTGGAAGACGAAGCCGATCTCGGTGCGCAACTGCGTCATGTTGGTGGCGGGGTCGCCGAGGCGCTGGCCGTCGACGACGAGGTCGCCATCCTTGATCGCTTCCAGGCCGTTGATGCAGCGGATCAGCGTCGACTTGCCCGAACCACTTGGGCCGCAGACGACGACCACTTCGCGCGGCTCGACGCTGAGCGTGATGTCCTTCAGCACATTGAGCGAGCCGAACCATTTGTTGACGCCGCGAAAGTCGATCATGCCCGTTTTGGTCAGGTTTGTCTTGGTCGGGCTTGGATTGGTCATGGCGGTCAGCCCTTTGGGTTCGATGTCACAGCTGCACCTCGCCATGCGCCGCGCCCATGCGGCGCTCCAGCCGGCGGGCGAGCATGATCAGCGGATAGCAGACGACGAAATAGCCGACGCCGACCAGGAAGAAGACCAGCAGGCCGTTGGGCACACGCTGCACCACAAGCCAGCCGACGCGGGTGAGGTCGGTCAGCCCGATCGCCGAGACGACGGAGGAATCCTTGATCAAGAGTACATATTGCCCGACCAGCGGCGGCAGCACGATGCGCATCGCCTGCGGCAGCACCACCTGGCGCATGCGTTGCCAGCGCGACAGGCCAGACGCCAGAGCTGCCTCAACCTGGCCGGTCGGCACCGAGCGGATGCCGGCGGCGACGATCTCGCAGATGAAGCACGCGGCGAGGTTGGTGAGCGCGATGATGCCGGCGGTGAAGGCATCGAGCTCGATGCCGAATTCCGGCAGGATGAAGAAGATCAGAAAGATCTGCACCAGGAACGGCGTGCCGCGGATCAGGTCGACCCAGGCCCCGATCACGCTCGAGATCAGCCGGTTGCCGCCGGTGCGCAATATGCCGAGGCCGAAGCCAAGCAGCGTGCCCAGCACCAGGCTGATCGCCGACAGCATCACGGTCATGCCAAGGCCGCGCAAGGCGAGGGGGTAGCTGCCGGCCAGGCTTTGCAGCTGTTGCCAGATCATGTGCTGCTCCTTGCCGGCTGCAGACCGAGCCAGCGACTGGACAGCCCCGCCAGTCCTTTGAGGCCGTAATAGAGCAGCAGATAGAAGGCGGCGATGGTGATGAAACCTTCCGCCGGCATGAAGCGGTCGGACGCCAGCAACTGGCCGGCGCGCGTCAGTTCGGAAACCGAGATCAGCGACAAAAGCGCGGAATCCTTGACCAGCACGATCGCCTGGCCGAGCAGCGGCGGGATCGTCACCTTGAAGGCTTGCGGCAGGATGACCAGGCGCATGCGCTGGACATAGGTCATCCCCGAGGCGACGCCGGCCTCGACCTGGCCGCGCGGGATCGACAGGATGCCGGCGCGGATGATTTCCGCGACATAGGCGCCGCTGTTCAGCGACAGAGCGATGATGCCGACGACCAGCTCGGGCAGGACGAAGCCGAGACGCGGCAGGCCGAAATAGAGGAAGTAGAGCTGCGCCAGCAACGGCGTGGCGCGCACGGCATCGATATAGCCCTTGGCCAGCACGCGAAACAGCTGGCCGCGCTGCAGGTTCATGGCGGCGAGCACGATGCCGACGGCCAGCGCGCCCGCAAAGGACAGCGCCGACAGCCACACGGTCGTGATCAGACCCTGCCCGAACAAAGGCAGATATTCGATGATGGTGCGGAAGCTGAAATTTTCGAGCATGGCGGTGAATGGTGAATGGTGAATGGGCAGTAGTGAGTAGTGAGTAGTGAGTAGTGAGTAGTGAGTAGTGAGTAGTGAGTAGTGAGTAGTGAGTAGTGAGTAGTGAGTAGCGTCCGGAATGGCCATTCACCATTCACCATTCACCATTCACCATTCACTACTTCCTACTCACTACTCCCTGCTTACCTCTGCTTAGTGATCCTTCTTCCAGGCGTCGGAATTGACCCAGTAGTCGAGGTTCTTCTGCAGGCGGCCGTCGATGCTGACCTGGTTGAGGAACAGGTTCATCCAGATCAACAGGTCCGGCTCGTCGTAGCGGGTGGCGAAGGCAAGCGGCTCCTTCGACAACAGGTCCGGCATGATGGTGAAGGTGCCGGCGGGATAGGCTGTCGACTGACCCTTGACCGCCGAGACGTCGTTGACGCCGCAATCGGCCTGGCCGTTGTTGACTGCGTCGAGCAGCAGCGGGCCGCCGCCCTTGTAGCTCTTGATGTCGGCATCCGGGAAGGCGTTCTTGGCTTCCTTTTCGCCGGTGGCGCCCAACAGCACGGCGATCTTGGTGCCCTTGGCCTTGCAGTCCTCGGTTGTCTTGAACTTGCTGTCGGCCTTGGTGAAGACGGTGCTGCCCGTATACATGTAAGGTGTGGTGAAGGCGACCTTCATGCCGCGCGCCAGCGTCGGCGTCATGTCGGCGACGAGCAGGTCGGCCTTGCCCGAAAGCAGCGCCGGGATCAGCCCGTCCCAATCATAGTCGAGGAAGGTGATCTTGACGCCCATTTCCTTGGCCATCAGTTCGGCGAGTTCGACCGAACTGCCGGTGCGCTCGCCGGCCGCGCCGACCAGCGAGAAGGGAGGTCCTTGCGTCTGTACCGCGACGCGCAGTTCGCCGCGCTTGGTGATCTCGTCGAGCGTTCCGGCACTGGCCGCCGTGGCGAGCCCCGCAAGCGCAAGTCCGGCGATAAAAAGTCTGGCAATCTTCATTTTGGCATTCCTCCTGTTATCGTTGTTGTTCCACTTTGTTATTCCACCCTTTTGGGTGTTTTTTGAGCGGCGGCACCGTTTGCCGGCGGCAGCCACCGTTCGAAAATAGTCAGTCCCAGGCCACCGTCTCGGCAACCTTGATGCCACGCCTCGCCAGCTCGTCGAAGAACGGCCCGTCCGGCACATGCAGCAGCGGGTTCAAAAGCCCTGGTGTGGCGATCTCGCGCCGCGCCAGCATCTGCGCCACGATGCTGGCGGGATAGCCGACGCCAAGGCTCATGCCGAACAGGCCTGATGCCAAGTCGCGTTCGATGATCAGGTCCGACGTCACCGTTTTGGCGCGGCCGCCTTCGAGACCGGAAAAGACATTGCGCATCACGCAAAGGTCTTTCTCGTCGGCGCCATATTGCAGTTGCGGGCCGAGCAGCCGGCCGAGAAATTCGCGCGGGCTGGCGCTGGTGCCGGGCACCTTGTCTTCGGAGAGGAAGCCGAGTTCCTTCAGCGGCGCCCAGAACGCCGACCATCCCGGCCAGCGCAGCGTATAGCGGCCCGAGCGTCGCAATCCCTTGGCGGCTGCCAGCATCTCGACATAGTGCAGCGCGTCGCCATTGGGGAAAGCTTCCAGCCGGCCAAGGCCCGCGACCTCGATTTCGTGGATGAAGGGATTGTCGTGTTGCCGCCCGGCCGGCACTTCGACGCGCTTGCCATCCTCGATCATCACGCTGTCGCGGTTCTGGCTGACCAGAACCATGTCGAAATTCCAGCTCACCTTGTAGCACAGCGGCTTGGCCATCGCCTTCGGTTCGGGGATGCCGCCGCAATAGGAATCGATCGAAGAAATCGTAGAGAACTGCTTTGCGGCGCGCGCGTAGAGCACGAGGTCGATGCCGGGGTCGAGCCCGCATTCGGTCATGATCGAAACGCCGGCCTGTTCAGCCTCCGGCGCCAGATCGGCAATCGCCTTGCCGTAATTGGTAGTGACCAGCGGCGTGCGCGTTGCGATCGCGGCCTGCACCGCCTCGCGCATCAATGGCTGCGGCAACAGATCGATGGCGGCGTCGACATCCGCCAGCACGGTGGCAAGCGCCGGACCGATCGCGCCCTCGGGCATGACGAAACGCACGCGGGAAAGGTCGGTCAGCCCGGCAAGCCGGGCAGGGCCGTCAGCCGACGTATCGACGCAGACGACTTCCTCGACACCGGCGCTGGCGACGAGATCGGCGATGGCCGCCCGTCCCTGCAGGCCGAGGCCGCCGAGAACAGCTATTCTCATGCCGGCTCCTTGCGTGACGGTGTTTCTTCCGACCAGCAGCCTTCGGGAAGGCTGACCCATTTGTTGCATGAAGCCATGACGACGAAGGTTTCGCTGCGCACGACTTCCCCGGGAATGCCGGCGCCCGGAATCAGCTCGCTGGTGATGCGGTAGAGGTCGGCGACATCGCCGGCGACGGTCACGTCGACGATGATGTCGAAGCGCCCGGTAACCACCGAGGCCGAGTTGACGAAAGGCAGTTCGGCAATGCGCTGCGCCAGTTCCCGGGCGCGGCCACGTCCCTGAGCGTTGATGCCGACAATGGCCGAGATCAACTCGGGGCGTTCGGTCAGATTGAGCAGCCCGACGATCTTCAAGAGGTTGCGGTCGAGCAGATTGCGCAACCTTGAGCGCACCGTCGGCACCGAGATCGCCATCGTCTCGGCGAGCCGGTTGATGCCGGGCTGGGCATCCTGCGACAACAGCTTTACCAGCCGTCGATCGGTTTGATCGAGATGCTCACGCAAAGGCAAGGCTTTCATAATGGGAAAGAAACGATCGGATTTTCTTTCGGATATGAAAAATACCTTATGGGGAATTTTTAACAGCAGCAAGAGCTATGTCATCCCTCTGTGTCAGTTCCCGTGTGCGTTCAGGCAAGACAGGATGCATGTCGTCCCAAAACCGCTGCACATTTTGGGGCAGTCGAGGATGTGCGCGACAGCACTAGGTGAGGGAGTTCGAAGACGATCTTGCCGCGGCCGTGGTCGCTTGAACGCGACGGTAGGTCGTAGTGAGCAACGCACCCGAATGGCAGGCCGACCGAGCTGCGGCGTAGCCGCAACTCACGCCTTCACCTGATAAGCGGAGAGGCTCATTCGCGACATGGCCAAAAGCGGCCTTTCGATAAAACTATAACTCGCCAGGGACACGGCGATGCAGGCGGTGACAATAGCTATGCTTGCAAGCCATGGTGACACATTGGCGGTTGCAACGACAGGAGCGATCGCGAGCAGCACGATAGGATGGGTCAGATAGAGAGAGTAGGAAGCATCTCCCAGCCTTGCCAGCACGCGAGGAGCAAAAAGTCGGAAGTAGCTCTCCAGGCTGATGCAACCCGCGACAAGGATCAGCGCCGGGATACCTTGAGCAAGGGTTCGCGGCAAGTTGAAGCCAAGTACCATCACCAGTGTGGACACAATAGCGAACCCGACAGCCGAGGCGCCCAGGAAAGCCGGCAAACGCACCAGTCTGCCGACCAGATGGCCGACAGCCATGCCGGCAAGGAACTCAAACAGGATTGGCGTGGTATAGAAAAACAGCACAGTGTCGGCGGCGGGTTTGAAGATAATGCGTGCGGCTACGGCGATTGCAAAGACAACGCCAATCGTGGCCATTTGCGTCAGCGCACCAAAACCCATAGTCGCCGCGAACAGAATGTAAAACAGGATTTCCAGATTGAGCGTCCAACCCACGCCAAGCACTGGCTGGACATAGCCTGTGGCCGTATCGAGATAGGGCACGAAAAGCAGGCTATTGGTAATCTGCTCAAAGGACACTCCACGACCGGCAAACAGCCAAAGTGCGGCGACCATGAGGAAGGTCATGACCCAATAGAACGGAACGACGCGCGTGAACCGCTGCATCAAAAAAGCACGGTGGTCGCGATGTCTGTTCTCCGTCGAGAGAACCATGACAAAACCGCTGATGACGAAAAACAGGTCGACGCCGCTGTTTAGAATGGGAATAGGCAAATCGAGCACGCCTAGTGCGGCCGGAAGATGATAGATAACAACCATTAGGGCTGCTAGCCCCCGCAGGGTCTGTATCGATGTATATTGTTGAATCCGACGCGGCGCAGCGTGATCATTATCCGGAATGACGTTCATTAAAAAATGTCCCCGATGCCGGAGAATATTAACACCGATGAGATCGTTGATGCGACGATTAACTGCCGGTTTAATTAATACATAAAATTTGAATAGCTTTCACCGACTTTCGCGGCCCGGGCCTTGCGATCGCCATCGTCTCGGCGATGCCTTGGCGCGCTGCTTGTATGCGCTATCGCCCGGCCTGGAAGATCGCCACGGCTGCCGCCGTCAGCGCGGCATTGCCGGCCGCAACCGTGCCATCCGGCAGATGCTTCCCATCCTCCAGCCCGACGCGCGTCGACCAGTCGCGATCCGCGGCACGGCGCACGAACGGCCACACCGTCGCGTTCTCGCCATGCAGCAGGATGGCACGGCGAATGCCGGCGCGCTCCAGGACCTGTTCGATGCCGTCGGCGACCGCAAAAGCCCCGTCTAGCGTCTGCTCGGAAATCTCGATCAGCACGCGCAGCACGCGCCCGCCATGGTCGAGGCCGACCAGCCGCTCGGCGTCGGCGACCGACGCCAGACCCGCCTCGATGCCGATGCCGCGCTGCCGCAGGCTCTCCATGACGATAGGCGCGGCCGCCTCGCTGAGATTGACCGAGGCATAGTCCGGCAATTCGCGCCAGCCGGCGATGGCGACCAGCGTGCTTGTATCGTCATTCTCGATCCAGGCGCCGGTGGAGACGCCGATCAGCGTACCGGGGCAGGCACGGCGCAGCCCTGCGATGGTCGGATCCATCGCTGCCGGCGCAAGGCTCTCGCGGCGGTCCGCGCTGCGGGCATGGACATGCAGCTCAGCTGCGCCCGCGGCAATCGAAGCCGCCCCGTCGCGCGACATAGCGTCGGAGTCGAGCGGCAGTGTGGGGTGAAAATCGGCGGCGCGCGCGCCATTGATGCAGGCCTGGACGATCATGGCTCTCGCGATCCTGTTGCGGATCGCGCGAGCCTAGCAAAGAGCAGGGTGGAGAGGAAACGGGCGCAGTGAAGACTGCTGACAGGGTGCCGCTTCTGCGGAGGTTGCGGTATCGGCCCAGGACATACCATATAGCGGGACAGGACACGCCACGGGCGATCCTTACCCCTTTGCCGGACTGCCGGCCAGAAGGATTTGCGATGGCTGAGTTGAAGGTCAGAACCCGCGTCACCGGCGCGACGGCGACGCTGCAGCCCGGCGGCTTGCCTTCCATCACCACTCCGACCGGCGGTGCAGTCGATGTCGTCACCGGCGTCA
Organism: Mesorhizobium sp. M1078; assembly: GCF_040318615.1. NCBI lineage: Bacteria > Pseudomonadati > Pseudomonadota > Alphaproteobacteria > Hyphomicrobiales > Phyllobacteriaceae > Mesorhizobium > Mesorhizobium sp. M1078. The sequence continues at coordinate 30,380 of NZ_JAMYMP010000036.1, forward strand.
GCGCGCCGGGCTTCAATCCGCTCGACCTGCTCTACGCCTCGCTCGCCGCCTGCATGGTGCTGAGTGCGCGCATCGCCGCCTCCCGCCTCGGGGTTGCCGCCGCGCTTGGCGAGGTGCGCGCCGAGGTCAGCGGCGAGAAGGCCAAGGACGAGCCGTCGCGCGTCGAAAGGCTCAACATCAGGCTCGACATCTCAGGCGATCTCGACGCTGCGACCAAGCAGCGGATCGTCGAGGACGCCGAAGCGATCTGCACGGTGTCCAACACGCTGCGCGCCGCGCCGCAATTGCATACGACGCTTGGGTGAGGGTGTCGCAGAATGCCTCGCTACCACCCAACCAAGGACCGTCCCATGGCCATGATCCCGCCGATCGACTACGCCTCGGCATCGCAAGACATCCGCGCCGAGCACGACAGGGAGCTTGGCCTGCGCGGGCGCATGACCAACATGAAGCGCATCCTGCTGCATTCACCGGCGGCCCACCGCATCTATGCCGAATGGTTCACCCTGCGCGATCTGCTCAAGCCCGCACTCGACGACCGCGCTGTCTGGCTGTTGTCGCTGGCGATCTCCGAGAGATGCCGCGCCGAGATACCGCTTACCTTCTTCCGCCGCGCGCTGATCGACAGCGGTCTTGATCCCGAGGCGATCGAGCCCAGCGCTGAAGAAGCTTTGCTGATCGAATTCGGCAAGGCAGTCGCTGCCGATACCAACGCCGTTCCCGACGATGTCTGGGCGGCACTCAAGGCTAGCTACGACGACACACTGCTGGTCAACCTCGTCGCCTTCGCCGGCATCATGGTGGCGACCTGCCTGTTCACAAACGCGGTGAGGGTCGATCTGGACCCTGAGTTGGAGGCGTATCGCCGCAAGGGTGCCGATCCGGTCTGATGCGATCGATACGCAGTCGATCTGCAGTGGATATCGCCCGGAAGGATCAGCCGTAGTAGCCGGCTCCAAACAGCAAAAGTGTTTCCACCTGGGAGTCCGCTTCTTTTCCTATGGCTGTCCAGATGCTGATGCCGAGAGCATTCGAAATCGCGCTATCGATCTCGACCTTCACATTGGGGTCGGTTTGTCTCAAGAACCTCAGCGCAACCTCCATGGAAATCGGAAACAGCGACGCGCCACCCAGTTCCAAGATCGCAGGCGAGGTGAATTCCAGCGCTTCGAGTGCGCCATCGGCCTTGTAATAGGCGAATACTCCAAGGTCCGGCCAATAGTCGGCCGGAACGCTGGTTGGGCTCCGCCGGAAGACCTTGAGCTCTCCTGAAAAGAAGGATCTGACAGTCGCCTTAGACGATCCGAGAGGAAGCCCTTTGACGCCATTTAGCGGTTCGATCGAAAGATGCATGTACACAGTTAATCGCTGCCGGCAGCAGATGACAATGTTCATCGCAGGAATCGGGTGGCCCAGGCGCCTCGTTCGCCCCACTTTGACCGCAAGCAAAGGAGGCATCCATGACCATCCATTCGATAAGCACCAAACGCGCAGCCCATTCGGCCGAAGCGCGCATCGCAGCGCAGGACTGGAGTGCTCTGGTCGGCGAACTGAACAGCCACGGCAGCACCGTCATGCCGGCGCTGCTTTCACCCGAGGAGTGCACCGAGATCGCCGGTCTCTATCCGCATGAGGACCATTTCCGCAGCCATGTGGTGATGGCCCGCCATGGCTTCGGCAAGGGCGAGTACCGCTATTTCCGCTATCCGCTGCCGGATCTGGTCGGTGGCCTGCGCACCGCGCTCTATCCGAGGCTGGCCGGCGTCGCCAACGACTGGAACGAACGCATGGGCGTGGCACAGCGCTATCCCGATGACCACGCCGCCTTCCTCCAGCTTTGCCACGAAAGCGGCCAAACGCGGCCGACGCCGCTTCTCCTCCAGTATGGCCCCGGCGACTTTAACTGCCTCCATCAGGACCTCTATGGCGACCTCGCTTTTCCGCTGCAGGTCGCAATCCTGTTGTCGCAGCCAGGCGAGGATTTCGCCGGCGGCGAATTCGTGCTGACCGAGCAGCGCCCGCGCATGCAAAGCCGTGCCGAAGTGGTGCCGCTGACCCGGGGCGATGCAGTGATCTTTGCTGTCCACAATCGCCCGGTGCAAGGTACGAAAGGGCACTACCGCGTCAATCTCCGGCACGGCGTCAGCCGCCTGCGCTCGGGACGGCGGCATACGGTGGGGATCATCTTCCACGACGCGAAGTAACGTCGTCCGCTTCGGTGCGGCTCCTTCGTTCCACTCCGAGATCGGCTAAGATTCACACTTCGTCGACGTCGAACAGCAGCATCGTCAAGTCATCGTCTCCTGGGGCGAGTATACGCCGGTCAGCGGCGCAGGCAATGCCGATTTCGGTGGCAAATGCGCTCTGCATATCGGCGAGGCTGTCGAAATAGAGTGTCCCGACCAGATACGGAATCTCGCCCGCCGAGCGCTTGATGATGGGCCGCCTGCTGATGTCGTAGCGCCGCAGGCCGGGAAGCTTCTTGGCCAGCGGCACATGAACCTCGAAATAGTGCCGGTCGAACGCCTCCGGATCAGCCGGGGTTTTGTAGATCACGAGCATCTTGGCCATCGTCATATTCCTGCCTGTTGGTCTCGCTGTTTGGGGGCCATGCAGGCCGCCGTGCCAATGTCGTTCCGCGAGGGCGGTTTTCGACAATCGCTGGATTTTTGTTTCGGGCGCAATGACGGGTCCTCGCCACCATCTGTGGCACTTCTGCCTCTTTCCTCCTTGCGCTCATTCGCGTATGGCCCCGGGCAAATCCCTCAACTTTGCACCAACTCCCCCGGACCGCCTCATGATCCGTCTTGAAAGCATCAGCAAGCAGAACGGCCGCCAGCTTGTCTTCATCGAGGCCTCGGCCTCGCTACAGAAGGGCGAGAAGATCGGCCTTGTCGGTCCGAACGGCGCCGGCAAGACGACTTTGTTTCGCATGATTACCGGCCAGGAGCAGCCCGACGAGGGCCAGGTGCAGGTCGATCGCGGCGTCACCATCGGCTATTTCAGCCAGGATGTCGGCGACATGGCCGGCCACAGTGCTGTGGCCGAAGTGATGAACGGCGCCGGGCCGGTCAGCGACGTGGCGGCCGAAATGGCCGAACTCGAGGCGGCCATGGCCGATCCCGAGCAGGCCGACCGGATGGATGAGATCATCGAGAAGTACGGCGAGGCGCAGCATCGTTTCGAGGAGCTCGACGGCTATGCGCTCGATGGCCGCGCCCGCGAAGTGCTCGACGGCCTCGGCTTTTCCCAGGAGATGATGGATGGCGATGTCGGCAAACTGTCCGGCGGCTGGAAGATGCGCGTGGCGCTGGCCCGCATCCTGTTGATGCGGCCCGATGTCATGCTGCTCGACGAACCGTCCAACCATCTCGATCTCGAAAGCCTGATCTGGCTGGAGCAGTTCCTGAAAGGTTATGAGGGCGCGCTGCTGATGACCTCGCACGACCGCGAGTTCATGAACCGCATCGTCAACAAGGTGGTCGAGATCGACGCCGGTTCGCTCACCGCCTATTCCGGCAATTACGAATTCTACCAGCAGCAGCGGGCGATCGCCGACAAGCAGCAGCAGGCGCAGTTCGAGCGCCAGCAGGCCATGCTGGCCAAGGAGATCGCTTTTATCGAGCGCTTCAAGGCGCGGGCGTCACACGCCGCCCAGGTGCAGAGCCGGGTGAAGAAGCTCGACAAGATCGATCGTGTCGAGCCGCCCAAGCGCCGTCAGATCGTGAATTTCGATTTTCAGCCGGCGCCGCGCTGCGGCGAAGATGTCGTGACGCTGAAGAACGTCCACAAGGGCTATGGCAGCCGCTCGATCTATGAGGGGCTGGACTTCCAGGTCCGCCGCCGCGAGCGCTGGTGCATCATGGGCGTCAACGGCGCCGGCAAGTCGACGCTGCTGAAGCTGGTGGCCGGCGCGTCTGACCCGGATGCCGGCACAGTTGCTCGGGGGCCGAGTGTGAAAATGGGCTATTTCGCCCAGCACGCCATGGAGGTGCTGGAGGGCGAACGCACCGTGTTCCAGACGCTGGAGGACGCGTTTCCACAAGCCGGCCAGGCGCCGCTCAGGGCACTCGCCGGCTGCTTCGGCTTTTCCGGCGACGAGATCGAGAAGAAATGCCGGGTGCTGTCGGGCGGCGAAAAGGCGCGCCTGATAATGGCGCTGATGCTGTTCGACCCGCCCAACCTGCTGGTGCTGGACGAGCCGACCAACCATTTGGACATCGCCACAAAGGAGATGCTGATCACGGCGCTGTCGCAATACGAAGGCACCATGCTGTTCGTCTCGCACGACCGCCATTTCCTGGCCGCACTCTCCAACCGCGTGCTGGAACTGACGCCAGAAGGCATCCACACCTATGGCGGCGGCTATACCGAATATGTGGAGAGGACCGGGCACGAGGCGCCGGGGCTGCGGATCTGACGCAGGTCCTGCGTCCGCATTTGCGTCCAGCAAAGCCAGGATTTGTCAGCTCGCCGCCAGCCATTTGCGCGACTGCGCGAAGGCCTTGAAGACTTTGGCATCCATCGGGTAGCCGAACAGGAAGCCTTGCAGGATGTCGCAGCCAAGCTCTTTCAGGATGCGCGCGTGCTCCATCGTCTCGACGCCCTCGGCGATCACTTCGATCCCGAGCGACTTGCCGATGTCGATGATGGACGACACAAGCTGCCGCTGTGCGGTTGAGCTGGTGATGGGGGTAACCAGTTGGCGGTCGATCTTGAGGCGACGGGGCCGCAACTTCAACAGCGAGACGATCGAGGCATGCCCGGTGCCGAAATCGTCGATCTCGACGTCGATGCCGAGCCCCTTGATGTGTTCGATGTTCCAGCTGACCAGCTCGTCGTTTTCGTCGAGGAAAATCGACTCCACCAGTTCGAACGACACGGTCCCTTCCTTGATGGGAAGCTTGCGCAAACCCTTGATCAGGTCCCTGTCTTCCAGGCGCCGTGCGGAAACGTTGACCGAGACGCGCGGGATGTTGAGGTGGCTGCGCGACCAACGCTCGAAATTATCGAGCGCCTGCTCCAGGACGGTGCGGTCGATAAGCGCCACGACATTGAGTTCTTCAGCCACCTTGATGTAGGCGTCGGGGGTCAGCATGCCGCGTTGCGGGTGATCCCAACGCGACAGCGCCTCGACGCCGACGATCTCCAGCGTCTTGGCGTCGAACTGCGGCTGATAGTAGACGATGAATTCGTTCCGCTCGAGCCCGCCCAGAATCTCGTCGGCGGTCTGCTTGGTCCGCACGATCTCGCTCTGCAGCTCTTCGTTGAAAAACTCGTAGCGGTTGCGGCCGCGGCCTTTCGCCCGGTACAGCGCCAGATCGGCATTGACAAGCAACTGCCTTGCATCGACGCCGCTATTGGCCGCAATGCCGATGCTGACGCCGAACCGGCACTGGTGACCCAGATAGTCGACCGGCTGGCGCATCGCATCGATAATGTGGTCGGCCAGCGCGGCGAGTTCCTTGTCGTCGCGTCCATGGCTCAGCACGACAAACTCGTCGCCGCCGATGCGCGCAACGAAATCGGCACTGCCGACGCTGGCCTTGATGACTTTCGAAGCATGCACCAGCAATGCATCGCCCGCTGCATGGCCGAGCGTGTCGTTGATCTGCTTGAACCGGTCAAGGTCGAGATGCAGCAACGCCGCACGGCCGTCGGCTTCGCGGTTTTCGGCAAGCATCTCGTCCAGATACCGACGGTTGGGCAGACCGGTCAGCGAATCATGCATCGCGACATGCTCGATGCGGGCTTTGGCCAGGTTCAGTTCGGCATTTTTCGATTCTGAAAGGCGACGTTCACGCACGAGATTCTCGTTGAGCAGCACGTCGCCTGTCACATCCCATTCGGCGCCGATCATTTTTGGCGTGCCGTCGATGTCCCGGAAGAAACTGGCGCGGGTGCGCACATGGCGAATGGTGCCGTCCGGCCGCAGGAGCCGATACTGCGAAGAGTAGGGGCCTTGTGTTGCAACAGCCGAATCGAAATCTGCTTTAGCCCGTTCGAAGTCTTGGGGATGGATCGCCAGCGCCCAGTCGTCATAGCTACGGGTCTTGCCGCCGCCGGGTTTGCCATAGATTTCGTTGATGCGGTCGTCCCATACGAGTTCGTTGCTGACGGTATCGTGCTCCCACACGCCTATAGCAGAGGCTTCCAACGCCAGCTCCAGCCGCCGGGACAGGCGCCTCAACTCGGCGTCACTTTTCTGCCGCTCACCGAAAAGACGTCCTGCCACGAGGATCGGCAGCACCACCAGCGCGCCGGCAAGCGCCATGAGCAGACGCAACAGCCACTCATTTTTCGGAGCGGTCGGCCAGCCGCCCTTCGGTATGGCTGAAATTTGCCAGGAGCCTGAAGGCAATTGCACCTCTTCCATCACCGGATTGCCGGACACGACATTATCGCCGCCGAAGAACAGTTCCCCGCCGCCGCCGAGCGCATCCTTGCCGATAAGCGCCACATCGATATCCAGATCAGGGTCGGTCAGTCCGCTGGCAGCGTAGAGCCGATCGACATCGATCACGGCCGAGACGATACCCCAGAAACGGTCGCCGCCACCCGCCGTCGGCACGAAGACCGGGATACGGCCGATGAAGCCACGTCCGCCTTGCGCCAGTTTGACCGGCCCGGCGAGCACCAGCGCGCGCTGGTCACGGGCGCGAAGCGCGGCCATGCGTTGCGTATCGCTCTTGCGGTAGTCCAGCCCGATGGCTTTTTCATTGCCTTCCAGCGGATACATCAGCGCGATGACGAGGTCGGGGGCGCCGGCAATATCGCGCAACTGCGATTTTTGCTCGAACAGATTACGGGCGAGTGCCGCAAATCTTTGCTGGCCCATATAAGGCTCGGTAACGATTGTCGAAACGAGACCCTGAACCAGCTGGAGATTGCCGCCTATGTTGCCTTCGAGCTTGGCGCGTATGATGTTGACCTTGGCCAGGACGTCGGCGCGCGCCAGCTGATCGGAGACCTCTCTGTTCCTCTGGTCGGCAACCAGGGCGCAGACGAGAAGCACGACAAAGGCAATCGCCGCCGGCAAGTTGGCGGAAGAAAAAACGGCCCGTTTCAACCGGCCGGAATTGAGCATTGCACCTGCCAACTCGATCCGAAGACCTTTCCAGGACAGTAGTCCTTCGGTCGACCATAGTAGCTAAAGCTTAAGTTTGAGCTTCGAGACGAATCCGAGAACAAACGGTAAGCTTTTGGCTGCCAGGGTCCAGCCGAAATCTGAATGAGTGTCCGAAAGTAGGACGCCAGGTTGCAGCGTTCTGCAACCCAGCGGCGAAGTCATATTCGCCTCAGATTGCAACAAGCCGGCTGATCTTGCCGCGCGGGCCCTTGCGGGAGGCTTACTTCCCAGCCATTTGATCGGCCAGCGCCTGCGCCTGGGCGAGCAGCGCCGGGAAAGCCGGGTCAGCCGGCAGGCGCTGCGCCATGCAGGCCCGGTAGTCGCTGTCGCCCTTGTCCCAGGCGGCGTTGGAGGACTCGAACGCTTTTTCGTCCTTCAGGTCCGATGCCTGGTAGGCCTCCTGGAATTTCTGCGCGGCGGCGTCCGCAGCAGCCCACACGGCGTCGCAGGCGGCGATCTTCGGAACGGCAGGGGCTGCCGGCGCTGCGATAATTCTCACGCTGTTGCCTTTGACGAGCGTAACGATGACTTCCTGCTCATAGATCGGCCCGACGTCCTGCGTCCAGCCGCCGAGCCGTGCGAAGGCGATGTCGGCGCCTTCGGGTTTCTTCAATGGAAAGTCGAGCGTTCCCTCGAAGGCGGCGTCGCTGTTGATCGCCTGGGTATAGAAGGCATCCAGCTTAAGCGCCTCATCGATGCCGGCGGGCAGTTTGAAACTTTCGTCGGTCTCGGCGGTTCTGGACTGGAGCCAGCGCTCCAGCAGCCCTCGCGTCGTTGCCACTAGGCTGGGGCCGTCGTCGCCCTTGGTGTATCGCAGCCCATCGAGCATGCCATAGCCGATATCGGAGTCGCTGAGGCTTTCGATATTGATTGTGCCGGTTGGCGGAAAGTCCTTGACCGCCAGCGGACCGATGATGCCGGCAAGACGCTGCTGGAGGTCGGCCAGCGCCTTCTCGTTCTCAGCGTCGATGGTCTCGATTGCCGCGTTCGCACTGTTCAGCGCTGCGATATCAGCAATCGCCTTGTCACGCGCGGCCACATAGTCGTCCTCCGGCGAGGCCGCGAAAGCCACGCTGCTCACCAGTGCAAACAGAAACGTCCAGACCCACCGCATGATATAAACCCTGCTCTACGTTCGATTCCAAGGATACATGACAACATTGGGCTGAAAAAAGACGCCGTTGGAGCTGCAGATCTCCCCACATGAGGGGGAGATGGCCGGCAGGCCAGAGGGGGTCGCCGCGCGTGAAGCGCTGACTCCTTTTGCAGCGCGAGACGACGTTAGCGCTTCCCCCCCAACCACCCCCTCGGTCGCCTTCGGCGACATCCCCCCCTCGAGGGGGGAGATTGGCGCCTAATCACGCCTTGCGCTTCTCCACCTCCGCCTTCCTCAGCAGGAAGCGCTGGATCTTGCCGCTTGGGGTCTTCGGCAGTTCCGTGATGAACTCGACCTCGCGCGGGTAGGCGTGCGCCGACAGCCGTTTCTTGACGTGCTGGGCCAGCTCTTCGGCGAGCTCCGAATTGCCCTTGTAAGCCGGCGCCAGAACGACGAAGGCCTTGACGATCTCGGTGCGCTGCGGATCGGGCACGCCGACGACAGCCGCCTCGTTGACCGCCGGATGCTCGATCAGCGCGCTTTCGACGTCGAACGGGCCGATGCGATAGCCGGCCGAAGTGATGACATCGTCGGCGCGGCCGATGAAGGAGACCGAACCGTCCGGCTCGTACTCCACCGTGTCGCCGGTGCGGTAGTAGCCGCCCGTGATCGCTGGCGTCTCGGCTTGGTGATAGCCGTCGAACCAGCGCAGCGGCGACTTCGCGATGTCGACGGCGAGGATGCCGGGCTGGTTGGGGCCGAGCTCGTTGCCGGCCTTGTCCAATACCACCATGCGATATCCGGGCATTGCCAAGCCGGCCGAGCCCACGCGCACGACGTGCGAGAGCCCATGATGGTTGTTGACCATCATGCCGTTCTCGGTCTGGCCGTAATGGTCGTGAATGGGCGCGGCGAGATTTGCGTCGAACCAGCGGATGACTTCCGGGTTGAGCGGCTCGCCGGCGCTGCTCACCACGCGCAGTCTGCCTTTGACACGGGCCGCAGCTTCCGCGCCTTCCGCCATCAGCAGGCGATAGGCGGTCGGCGAGCCGGCAAGGCTGGTGACGCCGAGCCGCTCGATGATGTCGTAAGTGCTCTTGGCGTTGAAGGCGCCTTCATAGAAGGTCGTGGCGATGCCGAGCTGCAACGGGCCGGTGATGGCGTAATAGAGGCCGTAGGCCCAGCCGGGGTCCGCGATGTTCCAGAAGATGTCGTCGGGCAGCAAGCCGATCGCGTCGCGCATATAGGCGCCGAAGGCGAGCAGGGCGCGAAGCGGCACCGGCACGCCCTTGGGCAGGCCGGTCGTTCCCGACGTCGACATCATCATGAACAAGTCGTCGCCCTTGCGCATCACCGGCTGGCACTCGGGCGAGGCGGCGGCAAGCGCGGCGCGGAAATCGATGTCGCCTGCAGGTAGCTCACCGCCATTGCCAAGAATGGTGGCGATTTGCGCTGATGTCTCGACCTCGTCGAGCTTGCCGCGATTGGCCGGGTTGGTCACCACGATCCTGGCGCCGCTATAGCCGAGGCGGTGCTCGATGGCTTTCGGACCGAAGGCGGTGAACAGCGGCTGGTAGACCGCGCCGATGCGCCACGTCCCGAGGATCAGCGCCACCAGTTCGGGGACGCGCGGCAGCATGCCGGCGACGACATCGCCGGCACCGACGCCGGCGGCCTTGAGCACATTGGCGGCGCGCCCGGACATGTCGGCGAGATCGTCGAAGCTGAATTCGCGAAGCTCGCCGCCGGCCGAGATCGCGCGCAGCGCCAGCCGGTCTTCTCCGGTGTAGCGGCCGCAGCATTCGACATAGGCATTGATGCCGGTTCCAGGGTTGCCATACAACCGGGCGATCTCATCTTCGATGCGAAAGCGCTGAGCGGCATCCTCATAGCGCGGCATTTTGCTCATCGCGGTCCTCCCTAAGCGGCGCCCATCTCCCCTTGGAGCGCCTTATCGGTCAGATTGCCTGAAATTGCTGCGCTGGTCGATTACGGCGATAGCCGGGGATGCGAAGGACCGCAGCGCAGCGACAATCCGCGCCGAGCCACTGCTGTTGACCGAACCATCCATCCGGCCGATAGCACCGCCAGAATTGCCCCGAGGCCCCAATGACCCCAGACTCCACTTTCGATGACGCGGCCATCGCCGACGAAGGACGCGATGCTGACATCGCCTGGCAAAACGACATCCGCGCGGGCGTGCGCCACGTCCGCGATCTCGCCTCGCTGCCGCTGTCACCCGCCGAGCACGCGGCGGCGCAGGAGGCGGCCGTACGCCACAAGGTGCGTGCCCCCAAAACCTATCTCGACCTGATCGACTGGAACGATCCCGCCGACCCGATCCGCGCCCAGGTCATTCCATCGCCGGATGAGCTGACGGAAACGGAAGGCGAGCTCGACGATCCGATCGCCGACCATGCCTTCAGTCCGGTGCCGCGACTGACGCACCGCCACGCCGACCGGGTGCTGTTGTTTGCGACCTACCAATGTGCGGTCTATTGCCGTTTCTGCTTCCGCAAGGAATCCCTGACCTCGATCGGCCGCGGCTATACGCGAGAAGCGCTCGAAGAGGCTTTTGCCTATATCGAAGTCCATACCGAAATCCGCGAAGTGATCCTGACCGGCGGCGATCCGCTTTCGCTGCCCGACAAGGCGCTGGCTGAAATCCGCGCCCGCATCGAGACGATCGCGCATGTGAGGCTGCTGCGTATCCACACACGCGTGCCTGTCGTGCTGCCCGCGCGCATCACGCCGGGGCTGGTTGGCGCCTTGCGGGGCCGGCTGATGGTCACCGTCGTCACCCATTTCAACCATGCGCGGGAGATCACGCCGGCCACCGAATTGGCCTGTCGCGTCATGCGCCAAGCAGGCTTCGTGCTGCTCAACCAGAGCGTCCTGCTCAAGGGCGTCAACGACACGGTCGAGGTGCTGGAGGAACTCTGCCGCGAACTGATGTACCGGCTCGGCGTCAAACCCTATTACCTGCACCATGGCGACCTCGCGCGCGGCATGGCGCACAGGCGCACCACGATTGCGCAGGGACAGGCGCTGGCCGGCGCGCTGCGCGCCCGCCTGTCGGGCATCTGCAATCCGATCTATGTGCTGGACCTGCCGGAAGGCGGCGGCAAGGTGCCGCTCGGGCCATGCCATGTCGAGGGGCGGGAAGGGCAGGATTGGCGCATCCGCGGCCAGGATGGCGAGGTGAGGGTATATCGGGACGTGGTGGTGTAGGCACGGCGCAGCGGCGCCAATGATCGCCGCCGTCGCATTGTCGATCGGGATGACCGATCGCACCGAACTATCGCCACGACGCGTTCGCTTGCATTCCGTATGTTGACATAAAGATATCCTTATGTGATGGTTGTCGCCTCAAGGATAAAAATGTCGCAGAATTCTGCATCGCTGGACGCATTGTTCGGCCCCGTCGCGGCCAGGCCCGATGGGTCCGAAGTGCTTGCGGCGCTGACGGCAGCGGCACGCGAGCGCATCCTCATCCTCGACGGCGCCATGGGCACGCAGATCCAGGGTCTCGGCTTCGACGAAGAGCATTTCCGCGGCGAGGCTTTCGCGGGCTGCGCCTGCCATCAGCAGGGCAACAACGACCTCTTGATCCTGACGCAGCCGAAGGCGATCGAGGAGATCCATTATCAATACGCCATCGCTGGCGCCGATATCCTCGAGACCAACACCTTCTCCTCGACCTCGATCGCCCAGGCGGATTACGGCATGGAGGATGCCGTCTACGCGCTGAACCGCGACGGCGCGCGGCTGGTGCGTCGGGCAGCGGCGAGGGCACAGCAGGAGGACGGCAAGCGGCGCTTCGTCGCCGGCGCGCTCGGGCCGACCAACCGCACCGCCTCGATGTCGCCCGACGTCAACAATCCCGGCTACCGCGCGGTGACCTTCGATGAATTGCGCCTGGCTTATGGCGAGCAGTTGCGCGGCCTGGTCGACGGCGGCGCCGACATCATTCTCATCGAGACCATCTTCGATACGCTGAACGCCAAGGCGGCGATCTTTGCCTGCAACGAGATTTTCCTCGAAAAGGGCGTGCGCCTGCCGGTGATGATTTCGGGCACCATCACCGATCTCTCCGGCCGCACGCTGTCGGGCCAGACGCCGACCGCCTTCTGGCATTCGGTGCGCCATGCCAACCCCTTCACCATCGGCCTCAACTGCGCGCTCGGCGCCAATGCGATGCGCGCGCATCTGGCCGAAATTTCAGGCGTCGCCGACACCTTCGTCTGCGCCTATCCGAATGCCGGCCTGCCCAATGAATTCGGCCGCTATGACGAGAGCCCGGACTTCATGGCCGCGCAGATCGAGGATTTTGCGCGGGAAGGGCTCGTCAACGTCGTCGGCGGCTGCTGTGGCTCGACGCCGGACCACATCCGCGCCATCGCCGAGGCTGTCAAGAAATATCCGCCACGCGCCATCCCCGAGATCGAGCGCAAGATGCGCCTGTCCGGGCTGGAGCCGTTCACGCTGACTGATGAGATTCCCTTCGTCAATGTCGGCGAACGCACCAACGTCACCGGCTCGGCCAAGTTCCGAAAGCTGATCACGGCGGGCGACTATGTCCCGGCGCTCGACGTGGCGCGCGACCAGGTCGCCAATGGCGCACAGATCATCGACATCAACATGGATGAAGGCCTGATCGATTCGAAAAAGGCGATGGTCGAGTACCTCAATTTGATCGCCGCCGAACCCGACATCGCCCGTGTTCCGGTGATGGTCGACTCCTCGAAATGGGAGATCATCGAGGCCGGGCTGAAATGCGTGCAGGGCAAGCCACTGGTCAACTCCATCTCGATGAAGGAAGGCGAGGAAGCCTTTCTGCATCATGCGAAGCTGGTGCGCGCCTACGGCGCGGCGGTGGTCGTCATGGCCTTCGACGAGGCCGGCCAGGCCGACACCAAGGCGCGCAAGGTCGAGATCTGCACCCGCGCCTACAAGCTGCTCACCGAACAGGCCGGTTTCCCGCCCGAAGACATCGTCTTCGACCCCAACGTCTTCGCGGTCGCCACCGGCATCGAGGAGCACGACAATTACGGCGTCGACTTCATCGAGGCCACAGGCGAGATCACCGCCACGCTGCCGCATGTGCATATCTCGGGCGGCGTCTCGAACCTGTCCTTCTCCTTCCGCGGCAACGAGCCGGTGCGCGAGGCGATGCACGCCGTGTTTCTCTATCACGCCATCCAGCGCGGCATGGATATGGGCATCGTCAATGCCGGTCAGCTCGCCGTCTACGACACGATCGAGCCGGAGCTGCGCGAAGCGTGCGAGGATGTCGTGCTCAACCGCGCTCCCAGGGCGGGCGGCACCGCCACCGAACGCATGCTGGAGATCGCCGAGCGCTTCAAGGGCACCGCCGGCAAGGAAGCCAGGGATCGCGATCTCGCCTGGCGCGACTGGACGGTCGAGCGGCGGATTTCGCATGCGCTGGTCAACGGCATCACCGAATTCATCGACGCCGACACCGAAGAGGCGCGGCTTGCGGCCGAGCGGCCTCTGCATGTCATCGAAGGCCCGCTGATGGCCGGCATGAATGTCGTCGGCGATCTGTTCGGCGCTGGAAAGATGTTTCTGCCGCAAGTGGTGAAGTCGGCGCGCGTGATGAAGCAAGCGGTGGCCGGATTGCTGCCGCACATGGAGGCCGAAAAACTGGCCAACGCCGCCAATGGCATCGACAATGGCGAGCGCCAGACGGCCGGCAAAATCCTGATGGCGACGGTGAAGGGCGATGTCCACGACATCGGCAAGAACATCGTCGGCGTCGTTCTGGCGTGCAACAATTACGAGATCATCGATCTCGGCGTCATGGTGCCGGCGGCGAAGATCCTGCAGAGGGCTCGCGAGCAAAATGTCGACATCATCGGCCTGTCCGGCCTGATCACCCCGTCGCTGGACGAGATGGTGCACATGGCCGCCGAGATGGAGCGCGAAGGCTTCGACATTCCGCTTTTGATCGGCGGCGCGACAACCAGCCGCGTGCACACGGCGGTGAAGATCCATCCCCGCTACTCCAGGGGACAGACGGTCTATGTCAATGACGCCAGCCGGGCGGTCGGCGTCGTCTCGTCCTTGCTGTCGAAGGAGACCAAGGGCGGCTACGTCGACACAGTGCGGGCCGAGTACAAAAAGGTCGCTGACGCGCATGCCCGCTCCGAGGCCGACAAGCAGCGGCTGCCGCTGGCCAAGGCCAGGGCCAATGCGCACAGGGTGGACTGGTCCGCCTATGAACCGCCGAAGCCGTCCTTCACCGGCGTGAAAGTGTTCGAGAACTGGGACCTGACTGAGCTCTCGCGCTACATCGACTGGACGCCGTTCTTCCAGACCTGGGAGTTGAAAGGGCGTTACCCCAAGATCCTCGACGACGAGAAGCAGGGACCGGCGGCACGCCAGCTTTTCGAGGATGCGCAGGCGATGCTGACAAAAATCATCGCGGAAAAATGGTTCGCGCCGCGCGGCGTCATCGGCTTCTGGCCGGCGAACGCCGTCGGCGACGACATCAGGCTGTTCACGGATGAGGCGCGCTCGCAGGAGCTTGCCACTTTCTTCACGCTGCGCCAGCAGCTGATCAAGCGCGACAGCAAGGCCAATGTCGCGCTGTCGGATTTCGTCGCACCGGCCGACAGCGGCAAGCCGGACTATATCGGCGGCTTCATCGTCACCGCGGGGATCGAGGAGGTGGCGATCGCCGAGCGCTTCGAGCGCGCCAATGACGATTATTCCTCGATCATGGTCAAGGCGCTGGCCGATCGTTTCGCCGAAGCTTTTGCCGAGCGCATGCACGAGAAGGTGCGCAAGGAATTCTGGGGCTATGCATCAGACGAGAAGCTGGCGCCCGACGAACTGATCGGCGAGCCTTATCGCGGCATCCGCCCCGCGCCCGGCTATCCCGCGCAGCCCGATCATACCGAGAAGGCGACCTTGTTCCGGCTGCTCGACGGCGAGCGCAATGCCGGCGTCGGCCTGACCGAGAGCTATGCGATGTGGCCGGGCTCGTCTGTGTCCGGCATCTATCTCGCCCATCCCGAAAGCTATTATTTCGGCGTCGCCAAAGTCGAGCGCGACCAGGTCGAGGACTATGCCCGCCGCAAAGCCATGCCGCTGGCCGATGCCGAGCGCTGGCTTGGGCCGATCCTCAACTATGTGCCCGTGGATTATGCCGAGGCGGCGGAATAGCCGGGACGTGATCTGGCCCAATGGCTCGACCGCTCCCTTGATTTTCACCGTCGAAAAAAATCGCGCCGCACCCGGTTCTCGGCGAGCTGCCGGTTGTGGGTCGGTCAGACTTAGGTCCCTCGCGCCTGCTTTTCTGGAACAAGCCGTGATGTCCCGCATTTTATTGGCAGGGACACAAGGAGTGTCGAGTGAAAGCGATTTTGGGACTGGTCGGCGGCTTCGTGCTGACCCTTGCGGTGTTCGGCAGCGGGCTGGTTTTCGCAGCCTGGCTGCTTGCCGCCAAGCCTGTGCGGGAGGCAAGGCCCACCGTCAGCGTGGCGGAACTGTGGACCCGGAAAGCGCGGCCGGTGGACAGGACGGCGCAGGACTTCGAACGTGTGCCGCCCGAGCAGTCCGCGCCTGCCGACATCGCCGCCAGGGAGCCAGCCCAGGACCCGGCCAGGCAGCAGCCCGATCCCACCGTCACCGGCGCCATCGCGCGGACCGAACTGCCGCCGCCGCATCTCGCCTGGTGCGCCAGCCGCTACCGCTCTTACGATCCCGAGGACAACAGCTACATGTCCTATAGCGGACAGCAGCGCACCTGCGTATCGCCCTATCTCGGCGCCGACCGCGCCGCGCCGCGAGAGGCAAGCTATGTCGAGGGCGCGGGCGCCTACGCGGCCGCCGGCGGCGAACCGGACCATGTCGCCTCCTGCTTCAGCCGCTATCGCTCCTACCGTCCGGAAGACAACAGCTACCAGCCATATTCCGGCGGGCCGAGACGGCAATGCGAGTAGCCAGCGCGAAGGGCGCCGCGAACGATTGCGACCGCGCGATTTCTGGGATCGTTCGGATCGCCCTCAAAGCCCAGGGGAGGAACCACCATGGAAGACGACCGGCATCACAAGATACAGCAGCGCGCCTACCAGATCTGGGAGCGCGAAGGCACTGGTGACCCCGAACACCACTGGCACCGGGCCGAGGCCGAAATCGACCGCGAGGCGGCGCTGCCGCTGACCGCCGACGACGCCCTGCCGCGCGAGATCGCCAGCACCGACATCCTGGCGGTCGAGGAACTGGCCATGCGCACCGGCATATCGGGCGAGGAAGCGCAGGAGCTGATCGACAGACTGGGCACGGACCGCGCGGCGGTTGAGCAGGCGGCGAGGGGGATTGAGGGGAGGCGGAAGTCCTGATTGCGAGCTATGTGCAGGCCGAAAGCGGTGTCGAGCGTCGAGGCTTTGGTGCACCATTTCGGCATGCGCGCCGGGCGAAGGCATGGATGGCGCGCTGTCGATCACAAGGCCGGATCTACTGCGGCGCCCGGGCACTCTGCCAAAACCAGATTGCGAGCGAGCCGGATCGTCCACGGATCTGTGTCTCCACAGGTCCTCTCAAAGCACCGGATTTGAACAACGCGCAGTCGCGACCGGCGACAGCAAGCATTTCGTCACTCACCGCCACTTCGGCTTTCTGGTCGGCAGCGATCTCCATCAAGCGACTTGACACGTTGACGGTGTCGCCGATGGCCGCGATGTGCTGACGCCCTTCGCCGCCAAGTCGAGAGGCCACGATTGTTCCATGATGCGCTCCAATCTTGAAGCCGATTCGGGATGCGGTCGACGCAGGCAACGAGGCGAGCCAATCGTTGGTGCGGCTGGAGAGCCCGACACAACAGCGGGCGGCATTGAAGGCGTCGTCTGCCGCCGGTTCCGGCAGGCCGAACAGGATCATGGCGCCGTCACCCATGAAACTCGTGACAACGCCACCGCAGCTTGTCACTTCTTCGTCCACCAACGCGTGAAAATTGTTCAGGAGTTCGCGTGTGGCGCTCGGTCCCAATGTTTCACTCAGTCCGGTGAAGCCGGACAGGTCGATGAACAGGATGGCGGCGTCCGTCCGGACGGGTTCCGAGAGGAAGTCGCCATGCTTGGCGAGCCATGCCCCCAGTCCTGGGGCTTCAACGCGTTGAAGCAATTGGCTCTGCGTGGCGAAATATTGCGCCCGGCTCCTGCCCAGCCAGAGCTGCGCGGCCCCAAACAGGATTGCCGGCGGAACGGCAGCGGTCATCGGCAGCGCGGCGCTCAGCCAGATATGGTGCAGGAAAGCGGTCATGTTGACCACGAACCAGATCAGGACCACGCCGGCGACCGCCGCCAGGCCGATGGCGTTTCGGCGCCACGCCAACAGGCCGACAATAAGCATGGGCAGCACCACTGCAAAACCCGCGTCCGCAAGGCGAACGTTCTGGTCGCGCACTATGCCGTCGCCGGTCGTCAGATGGGCAATCGCCGTCGACATGACCTCGACGCCCGGCAGTATGGGATCGAACGGTGTCGGGAAGACATCGCCGGTGCCGGTTGCGGTCGCTCCTATCAAGACAATTCGACCCCGGATAGTGCCGGGATCGAATCGGCCCTCCAGCACCGTCGCGGCGCTGATCGTGCGGATCGTGCCGCGCGGGCCATAAAATGTCAGAGGCAGGATGTGACCAATGTCGGTACGGATCGACCGTCCGTCCAGCGATAGATCATCGGGCGCAATTCCAGGGTCCTCTCCCGCCGCCATGGCGGCAACACGCAATGAGAAGGACGCTTGCAACTGATCTCCGGCCCGAAACAGCAACGGCACGAACCGGGGCGTTCCCGTCCTGTCGGTGACCACGTTCACGACGCCGACAGCGGCGGCGTCCGAAAACACTTTCAGGGGCCACAGAAACCGCTCGGCATTCGGCACGCGGGCGAGGGGTCCTTCGCCCAGCGTCCATTGTTTGCTTCCGGGGTAGATCGCCGCTGCGGCGATTACGCTTCTACTCCTGCTCAACGAACGCGCGAGCGCCTCGTCAGTGTCTTTTGCCCCGGGGTCGACCAGCAGCAGGTCCAGCGCAATGGCCTTCGGCCCAAGCGGCTCTATCGTATCGATGATGCGGGCAAGCGTGGCGCGGTTGAGGGGATAGCTGCCCTCGCGCCGCACCGTTTCATCGTCTATTACGACAATGGTGATCAGCTCCGGCGGCTTTGCCGTTCCTCGAACAAGCGTTCGAAGATCGGTCATCGTTGCCTCGACGCGATCGAGAAACCACAAATTGCCGCGCCAGTGCGCGAAGCCCAGGCCGGCGCCCCAAAGACCCGCCAGAATGAGCGCGATCAGCGTCGGAAGCCCTCGTCGGCTCATTGCAAGCTCATTGGGCAACCTCACTGGGCAAGCTCACTGGCCGAAACGGGCCAGCAAGGCGGACACGCGCTTGGCGGGCCATCGCTTGACGATGAGTTTGCCTGTCCCGGCCTCGACGTCCACGCCATCCCCCGGTGCGAGGATCACGACGGCGGTGGATGCCGGTCTTTGCACGGCGACGCGACCTCTAAGGACGAAAACAGACGTCTTGCCGTTGCCAGCGTCGACTGCCCATTCTGTGCCTCGCACTGCGGCGATCGCCTGCGGGGTGATAACCGCGAAGCCAACCGGGACCGCGCCGGCCGGAGCATCGAGCAGCAGCGCTTTGCTCCGCAACCTGATCGCGTCGGGACTGCCGTTTCGATCGCGATCCTCCAGCGTAAAACGAGCGCCACCTTCCACAATGACGGCAAGGCCTTCCCGACATCTCAGAATCTGTCGGGACGTACCGGCCACCGGCTCGAACGTACACCCTGCATCCTGCGCATGGGCGGCATCCACCCAGAAGGCACCGGCAAACAGGACAGCCACCAGACTACGGAAAAATCGGCCCCTTGCGCTCATCAACGTCTCCTCGCTTTGCAAAACTCCGCGGCAGGAAAATCTTCTGCCGTCAGCTCGCCCGCATGTTTGGTTCACGAGCCGGCACTTGCAGCCGCGTTGGCTTGAGGGCTGCCGACCGGCAATCGTAACACGACAAGCTGCTCCGGCGTTAAGCATGTTGCGGCATGGTGGGTCGCGTTCGCCGGGCAGGCAAGGTGAGGGAGGCGCCCATGGTGACCACGAGCGCCACTGGCACCAGGCCGCGATGGAAATCGACCGGGAAGCGGCCTTGCCGCTGGCGGCCGACGACGCCCTGCCGCAAACCAGCGAGATGGCAAGCACCGCTGTGCTGACCGTCGAGGAACTGGCCCTGCGCACCGGCATATCCGGCGACGAGGCGCGGGCTCTGGTCTACCGCCTGGGCACCGACCGCGCCGCCATCGGACAAGCCGCCCGCAGCCTTAAGACCAAGCGGAAATCCTGATCGGGGCCAGATGCTAACTGGGGAGAGTGAGATGATCCGCAAACTGAAGGACGGAAAATACCGGCTTTATTCGCGCAAGAAGGATGAGAAGACCGGGAAACGGCGGAACCTGGGCACGTTCGAGAAGCGCGAGGCGGCGGAGAAGCATGAGCGCGAGGTGCAGTATTTCAAGCGGCATTGAGGGTGTTGTGGCGTTGCCGGCAGGGCTGTCGCGCAGGATGAATGCGGAGCGAATCCAGACTAAGCTCTTCCGCTTGGGCCTGCCAAGACACATAGCGCGCCTTTTTCTACCGGCTGTCCAAAAGGTCCATTTGAGCTAATGTTTGGCATTGACAGCTGAAAAAGGGCCGTATCCTCTTGCTGCGCGGCAACCAGCCAGTAAGAGCCAAGTCCTCATGTCCAAGAAATATTTGAAATTGTTCCCCAAGCCGTTGTTGGATGATCTTGTAAATGGACGCTGGCTGCCGGTGGTTGGCGCGGGTATGTCGCTGAATGCTCGCGTGCCCGCAGGTAGCAAGATGCCGTTGTGGTCCGACCTTGCTAGAAGGTTAGAGACCGATCTTGATGACTTTGAAGCGCAAGGTACGCTGGATGCGATATCTGCTCATGAGCATGCTTTTGGACGGCCCCGCCTTATAGAGCGCCTATCAGAAATCCTAATGCTTCATGATGCTAGCCCGGGTGAGGCGCACAAGGAGTTTTGTTCGATTCCATTCGATATCGTATGCACGACAAATTTCGATTTCTTACTTGAGCGTCAATACGAAGTATCATCACGTTTCGTATACCCGGTAGTAGATGAAGATCAATTATCCCTGAATATCTCGACTCCGGGCACACTCTTGCTAAAGCTGCATGGCGATCTGCGGCATCCTAACAGACTTGTCGTCACTGAGTCCGACTATGACGCTTTCCTGACGAAATACCCTCTCATTGCAACCTATTTAGCGAACCAACTCATTACAAAGACTGCTGTCTTGATAGGTTACAGTCTCGACGATCCAGATTTTAGGCAGATATGGCACGTCGTAGCGCAGCGTCTGGGACGTAACCGTCGAAATGCTTATGCTATCGCAATAGATTCTAAGGTGGCGGATGTAGCACGGTTTGCTAGGCGAGGCGTGACGGTAATTAGTATCCCAGGTTCAAAAAGTGACTATGGGACGATCCTCGCGGCAGTGTTTGCGGAATTGCGCGAGCATTATCTCTCCAAGGTCTTTTCTGTCAGCACAGTAACGGAAGAGCGGCCACTGCGCGAACTACGCCTCCCACGTGATGCCCTAAGTCGCCTCTGCTTCTTTGCAGTGCCCGTAGACCAGCTACCAATTTACCGTGAGCGGGTATTCCCTGCTGTTGAGGCCGCTGGTTTTGTTCCAGTGACAGCCGACGATGTGATCTCGCCTGGCGACAGCATCGCTGCCAAGATTGATGGGTTAATTGACCGAGCGGCAGCAGTTATCGTGGAACCAACATCGGCTTGGACTTTGGCAGAACTTCGGCTCGCGCTAAGCCGCCGACCGCATCGGGACGAAAGTAGCCGCCGGAAGCCGTTGGTGGTAATTTCGGTTGTACCTTCGTTCCAGCAACTTCCGCCTGAGGTGGGCACTCATGTCGCTCTTGAACGTGGTCAATGGGATGGCGATACCGAACAATTCGTAACGAGGCTAGTCGAGTCACTAGTCAATCAAGTCCCTCTGGGTGAAATGGAGCGTATGAACGAGCCGCAACGCCTGTTCAACGCGAAGGAATATCGCGCGGCCGTAATTTCCGCCATGAGCTTGCTCGAAGCAGAGCTACGAACCCGACTTGAGAAGCCCGGATGGGAACGAGTTCGCCGGCCCATGTCGATGAGGCAACTCGCTGAATTGGCTGCCAACGCAAGTGTTATTCCCCACAATGCTCTGCAGCAGATTTCCGACTGGTCCCAAGTCAGGAATGCAGCAGTGCATACAGGCGGTGATGTCTCTCGCGCCACCGCGCAACAAGTTGTCAGAGGGGTGCAGTCGTTGCTGCACCCCAAAGCCATTTTCTGAGAATCGAGCGATGGCCATTTTGGAAGGTCCTTCCATCGCGCGACGCTACCGTAGATGCGAGATAAGAAGTGACCAATAGAGTTCGGCAGCTCCTTCCGCTGAGTGCTTTACATCGCGGTTGCCACCGAATTGTGCCATGCCCATCGAGCAAAGGTAGAGCGTCTGATCATCCGCTTCGACTCTCAGATTTTCATTGTACGTGTTGCTCTCGGTAGTCTCAGTCGCGACATAAGAGATACCACCCACGAAAGACCCACCTCCCATGAATACCGTGCACCGTGCCGTGGCCTTTCCGTTCTTGTAAATCCCTGCGGTGAACCGGTTGGCGTCGATGCGGCGGAAGTTCGTTTCGATTCCGGAGTTCCGCGCCTCAAGTTCGGTCAGCGAATTCTCGAAGAATTTTGCCATGAAGTCGAACACCTCATGCTTGAAGCGGTCCTTGTCGCGATCGGAAAATTGCTTAGCAAGGCGCAGATTGCTCGTTCTCGGGCCCACGTCGATTGCCGATGGTGAAGACTCCGATGTCGGGATCCGGGCAGTTGTCGGTGCCTCGGCGGGTTTGATCCGCTTCGCTGCGTCCCTAATGGCGTTCGCCACTTCCAGAAACGCCTGATCCCTGTCCGGCCACTGCGTTATAGGTCGCCCGTCGGTCGGGGTGGCCATGAGTTTTCCGAATGGTGCGTCGTGCCACGGACATGCGCGCAAGATGACAGGAATCACAATGGCACTCCCCTCGCGATGCCTTTGCAGCGCACGCATCATTTCGCGCTCGTAGCAGTAGTCAGAGGCGAGGAAGTCCGCACTTACCAGTAGGAGGATGATTTCCGCATCCTCTAGATTGCGGTCGATCTCGGAATTCAGTTCCTGGCCTGCACCAATCCTACGATCATGCCAGACCTCGACCGCGCCCTGACGCCGTAGGACCGAAAGCTGACGCTCAAGCTGATCACGAAGAGCCTCGTCGGCATGCGAATAGGAGAAGAAGATTTTGGCCAAAGGCAGCTCCAAACACCAAACATGGCTATGCTCTACTACGACGCTATAGCGAGTCGTTGTGGGAATCACGGCCATGGGGCAGATAATAGGTCCGGATTGTCTTATCAGAATGGACGCGGCGCAAGTCGGTGATCTCGTCGTCTTTTCTTACGAAAATGCGCGTGCGCTTGGGTTGATTCTTGAATTCAACGAAGAGCGTGGCGGATTGCTGGCTGTCCTCTCCAGCCTCTTTGAGCTTCCTCGCATGTTGCGCGTGACCGGAGATATTAATTGCATGAATTACGGTCAGGATTGGGCGCTTGAGCCGATAGATTCCCAAGTAGCCACGCCTTCGCATTTCGAAACGAACCGGCGTGCGGGACTCCTAGTTCTAACTAAGAACGGCTGGTTCATGAATTTTGCGAGTTCCTACGTCGACCAGTTCGGACGTTTCAATTGGGAATGGCGCGACATGAAGGCCTTCACGCAATCCGCTCGACTTGAGAGCGGCATTGTATTTGATGCGTGGAGGCTCTGGGCGAGCGCTGCAGATCGCAATTATCGCAATGGGCAGCCCCTCTTGACCTACAAGGCGGAAGTTCAGAAGGGCACACAGGGCTGAGCTTGCCTTTCCTACTTTACAGTTTGCCACCGCAAAGGCACTGACGCGGCAGCGCCACCCCACCCTCCGTTAACCTTTCATTAACCATGTCCGGCCTAGCGTTTACCTCTCAGTAAGGAATCGCCCGCCGTGACCTTTGCCGCTCCCCTCGAGGCCAAATCCATTCGCTTTCGCGCCCGCTCCTTCGTCGCTTTCACGCTGACGCCGGAGGCGCCTTTGGATGTTTGGCTGGAGAGCCTCGATCGCTGGGTCGGCAATTCGCCGGGCTATTTTGCCGGGCGCCCGGTGGTGCTCGATCTGAACGTGCTGAAGCCTGATGTCGTCGCCATCGAAGCGCTGGTCGATTTGCTCGGCCAGCGCGGCATCCGCATCTATGCCATCGAGCTCGACGGCGGCGCCGAGCTTGGCGCGCATCTGCCGCCGGTGCTGGTCGGCGCCAAGGAGGCGACCACCGACGGTCTGCTGCAGCCCAGCCGCAAGGCGGGCAGGGCGGAGGACGCCACTGCAGGAAGCGACATAAAGGCGGCCGGTGACATCAAGGCGGGCGATTTGAAACCGGCGAGCGATGCCAAGGCACAGCCGAAAGACGCCAAAATCGCCGCACCCGACGCCAGCACGCTGATGATCCGCTCGCCGATCCGTTCAGGGCAGCTGATCTTCCACCCGCATGGCGATGTCATCGTGCTGGGCTCCGTCGCGTCCGGCTCCGAGATCGTCGCCACCGGCTCGATCCACGTCTATGGCACGCTGCGCGGCCGCGCGTCGGCAGGGGCGCAGGGCAATACCGCCGCGCGTGTCTTCTGCCGCAGGAACGAGGCCGAGCTTCTCTCGGTCGATGGCTGGTATTGCACGGCCGAGGAGATGGACCCGTCAGTCCGGGGCAAGCCTGTGCAGGCATTTCTCGACAACGGCATGCTGCGCATCGCCCCTTTCAGCTAATGCGTCTCGCCCGACAACGACATAACGAACAACAACGGAGGCTTTATTGATGGGCAAGGTAGTGGTGGTCACCTCGGGCAAGGGGGGCGTCGGCAAGACGACCTCTACCGCGGCTCTGGGGGCGGCGGTCGCCAAGACCGGCAAGAAGGTGGCGCTGGTGGATTTCGATGTCGGCCTGCGCAACCTCGATTTGATCATGGGCGCCGAGCGGCGCGTGGTGTTCGACCTCGTCAACGTCATCCAGGGCTCGGCAAAGCTGTCGCAGGCGCTGATCCGCGACAAGCGGGTCGAGACTTTGTTCCTGCTGCCGGCCTCGCAGACGCGCGACAAGGATGCGCTGACCGAGGAGGGCGTGGCCGAGGTCATCGGCAAGCTGCGCTCGGTGTTCGACTATGTCTTCTGCGACAGCCCGGCCGGCATCGAGCGCGGCGCGCAACTCGCCATGCGCTTTGCCGACGAGGCGGTCATCGTCACCAATCCGGAAGTGTCGTCGGTGCGCGATTCCGACCGCATCATCGGCCTGCTCGATTCCCGCACCTTGCGGGCCGAGGAGGGCGAGCAGATCGCCAAGCACGTGCTGGTCACGCGCTACGACGCGGGACGCGCCGCGCGGGGCGAAATGCTGTCGATCGACGATGTGCTGGAGATCCTGTCGGTGCCGCTGCTCGGCATTATCCCCGA
This sequence comes from Mesorhizobium sp. M1078, assembly GCF_040318615.1. Taxonomy (NCBI): domain Bacteria; kingdom Pseudomonadati; phylum Pseudomonadota; class Alphaproteobacteria; order Hyphomicrobiales; family Phyllobacteriaceae; genus Mesorhizobium; species Mesorhizobium sp. M1078. The sequence goes on from NZ_JAMYMP010000036.1 coordinate 55,229, forward strand.
GAGCCAGGATGTGCTGCGCGCCTCCAACCTCGGTTCGCCGGTGACGCTGTCGGAGCCGCTGAACGCCGCTGCCAAGGCTTACATCGACGCGGCCAAGCGGCTCGAGGGCGAACAGCTGCCGGTCATCGTGCCCTTCGAACGCAAGGGCTTCCTCGATCGTCTTTTGGGAAGGAGGGCGGCATGAACCTGCTCGACATCTTCAAGCGGCGCACCAGCGCGCCGGTGGCGCGCGAACGGCTGCAAGTGCTTCTCGCCTATGAGCGCCGCAACCGCAGCCAGCCCGATCTCGTCTCCATCCTGCGCGAGGAGATCATGGCGGTGATCGCCAAGCACGTGCAGATCGACCAGGACTATCTGCAAGTTTCGATGGACCGCGGCGAGACCATGTCGACGCTGGAGATCGACATCCAGATCCCCAACAAGAGCGCAGTGCCGCTGGCCATGGCGGGGTGAGATTGAAGCTGCTGATCTCCCCCCTTGTGGGGGAGATGGCCGGCAAGCCAGAGGGGGGCGCTGTCCCGCTGGCCTGTCGATTACATGTAGCAACGGCTTTGCCGAAGATCTGGATTCGCTGAGACGTAGCGATCCTTCGCGCCCCCCTCTGTCCTGCCGGACATCTCCCCCACGAGGGGGGAGATTGCGCTCCTCGCGCTCGCCTGCGCCAAGCACCCCCACCCGGACCTGCGGTCCGACCTCCCCACAAGGGGGAGGTAGGGGGCCAGCGCCTCTTTCCAAAACATTCAACCAACTAGTTGACTATCTAAAATCTCGCCTCTATATTCAACTACATGGTTGAATTAGAGACGCCCCAGATGGACCAGGTTTTTCACGCCCTCGGCGACGCCACGCGCCGGAACATGCTTAACCACCTCGCCGGCGGCGAGCGTACGGTGAGCGAGTTGGCGCAGCCCTTTGCCATGTCGCTGGCCGCAGCCTCCAAGCACATCAAGGCGCTGGAGCATGCCGGGCTGATCCGGCGCGAAGTGCGCGGGCGCACCCATGTCTGCCGCCTCGAGGCCCGCCCGCTGGCCACCGCCTATCAGTGGCTCGGCCAATACGCGCGTTTCTGGAACAGCCGCCTCGATGTGCTCGAACAGCTTTTGCGCGAGGAGGCGGGGCGCAAAACGCCGGCAGCGCAGACAACGCCGGCACCGGCAAATCCAGAACCATCGAAGCCGGAATCACCCAGGCCAACACCTTCCAAGGGAGACGACCGATGAACCAGATGAACAGCTTCGACGGCTACGCCCAGCTGATCCAGCCGGCCACGTTGAGGGTCGAACGGCTTTTGCCCGGAACCAGGGAGCGCGTCTGGGAATATCTGACGCAGAGCGATCTGCGCCGCAAATGGCTGGCGGCCGGCGACATGGAGATGGAGGAAGGCTCTTCCTTCGAGCTGGTCTGGCGCAATGACGAACTGACCGACCCGCCCGGCGACAGGCCGGCCAGCTTCAGTGGCGGCGAGCAGCGGATGCACAACCAGATCGTCGAGTGCGATCCGCCGCGCAAGCTCACCATCACCTGGAACGGCAGCGGCAATGTCACCTTCGAATTGGCGCAGCGCGGCGACGACGTCCTGCTCACCCTGGTCCACCGCCGCCTGCCAGACCGCTCGAGCCTGATGATGCATGCCGCAGGCTGGCACGTGCATCTCGACCTCCTGGTTGCCCGCGTGGCGGCCGAGAAGCCCGAACCGTTCTGGGACAGCTTTAGCCGTATCGTGGCGGAATACGACCGGCGCCTGCCGGCCTGACCTGACCTAACGCATCGCCCGGTCCAACCGGGCACCATCGATCCCTTGCGCCGGATGCCGGCGCAGGGGCCGGCGAAACACGCGCCTTCGCCAGACACCGCGGCGCGTCATCGGAAGTGAAACCAGGCAACGTGCTTGCATCCCGCAAGCCCGGAGGAGGAAGTCATGCGTAAATTGATCACCGGAATGAAGATCTCCATCGACGGCAAGATGGAAGGCCCCGAAGGCTTCGCCGACTGGGTCGACAACTGGTCGGAGGAATACGGCCTGATGCCCGAGATCGACGCCTGCCTGCTCGGCGGCGTCATGTATGCCGCCTATGAGCGCTACTGGAGCGCGATCCTTGAGAACGAGCCGGACCAGCCATTGCCGATGACCGGCAGACTGGTCGACCCGGCCGAACTCGAATGGGCGCGCTTTGCCGCGAAAACCCCGCACTATGTGCTGTCGAACACCATGACTTCGGCCGCCTGGGCCTCGACGCGCTTCCTGCGCAGCCTCGACGACATCGCGGCGCTGAAGCGCGAGCCCGGCAAGAACATCTATCTCATGGGCGGCGCCCGCATCACCGCCAGCCTGATCGAAGCCGGCCTAGTCGATGAAATGCGGCTCATTGTCTATCCGCTGCTCGCCGGCGACGGCAAGGCGCTGTTCGGCACGGTGCACGCCCGGCACGGACTGGAACTGCGCCAGGTCGGCCAGCTGTCGGATGGGCGGGTGAGCCTGGTGTATGGGCTGGCGAGCTAGCCTCTTTTCCTCTCCCTCCGGAGGGGGGAGAGGTGGCGCCGCGAAGCGGCGACGGAGTGGGGGAAGGCGCTCATGAAACCCACGGTCACCGCAAAACAGGAGCGACGTAGCGAGCGCGAAAAGCCGGCAAGCAGGCAATCAGGCGGATGTGATGGACGGTCGAGCCGCACAAACCGCCACGTAGAGGGTCCAACCAAACCCCGAACGAAGCGGGGGCGCGCTAGAAGAGGGGGGGGGCGGCGC
>NZ_JAMYMP010000037.1:0-56393 GCF_040318615.1 Mesorhizobium sp. M1078
CCCTTTTCTTACTACCCCCCCGCCCCCCATATATCTAACCTGAGTTATGGCCCCCCGGCCAACCCCCCGGCGGGGGGCCGCGGCCCCGCCCCCTTCGTTTGGGAGGTTGTATCAGGCAGCGATGTCGAAACGGTCGGCGTTCATCACCTTGGTCCACGCCTTGACGAAATCGCCAACGAAATTCTGCCCGGCATCCGCCGACCCGTAGACCTCGGCCAGCGCGCGCAGCTGCGCATGCGAGCCGAAGATCAGGTCGGCGCGTGTGGCGGTCCACCTGACTGCCCTGGTCTTGCGGTCGCGTGCTTCATAGACCTCATGCGAGCCCGGCTCGGAGGCCGGATCCCAGATGGTGCTCATCGAGAGCAGGTTGACGAAGAAGTCGTTCGTCAGCGTGCCCGGCCTGTCGGTCAACACACCATGCTTCGAGCCGCCGGTGTTGGCGCCGAGCACGCGCAGGCCACCAACCAGCACCGTCATCTCCGGCGCCGTCAGGTTGAGCAGTTGCGCCCGGTCGACCAGCATGGCTTCGACCGACATGGGCGGTTTGCCCCTGACATAGTTGCGGAAGCCGTCAATTTTCGGCTCGAGCGCCGCAAAGGAATGGACGTCGGTCTGCGCCTGCGAGGCGTCGGTGCGGCCGGGCGTGAAGGGAACCTTCACCGGATTGCCGCCATCCGTTGCGGCTTTCTCGACCGCGGCGACGCCGCCGAGCACGATGAGGTCGGCCAGCGAGACCTTCTTGCCGCCTGCGTTGAACTCGTTCTGGATGGCTTCGAGCTTCGCCAGCACGGTAGCCAGTTCGACAGGCTGGTTGACCTCCCAGTCCTTCTGCGGCGCCAGGCGAATGCGCGCGCCATTGGCGCCGCCGCGCTTGTCGGAGTTGCGGAAGGTCGAGGCCGATGCCCAGGCGGTCGAGACCAATTGCGAAACGCTGAGGCCCGAAGCCAGGATCTTGGCCTTCAGCAATGCGATGTCCTGGTCGCTGACCAGCTCATGGTCGACGGCCGGAACCGGATCCTGCCAGATCAGCTCTTCCTTCGGCACCAACGGGCCGAGATACCGCACGACCGGCCCCATGTCGCGATGGGTGAGCTTGTACCAGGCACGGGCGAAGGCATCGGCGAACTGCTCCGGATGCTCATGGAAGCGGCGCGAGATCTTCTCATAGGCCGGGTCGGCCCGCAGCGCGAGGTCGGTGGTCAGCATTGCCGGCGCATGACGCTTCGAGGGATTGTGCGCGTCCGGCACCGTAACCGCGCCAGAGCCGCCCTTCGGCGTCCACTGATGGGCCCCGGCCGGGCTCTTGGTCAGCTCCCATTCGAAGTTGAAGAGATTGTCGAAGAAGTTGTTGCTCCACTTGGTCGGCGTCGTCGTCCAGGTAACTTCGAGGCCGGACGTGATCGCATCGCCGGCAATGCCGGTGGCATGCTTGCTCGACCAGCCGAGGCCCTGCGCCTCGATGCCCGCGCCTTCCGGCTCGGCGCCGACCAGTGTTGCATCACCGGCGCCATGGGTCTTGCCGAAGGTGTGGCCGCCGGCGATCAGCGCCACGGTTTCCTCATCGTTCATTGCCATGCGTCCGAAGGTCTCGCGGATGTCGCGGGCCGAGGCCAGCGGATCCGGCTTGCCGTTCGGCCCTTCCGGGTTGACGTAGATCAGGCCCATCTGCACCGCGCCGAGATGGCCGTGCAACTCACGGTCGCCGGAATAGCGCTTGTCGTCGAGCCACTTGGTTTCCGAACCCCAGTCGACATCCTGCTCGGGCTCCCAGACATCGGCGCGGCCACCGGCGAAGCCAAAGGTCTTGAAGCCCATCGATTCCAGCGCGACGTTGCCGGTGAGTATCAACAGGTCGGCCCAGGAGATCTTGCGGCCGTATTTCTGCTTGACCGGCCACAAAAGCCGGCGCGCCTTGTCGAGATTGGCGTTGTCCGGCCAGCTGTTCAGCGGCGCGAAACGCTGCTGGCCCGCACCGGCGCCACCCCGGCCGTCGCCGATGCGATAGGTGCCGGCGCTGTGCCAGGCCATGCGGATGAACAGCGGCCCGTAATGGCCGAAATCGGCCGGCCACCAATCCTGCGAATCCGTCATCACCTTGTGCAAATCCTCGATCACCGCGTCGAGGTCGAGCGTCTTGAACTCCGCGGCGTAGTCGAAAGCTTCGCCCATCGGGTCCGAAAGGCTCGACTGCTGGTGGAGAACGCCGATGTCGAGCTGGTTCGGCCACCAGTCGCGGTTGGTCCTGGCGGAGGTTCCATGCGCGACCGGGCATTTGCCGGCGCTGTTGTCGTCGGTCATCGCGTCCATCTTGGCCTCCGAATTGCTGATTTATGTGTTGTTTTTTCCGGGCCGGCCGGGAGCCGCGCCACTCTGGAATGGTTCCAGACTAAGCCGTCTCTTCGATAAAAACAAATTGCCTTTCCTGTTTGTTGCGATAGGCTTTCCTTATGATTGGCTTGACCGTGCGGCAGATGCAATACTTCGAGGCTTTGGCGCAAACGCTGCATTTCGGCCGCGCCGCAAAACTTGCCGGCGTCAGCCAGCCGGCGCTGTCCGCGCAGATCGCCGAGATGGAGCAAAGGCTGAACTGCCGGCTGTTCGAGCGCGGCGGCAAGACGGTGCGGATGACGGAAGAGGCGGAAGCGCTGCTGCCACGCATCGAGCGCATCCTGCGCGACATCAGTGATGTCGAGACGACGGCCCGGCGCGGCCGCCCGGCCATGGAAGGCCGCTTCCGGCTGGGCATCATCCCGACCGTGGCACCCTATCTGCTGCCGCATGTATTGCCGGAACTGAAACGGCATTTTCCGTCCCTGCAACTCGAACTGCGCGAAGCAGTCACCGCATCGCTAGTCGAGGACACGGCAACCGGACGGCTCGACGCCTTCATCGCCGCGCTGCCGCTCGACCAGCCCGGCCTGGTCACCGAAGAACTGTTCGCCGACCGCTTCTTCCTCGCCGTGCCAGCCGGAGATCCAGCCTTCGCCTCGCCACCGGTGCCGCCGGAAAGCCCGGCGCTGGAGCGGCTGATGCTTTTGGAGGAAGGCCACTGCCTGCGCGAACAGGCGCTCGCGCTCTGCGGCAGCGTGCGCCCGGTGGCAATGGCAAGCTATGGCGCCACCAGCCTGACGACGCTCTTGCAGATGGTAGCGCATGGTCTCGGCGTCACGCTCATCCCCGAAATGGCGGCAAGGCCGGCCAGCGCCATGCCGGACCTCAAGATCGTGCCGTTCCAGGAGCCAATGCCGCGACGCACGATCTGCCTGGCCTGGCGCCGCAATAAGGTGCGGCATGATGAGTGCGTCGAGTTGGCGAAGATCATTCGCGGGCTGGGTGGGGTGGTGATGGGGGTGTGAGTCGTTTGGGTCTTGGATGTCGCCTTGGGAACCCCGAAAAGCTCAAATCAGGCGCGTTCGAGAATACCCGCCTTGATGGCTGGTCGCCAGATCGCACCAAAGCCTCAAGGGATAAATACCAGAAATACATACGTAAAAAACACAACGGCATGGACGATTCCGGTCAGGAAGGTCGTCCTTTCGTTGCTAAAGCTTACGCCGCATATGAAAAGCGCTAAAACCAAAAGTACTGCGTCAGCTTCCGGGAGCCCCAGGGTTAAGCCTCGTCCCGTAAGCAGGCTGGCTGCTGCGACCGCAGGTATCGTCAAGCCAATCGTGGCGCAAGCCGAACCCATTGCGACATTCAGGCCGCGCTGCAGCTCATTGTTGAGTGAAGCACGAACCGCCGAAATGGCTTCCGGCATCAAAACCAGACCCGCGATCATTGCCCCCACAATGCTGTCAGCCTGGGTCACCTGGTAAGCAACGAGCGCATTTTCAACACTTGCGGCGACCTGCTCGGCGAGCATGACAATTCCGATCAGTCCGATTATCAGGAGCAGAGCGCTGGAAGAGATGCTTTTGTGAGGGGCGGTTCGCGCCGAAAGGTCGTGTGCCAGTCCTTCGATGAAGTCGTCCCGGTGCCGGACGGTTTGCGCGAACACAAACCTTGCATAGAGCAGCACGGAAAGTACGCTCACAAGGCCAAGCTGAGCTGCCGAAAATGTGCCGGGATCGGTGGTCCGTGTATAGGTCGGCAGGATAAGCGTTATGACGGTCAGTGCGGCCAGAACCGCCAGATATGCGCTTGTCCCTTGCCGGACAATTGCCTGCTTGCGATGACGCCAGCCGCCAAACGTGAGACACGTCCCCACAACGCCGGTGGAGGCAATCATCACCGTCGAGAAGACGGACTCACGTGCAAGCGTGGGGTTGTTCTCTCCATGCAGCATCATGGAAACGATGATCGACACCTCGATTGCCGTCACGGCAAAAGTCAGCACCAATGTGCCGTAGGGTTCCCCCACACGGTGGGCCACCGCCTCGGCGTGATCGAGCACCACGAAAATAGTGATGAACATGATCGCACTCGAGAGCGCTCCGACGAGAATCCTGACGCTCGGCGAACCTTCGTCCATCGATAGCCCGCTGACTCTGACCGCAACGGCCAGTGCCAGCGCGGCCAAAGGCATCGCATAGGAAGTCGCTGATCGTGCGAAACCAGTCATTCAAGCCCCAATGCGTTCGGCGAACCTTGCGGAAGCCTGTCGAGCACCCCAATGTCGTTTCGAAGCGGGCAATCCCGTCCCCCGGCGTTCAACCCTCAAGCCGTCTTCTGCACCACCAGCCCCAGTTCCTCCACCATCGCCTCGCGCATCAGAAACTTCTGCGGTTTTCCCGTCACCGTCATGGGCAGTTCGGTGCGGAAGCGGATGTAGCGGGGGATTTTGTAGTGGGCGATCTGGCCGGCGCAGAAATTCTTGATCTCCTGCTCGGTGGCGATCTGGTTGGGCTTCAGCACGATCCAGGCGCACAGCTCCTCGCCATATTTGGCGTCGGGAATGCCGAACACCTGCACCTCCTTGACCTTGGGATGGCGGTAGAGGAATTCCTCGACCTCTCTGGGATAGACGTTTTCGCCGCCGCGGATGACCATGTCCTTGACCCGGCCGACAATGTTGCAATAGCCCTCGGCGTCGATGGTGGCGAGATCACCGGTGTGCATCCAGCCGTCGGCGTCGATCGCCTCGCGGGTTTTTTCCGCGTCGTCCCAGTAGCCTTTCATGACGGAATAGCCGCGGGTGCACAGCTCGCCCGGCGCGCCGACGGCGACGGTGGCGCCCTCGGCGTCGATGGCCTTGACCTCGACATGCGGATGGATGCGGCCGACAGTGGAGACGCGTTTTTCCAGCGGATCGTCGACGCTGCTCTGGAACGAGACCGGGCTGGTCTCGGTCATGCCGTAGGCGATGGTCACCTCTTCCATATGCATCAGCGTCACCACCTTCTTCATCACCTCGATCGGGCATGGTGAGCCCGCCATGATGCCGGTGCGCAGGCTGGAGAGATCGAAGCTGGTGAAGTCGGCGTGGTCAAGCATGGCGACGAACATGGTCGGCACGCCGTAGAGGCCGGTGCAGCGTTCCTGCGCCACCGCCTTCAGCGTCGCGCCGGCGTCAAAACCCTCGCCAGGAAACACCATGGTCGCGCCCTTGGTGACGCAGCCCATCGTGCCCATCGACATGCCGAAGCAGTGGTAGAGCGGCACCGGGATGCAGAGCCGGTCGTCGACGGTGAGCTTGATCGCAGCGGTGACGAAATTGCCATTGTTGACGATGTTGGTGTGGGTCAGCGTCGCGCCCTTGGGCGCGCCCGTCGTGCCTGATGTGAACTGGATGTTGATGGCCTCGCCCGGCTTCAGCCCTTCGGAGATGCGGTCGAGGCTGTCATGCTCGTCGCGGCCGGCCATCGACAGCACATCGGCGAAATTGAACATGCCGGGCGAGTTGTCGTCGCCCATGCGAATGACGATCTTCAGCGTCGGCAATTTCTGCGCCTTGAGCTTGCCGGGGGTGGCGTTGGCGAGCTCCGGCGCCAGCTTCTCGATCATGCCGAGATAGTCGGAGGTCTTGAAACTGGCGGCGGTGACCAGCGCCTTGCAGCCGACCTTGTTGAGGGCATATTCCAGCTCCGTCAGCCGGTAGGCCGGGTTGATGTTGACCAGGATCAGGCCGATGCGAGCGGTGGCGAATTGGGTGACCAGCCATTCCCAGCGGTTGGGCGACCAGATGCCGACACGGTCGCCTTTTTCGAGGCCGAGCGCCAGGAAGCCGGCGGCGAGCGTATCGACCGTGTCCGACAATTCGCTCCAGGTGAAGCGCTTGTCCTGTCCGACGAAGACGGCAGCATCCTGCGTGGCGTATCTGCCGACCGTGTCGGAGAAAAGCTGAGGGATCGTCTTGTCGAGCAGCGGCACCGAACGGTCGCCCGACACATGTGCCCGGCCGTCGAGCGGAGCGATGAACGCCCTGCCGCGCCCGCGCAGATTGGTGGCGTTCTTGAGCTCGTCGAGATTAATCGCCATCGCCGTTTCCTCCCGATGAGTGAGCCTAGCAGCCTGATGGGGTGGTGGAAAGTACAGGCGGTTCCCCTCCCCCTCGAGGGGAGGGTGCCTCGCGAAGCGAGGCGGGTGGGGTCCTCGGCGAAGTGCTCGGCTTCCTTGGTCACGGTCGACCCGGCTTGGGTGGTCTCGCGTCGAGCACTGCCGGAGCGACCCCACCCGTCCATCCGCCTTTGGCGGCTGTCCACCCTCCCCTCAAGGGGGAGGGAGCGCGCTCATCTTCGCGGCTATTTCCCGCACTAGCGCCTCATCCGCCGGCGCACGATCTTTCCGGGCAGCCACCAGGCAAGCCTGCGACTCCAGCACAACCCCATCGGCCAGCACCTTGAGATGGTTGGCGCGCAGGGTCGAGCCGGTGGTGGTGATGTCGACGATGACATCGGCAAGGCCTGCCGCCGGCGCGCCTTCGGTGGCGCCGAGGCTTTCGACGATGCGGTAGACCTGGATGCCGTGCTTTTGCGAGAAGAACTGCTGCGTGAGCCGCCAGTATTTGGTGGCGATCCTGAGCCGCCTGCCGTGGCGCTGGCGGAAATCGGCGGCGACATCGTCGAGATCGGCCATGGTGTCGACGTCGAGCCAGATGCCGGGCACCGCGACCACGACATCGGCATGGCCGAAGCCGAGGCGAGCGACGATTTCGGCGCGCGCCTCCCAGTCGGCGAGGTTTTCGCGCAGCAGGTCCTCGCCGGTAATGCCGAGGTCGACCGAACCTTGCCCAATCTCGCCGGCGATTTCGGACGCCGACAGGAACGCCACCTCGATGCCCTCGGCGCCGTCGATGCGGGCGCGGTACTGGCGCTCATCGCCGGGCAGGCTGACGGCAAGCCCGGCCCTGGCCAGTACCTCCAAGGCCTGCTCCTTGAGCCGGCCTTTCGATGGGATCGCCAGCGTGATCATTGCGGCTCTCCCCGCAGCGCTTCGATGCGGTCGAGCCAGACGGAGAAGCCGACGCCGGGGATCGGCGTCTTGGCGCCGAGCAGGGTCAGCAGCCGGTCGTAGCGTCCGCCACCGGCCAGCGGCCGCTCGCCGCCAAGTGCCGCGATCTCGAAGACGATGCCGGTATAGTAATCCAGCGGACGGCCGAAGGCAGCGTCGTAGCGAACTGTTTGCGTCGGCAAGCCGTGCGCCTCGATGGCCTTGGCGCGGGCAGCGAATTTTTCGAGCGCCGCGCCCAGCGAAAGCCCGGCAGAGGCCGCAAAACTTTCGAGCGCAGCACTCGCGCCGTCGAGCGGCACGTCAATTGCGAGGAAATCCCTGAGTGCTGCAAAGGCCTCGTTCGACAGCCGCACGCTGCGCAATTCGGCCTTTTCGATCAGCCGCCGGGCAATGTCGACTGGCGCGCGTCCGCCGGATGCCAGCAGGCCGGCCTCTTCCATGCCGCCGGCAATGTGGGCGGAAAGCGCTTCGAGATCGCCATCGAGCACCAGGGCCGCGACTTCGCCGTCAAGCTCACCGTTGCGTGGCGGGTTGGCAAGATCGGACAACGCTGCCTGCAGCATCGGCGCCGAACCGAAGGCGCGCGCAAGTCGCATGCGCCAGCCGCGCGGCAGGCCGAGGGCCGCCAGCACCGCCTCGAAGATGGTCTGGTCGCCGAGCGTGATCGCAAGAGGTTGCGCCGGCAGCACCAGCTGCAGCAGCGCGTGCGCATCGGCCAGCGAACGCGCATCGGCCTCGGCCGTATCGCGGTCGCCGAGATCCTCGATGCCGGCCTGAAAGAACTCGTTGCCGCCCTCGCGGCGCTGGCGGAACACTTCGCCGAGATAGGAATAGCGGCGCGGCGTGCCGGCCTGCGAGGCGATGTGGTCGAGGCAGACGGGGATGGTGAATTCGGGCCGCAGACACAGCGTCTTGCCGGTCTCGCTTTCGGTGAGAAAGATGCGGCGGCGCAGATCCTCGCCGGCCATGTCGAGGAATGGGTCGGCCGGCTGCAGCACCGCGACCTCGACCGCATGGGTGTTGCGGGTGGCGAAGAGTTTGGTGATTTCCGTCGCGATTGCGGGGCGGGAGGTCATGGGCGGCGCGAGGCACCCCCCTCTGGCCTGCCGGCCATCTCCCCCTCAAGGGGGGAGATTGGCAGCTTGCGGCGCAGCGCCTCTTCTTCACCGGCGGAGATTGGCGAAAGCCTACGCAGGGGGAGATGGCCGGCAGGCCAGAGGGGGGCGTTCAAGCGCCACCCTTCGCACGGTCAGCGGCCTGCGCAGCCAAAATCTTCTTCACCTCGGCGACCAGCTCAGCCTCCGGCACCGTGACCTGTGCCGGTCTTGCGGCGCGCCATTCGGCGTTGTCGGTGATCTCAGCCGACATGCGCGCGCCCTCGATCAGATCCTTGATCTGCAGCTCGCCCTTGGCGCGCTCGTCGCCGCCCTGGATAACGGCGACCGGGCTGCCGCGGCGGTCGGCATATTTCAGCTGCGCCTTCATGCCGGCGCCGCCGAGATACATTTCGGAGCGGATGCCGGCCGCGCGCAGATCGGCCACCATCTTCTGGTAGCGACCGAGGCTTTCCGTATCCTTGTCCATCACCAGCACGACGACCGGCGCGATGACATCGGTGGTGTCCAGCTTGCCGAGGTTCTTCAGCGCCGTCATCAGGCGGGAGACGCCGATCGAAAAGCCGGTCGCCGGCACCGGCTCGCCACGGAAGCGCGAGACCAGCCCGTCATAGCGGCCGCCACCACCGACCGAACCGAAGCGCACGATCTGGCCGTCTTCGTTGGGGATTTCGGCCAGAAGCTCGGCCTCGAAAACCGGGCCGGTGTAGTATTCGAGGCCACGAACGACGGAGCGGTCCATGGCGATGCGATCTTCGCCATATCCGGCCGCCCTGACCAGGGCTTCAATCGTCGCGAGCTCGCCGACGCCTTCTTGGTAAGTCGGGTTCGAGCTCACTATGGAAACCTGGTCGACCTGTGCGTTCCTTGCCGTGGCGAGGAGAACTGCTTCAGCTTGCCCGTCGTCCAAACCAGCGCCCTTGGCGAAGTCGCCCTCTCCTTCCTTGCCGCCATCCCATCGGCCCGGCCCAAGCAGAAGCTTCACGCCTTCCGGCCCGAGCTTGTCCAGCTTGTCGATGGCGCGCAGCACGGTCAGCCGGCGGCCGGCATTGTTGTCACCGCCAAGGCCGATCGCCTCCAACACGCCGTCGAGCACCTTGCGGTTGTTGACGCGGATGACGTAGTCGCCGCGCCTGATGCCAAGCGCTTCCATCACGTCGGCCATCATCATGGCCATCTCGGCGTCGGCTGCGACGCCCGGCGTACCGATCGTGTCGGCGTCGAACTGCATGAACTGGCGGAAGCGGCCCGGGCCGGGCTTTTCGTTGCGGAACACCCAGCCGGAGCGGTAGCTGCGATAGGGTTTCGGCAGCTTCTCAAAATTCTCGGCGACGTAGCGCGCCGTCGGCGCGGTCAGGTCGTAGCGCAGCGACAGCCACTGCTCGTCATCGTCCTGGAAAGAAAATACGCCCTCATTAGGCCGGTCCTGGTCGGGCAGGAACTTGCCGAGCGCATCGGTGTATTCGATCAGCGGCTGCTCGGCCGGCTCGAAACCGTATAGCTCATAGACCGAACGGATCGTCGCCATCATCTTCTCGACGGCACGGATGTCGTCCGCACTGCGGTCGGCAAAGCCGCGCGGCAGCCGCGCTTTCGTCTTTTCCGATTTGTCGGCCATGGGATGGGTCTTTTCGCTAAGTAATCGATGACTTATTTGGAGTCGGCGTGTCCTAACCGAAGCGGCTTGGTGCGGCAAGGGTTTGCGCTCTTTCCTTCTCCTTCGAAACAAAACGCACCAAAAGGAAACAATTCCGCCATCGGCGCGGCATCGTGCCGACACAATCAGAGCCGATAAGCGCGCCGAAACAAAGGGTTGGGGCCATGACTGCGGCACGCAAATTCGATATCAGAGACGACGGCTTGCATGAAGTCCGGCTGCGGCCGGCCGAGAGCCGTGCGCAGGTGACGGCGAGCCCCGGTCCGTTTGAGGTCACTGCCGACGAGCGCAAGGGTTCGACCATGCGCGAGGCGCTGATGACTGGATTGCTGGTGATTTATCCGGCCTTTGCGGCACTGGCGGCGATTGTCGCCGGGCTTTTTCTGACGGGCGCCAGCGGGACGTGAGTTCCTTACCCTCCCCCTTGTGGGGAGGGTCGACGCGTAGCGTCGGGGTGGGGGTGCGGCGCCAAGATACCCCCACCCGCGCCTTCGGCGCGACCTCCCCACAAGGGGGAGGTCGGGGGACAGCGCCCTACTTCGGCCTCTTAAAGGCCTTGCGTTCCTTCTCCACCTGCTCCCGGCACACGCAGCCTTCGAGATGGTCGTTGACCAGACCCATCGCCTGCATGAAGGCGTAGACCGTCGTCGGGCCGACAAAGGTCCAGCCGCGCTTTTTCAACTCCTTCGAAATCCTGATCGAGACCGCTGTCGTCGGGTTGGCGCGTAGATGCGCCATGTCCACCACCGCCGGCCGCTCCTCCGGCCCCGGCTCGAACTTCCAGAACCAGGCGGCCAGCGAACCGAACTCGTCGACCATTTCGCACGCCCGTTTGGCGTTGTTGATGGTCGAGACGATCTTGCCGCGGTGACGGATGATGCCGGCATTGGCGACCAAGCGCTCGACATCCTCGTCGGTGAAGGCGGCGACCTTGTCGAAGTCGAAACCGGCGAAGGCCTCGCGGAAATTCTCGCGCTTGCGCAGAATGGTCAGCCAGGACAGGCCGGACTGAAAGCCTTCCAAGCAGATTTTTTCGAACAGCCTGCGGTCGTCGGCGACCGGCCGGCCCCATTCATGGTCGTGGTAGTGCAGATAGTCCGGCAGATTGCCGTGCCAGAAGCAGCGCGTGATCCCGTCGGAGCCGGTAAGCAGTCCGGTGTTGTCTTGCGCCATGGCCGATCCATCCGTTAACGCGCTTTCGCGCTGCATTTACCGCGGCTTTACCAGATTCCTGAACCCGGCGGTAACCACACCAAAAGGTTTACTGACAAAGCGGCATTTTACGCATTCCGATTCATGTTTCGGTTGCCGCTTCGCGCCAAGGATCGCGCAACCGGGGGCAAGTTCCGCCTCCGTCCGTTCGACGATCAAGGTGCGTTCCGATGAAGATCTTTTTGCGTTCCGTGCTCGGCGCCGTGGCCATTCTGGCCGCCGGCGTCACCTCGTCTGCCGCCAACGACCGCTATGCCGAAAGGCCGCCGGTGATGGTGAGCCCCGACCTTTCCGCACCCTGGGTGCTGCAGCTTGGCCGGGCGCCCGGCATCGTGCGGCAGAGCCGACAGGTGGTCCAACAGCCGCGCGTTCGCTATGCGCAGCCGGCGCGACCCGATCGGGTTCGCACTGCTTCCGTGCAGGCGCCGGTCAAGCGCGTGGTGATGCGGCCGCAGATCAATCCGCTCTATCTGCCGCAGGAAGTCGCCTATGACGGCCCACAGAAGCCGGGCACGATCGTCATCGATACGACGCAGAACTTCCTGTTCCTGGTCGAGAAGAACGGCAAGGCGCGGCGCTATGGCGTCGGCACCGGCAAGCCTGGCTTCGAATGGTCTGGCACGCACAAGATCACCAACAAGCGCGTCTGGCCGGACTGGCGCCCGCCAGCGGAGATGATCAAGCGCGAGGCCGCCAAGGGCCGCTACCTCCCGACCTATCTGGCCGGCGGCGAGGAAAACCCGCTTGGCGCCCGCGCGCTCTATCTCGGCACGACGGAATACCGCATCCACGGCACCAACCAGCCATGGACCATCGGCGGCTCGGTGTCTTCCGGCTGCATCCGCATGCGCAACGAGGACGTGGTTGACCTTTACGAGAGGGTCAATGTTGGAACGACCGTGGTCGTGATATAGTCGGCTACCGAATCATCTGGTCCAGAAGGTTAGACCTTCAGGATCGGGAAGAGTTTACGGGGGACGGGCCGTGTGGGGATGCGGCCAGTCAGGAAAGGGCAGCCCGGGAAACCGCGCTGCCCTTTCTCTTTGCGGCTATAGCTGAGCCAGGCTGCGCCAGAACGTCGCGCCAGGGGGATGACGGTTCGCTTTCACGCTGCCTTGCCGCATTTCCCCTGCTATAGGGACGGCTAAACTCCCCTGCGCCAAACTCGCTGCAAAGGTTCAGCCATGTCTCCGCCAGACGATAGCCGCTATCTCCGGGGCGGCCCGGTCGCCCAGCGCATCATGGCATCCGTGCGCGAGGATGCCGCCATCGCCACCGCCGAAGGTTTTCCGCCCAAGCTGGTGTCGATCACCGTCGGCGATACCGCTGCCGTCGATGTCTATGTGCGCAACCAGCGCGCCAAGGCCGCGCTTGCCGGCATCGGTTTCGAGGAGCGGCGGTTCCCCGCCGACATCAGCGCCGGCGAACTCGAGGCGGCGATCCACGGCCTGAACGCCGACCCGCGCGTCACCGGCATCATCATCCAGCGGCCGGTGCCGGCGCATATCCCGATCAAGACGCTGCAAGCGGCGGTGCATCCACTGAAGGACGTCGAGGGCATGCATCCGGCGTCGATCGGCAATATCGTCTACAACCAGCTCGATCTCGCGCCTTGCACGGCTGCGGCCTCGGTCGAGCTGCTCAAGGAAACCGGCCTCGACCTCAAGGGGCTCGAAGTCGTGGTCGTCGGCCATTCCGAGATCGTCGGCAAGCCGATTGCCTTCCTGCTGATGAGCGAAGGCGCAACGGTGACGGTGTGCCATCACATGACGCGCTCGGTGGCGGCACATGCGCGCCGCGCCGATGCGCTGTTCGTCGCCGTCGGCAAGCCGCGGCTGATCAAGGCCGACATGGTGAAGCCCGGTGCGGCCGTCATCGACATCGGCATCAATTCCGAGATCGGCCCGGACGGCACGAGCCGCATCGTCGGCGACGTCGACACCGAGAGCGTGAAGGAAGTCGCGTCCTGGATCACGCCGGTGCCGGGCGGCGTCGGCCCGATCACTGTGGCGATCCTCTTGCGCAACACAATGGTCGCGCTCAGCCGCCAGCGCGCGCGCTACCAGGCGACGTATGGCGTGGTGGACCGGCTGGCAGCGGAATAGCTGCTTACTCGGCGGCGACCAGGTTTCCTTCGGAGACGCCCTCCGGCTTCGGACCACCATAGGCCCAGTCGAGCAGCTTGATCGTGTGCACCACCGGCAGCTTTGCAGCCGAAGCGATCTGGGTGATGCAGCCGATATTGCCTGTGGCAACGATCTCCGCGCCGGTGGCCTCGATGTTTTTCACCTTTCGGTCGCGCAGCTTCTCCGAAATCTCCGGCTGCAGGATGTTGTAGGTGCCGGCCGAGCCGCAGCACAGATGGCCCTCGCGCGGCTCGCGCACGACGAAGCCGGCCTTGGCCAGCAACTCCTTCGGCTGGCGGGTGATCTTCTGGCCGTGCTGCATCGAACAGGCGGAGTGGTAGGCAACGACCGTGCCGGGCTTGCGCACCGGCTCCGGCAGGTCGAGGCTTGAGAGATATTCGGTGATGTCCCTGGCCAGCGCCGAGACCTTTGCAGCCTTGTCGGCATAGGCCGGATCGAGGCGCAGCATGAAGCCATAGTCCTTGATGGTGGTGCCGCAGCCGGACGCGGTGATGACGATGGCATCGAGCCCACCCTGGTCGATGGCGCGTGTCCAGGCATCGACATTCTGCTTCGCCGAGGCTAGTGCGGCTGCCTCGCGGCCCATATGATGGACCAGCGCGCCGCAGCAGGCCTCGCCCTCAGGCACCACGACCTCGATGCCGAGCCTGGTCAGCAATGCAATCGTCGTCTCGTTGATGGCGGGATCGAGCACCGATTGGGCGCAGCCGGTGAGGATGGCGACGCGGCCTTTCTTCGTCCCCTGCCCGGCATGGACGCCGGGAGAGGCCATCGGCGAGGCCGCCGGGATCGAGGCCGGCGCCAACTTCAGCATAGCACCGAGCGGCTTCAAGGCTGGGACCTTTTCGAACAGGCCGATGAACGGCTTGCCCAATCTCGCCAGCTTCAGCGCGGCGCGAAAGCGCGCGGGGTAAGGCAGCACTAGGGCCAGCAGGGCGCGGGTCAGCCGGTCGAGCAGCGGCCGCCTGTAAGTCTCCTCGATATGGGCGCGGGCATGGTCGACCAGATGCATGTAGTTGACGCCCGACGGGCAGGTCGTCATGCAGGCGAGGCAGGACAGGCAGCGGTCGATATGGGTGACGATCTCCTTGTCGGCGGGACGGCCGTTCTCCAGCATATCCTTGATCAGGTAGATGCGCCCGCGCGGTGAATCCAGCTCGTTGCCGAGTGTGACATAGGTCGGGCAGGTGGCGGTGCAGAAGCCGCAATGCACGCATTTGCGCAGGATCTTCTCCGATTCCGCGACATGCGGATCGGCGAGCTGGGCAAGGGAGAAATTGGTCTGCATCGCGTTAGCCCTGGGCCATGCGGCCGGGATTGAGGATGGCCTTGGGATCGAACTCGGTCTTGAGCCTAGCCGACAGGGCGGCCAGATGCGGCGCCTGTGGCTCGAACACCGGCACGGCGGCGCGATGCGAAGGGGTGGCGCGCACCAGCGTGGCGTGGCCGCCGCCAAGCTTTCTGATCAGCCCGCGCAGCAGGGCGGCCTCGGGATCGCCCTCCTCCATGCGCAGCCAGACCAGCCCGCCCTGCCAGTCGTAGAAGGCGCTGACACCGATCTGCATGCGCAGCGTCAGCACCATCTGATGGGCCTGAGACGGCGCCATGGAGACGCGCCAGACCGGCTTTTCGCTACGGTCGGCGAATGGCGTGCAGTCCCTTATGTCACGCCAGAGGGAATGCGAGGCCTCGCCTGCAATCTCCTGCAGCGGGCCCGCATTTTTGAGCAGGGTTTTCAGTGCCTCGATGCGGTAGGCGACCGAAGGGCCGAAGCCTTCGACGCGCAGCAGCGTTGCGGCGTCGGCCCCGAGACTGCCGCCGGCAACGCGCGCGGCGGTGCGCTCGGGCAGATGGGCGGCGCTCGACACTTCGGCGCTGGAGCCTAGCGCCAGCGCCATGGCGGCAGCCGCCGCATCGTCGAGCAAGCCGCGCACGGCAAGCGTCACCTCGATCTCGGCCGCCGGCAGCACCTTGAAGGTGACATCGGTGAATACAGCCAGCGTGCCCCAGCTGTTGGCCATCAGCTTCGACAGATCGTAGCCGGTAACATTCTTGACGACGCGGCCGCCTGATTTGAACGCTTCGCCACGACCGGCAACCGCGTTGATGCCAAGGATATGGTCGCGCGCGGCGCCCGCCTTCAGCCGGCGCGGGCCGGACAGGTTGGCGGCAAGCACGCCGCCGATCGTGCCTCTTCCCTTGATACCGCCGAACAATGGGCCGTAGTCCATCGGCTCGAAAGCAAGTTGCTGGCCGTTTTCGGCGAGCAGGCTTTCTATATCGGAAAGCGGTGTGCCGGCCTTCGCCGACAGCACCAGTTCGGCCGGCTCGTAGAGGGTGACGCCGGTGAGCTTCGAAAGATCGAGCGTGTGTTCGCTCTGCTGTGGCCGGCCGATGCCGCGCTTGGAGCCGTGGCCGATGGTCTCCAGCGGCGATTCCTCCGCAGCCGTCCATTGGACGGTGGAGAGGACTTCGGTGGACGAGGTGGGAGTGAAGGTGGTCATGGCGACGCGCCGCTTGCGAGTGCAGAGACGTCGAGTTCCTTCGTGCCCCCCTCTGTCCTGCCGGACATCTCCCCCACTTGGGGGGAGATTAGCAGCTTTGGCGACCGCGCCTCTCTAGCAACGTCGAAGATTGGCGAAGGCAGAGATGACTGGTGATCTCCCCCCAAGTGGGGGAGATGTCCGGCAGGACAGAGGGGGGCGCGAAGGATCGCCGACGTGAGACATTCCGCCCCCATCAAAACCTCGGAATGTCCGGAAACGCCACCTGGCCGCGATGCACATGCATGCGTCCAAGCTCCGCGCAGCGGCGCAGTTGCGGGAACACTTTTCCCGGGTTGAGCAGATGGTTGGGATCGAAGGCGCATTTGACGCGCATTTGTTGGTCGAGGTCGATCTGGTTGAACATTTCAGGCATCAAATCGCGCTTCTCGACGCCGACGCCGTGCTCGCCGGTCAAGACGCCGCCGACCTTGACGCAGAGCCGCAAGATGTCGGCGCCAAAACTTTCCGCCTTGTCGAGTTCGCCCGGCACGTTGGCGTCGTAGAGGATCAGCGGATGCAGATTGCCGTCGCCGGCGTGGAAGACATTGGCGACGCCAAGGCCGTATTTCTCCGACAGTTCGCGCATGCCGGCGAGCACACGCGGCAATTCCTTGCGCGGGATGGTGCCATCCATGCAGTAATAGTCGGGCGAGATGCGGCCGACCGCCGGGAAGGCCGCCTTGCGGCCGGCCCAGAAACTCAGCCGCTCCTGTTCGGATTGCGAGATGCGGCAGGTGGTGGAGCCGTTCCTATAGGCGATCGCTTCGACGAGACCGATCAGGTGATCGACCTCGACGCCCGGCCCGTCGAGTTCGACGATCAGCAGCGCCTCGACATCAAGGGGGTAGCCGGCATGGACGAAATCTTCCGCGGCATGGATCGCCGGCCGGTCCATCATCTCCATGCCGCCAGGGATAATGCCGGCGCCGATGATGTCGGCGACGCATTGGCCGCCCTGCTCGCTGGTCGGAAAGCCGATCAGCAGAGCGCGCGCCGTCTCCGGCTTCTTCAGGATGCGTACCGTGACCTCGGTGACGACGCCGAGCAGGCCTTCGGACCCCGTCATGACGCCGAGGAGATCATAGCCTTCCGAGTCCAGATGATTGCCGCCCAGGCGCACCACCTCGCCGTTCATCAGCACCATCTCGATGCCCAGAACATTGTTGGCGGTCAGGCCGTATTTCAGGCAGTGCACGCCGCCGGAATTTTCCGCGACATTGCCGCCGATCGAGCACGCGATCTGGGAGGATGGGTCAGGGGCGTAGTAAAAGCCCTCCTGCTCGACGGCAATGGTGATGCCAAGATTGGTAACGCCTGGCTGAGCGACGACGATGCGGTCGGGATAGTCGATGGCCAGAATGCGGTTGAAGCGGCTCATGACCAGCAGCACGGCATCCTCGAGCGGCAGCGCGCCGCCCGACAACGAGGTTCCGGAGCCGCGCGGCACGACACGGATGTTGCGGTCGTTGCAGTATTTCAAGATGCGCGACACCTGCGCCACCGTTTCCGGCAGCACCACGACCAGCGGCAATTGCCGGTAGGCGGTGAGGCCGTCGCTTTCGAAGGCGCGCATCTCATTGGTGGCGTCGACGACGCCCTCGCCCGGCACGATGATGCGCATGTCGGCGACGATCTCCGCCCGCCTTCGCATAGTGGCGTCGTCTGGCTTGGGCATGACAAGGCCGGACATCGGCGGCGTTCTCCGCTTGGCTGGTAAAAATCTTTTACCAGTTACATCTGGATGTTGCAAACACCGCATTGGGCAAAGAGCGTACTGCCGGCCTTCCGCAGCGGCAATCTGCCGCTGGCCCGGCAGGGCGGATAGTCCAGCGCCTTGCCCTTCGCTGGCTCAGGGCGTTCGAAGCTCGAAAAGCCAAGCAATTGGCTTTTCGTCCGCTGCGCGGACCGCTTCTCACTCCCCCGGATGTTTCGCCGGCTCGGAGTGCATCCGCCTGACTCGCCGCACGCCCCACCAGACCAGCAGGATGGCGACCGGCACCGCGACGGCCGTGACGACTTCCGGTGCAAAGGCATGGCCGAAGATCGAGGCGCCCTTGGCGAGATAGGAGATCAGGCCGACGACATAGTAGGACACTGCCGCCACCGACAGGCCTTCCACCGTCTGCTGCAGCCGCAGTTGCAGCCGGGCACGGTTGTTCATCGACGCCAGCAGATCGCGGTTCTGCTTCTCGACCTCGACATCGACCCAGGTGCGCAGCAGCGTGGTGGCGCGGGTTAGTTTGCGCGACAGGTTGGCCTGGCGCTCCTCGACCGAACGGCAGGTGCGCATGGCGGGTGCCACCCGCCGCTGCAGGAAGCCGCCCCAAGTGTCGTAGCCGGGCACGGCTTCTTCGTCCAGCGCTTCCAGCCGCTCGACAACGATGCCGTCATAGGCGCGGCTGGCGCCGAAGCGATAGAGGCTGGAGGCGGCATCAGCCTCGAGTTCAGCGGCAAGCTCGGTCAGGTCGGCGAGCAGCGTCTGGCTGTCGCGGGTTTCAGCGACCTTCATTTCCAGCGTGGTCTGCGCCAGCCGGTCCTCAATGCGGCGGGCGCGGCCCGACAGCGTCAGCGCCAGCGGCAGGCCGAGCATGGCAAGCGTGCGATACGTCTCGACGTCGATCAGCCGCTGCGACAGCGCGCCGGTCCGCGCCGGCGTCAGGCCGCGATCAAGCACCAGGATGCGGGTCAGGCCGTCGCCGTCCTGGCGGAAATCGGTGACGATGGCCGCATTGCCGCGCTCGACCAGCGAATAGCAGAGGCTCGTCGGGTCGAAGGCCGCAATCAGCTTCTCGCTTGCCGGCGTCCATTTGCGGATCTCCAGCCTTATGCCTGAGATCACCGTTCCCGGCGGCGAGAACCCGTTGCCGAAAGGAGAATCCTCCTGCGCCCTGCCGCTTTCGGCAAGCGGCCCTTCCCAAAGATAGGTCGAGAATTCCGTATGCCGCTCCCAGCGCAGCGTACCCTTGCCCCACTTCATGGCGTGGTGGCGGGCATGACGGTCGGGCGCCGCGATGCCGAGGCGCCGCGACAGTTCGGAGAGCACGGCCATGTCGACGCCGGAGCCGCCCTCGGTCATGAAGGCGAGTTGCACAAGCACGCGCGGCTTCTCGATCAGCGGATGCGGCCGGGCATGGACCTCGCCGATCGCGCCGGGCCGTCCCTCATGCGCGGGAAAGCCCATCACGCTGCCCTGGGCGCGCGGCTGGAATTCGAGGTTGGACGTCTCGTCCGACACGGTGGTCCCCCTGTTCTCGACCCTTCGTGTGATGGCGTCCTCTAAAGGCAATCCATGAGGCGCGTAAACACCAAAGTCTAGCATCGTAGGTCCTGCCGGCGCGACGCGCAGACCGACCCGATTGGGCAAATTGGATAAATAATTTGACCAGTTGGCGACGCTGGCTTTATCTTGCGCGACGCCGGTTCAATTTCCCAGGCCCCCGTTGAGCGATATTTTCTCCAGGATCGAGCATTCGCGCACCGCCGACGAGGTGGTGCAGCAGATCGAAAGCCTGATCCTTGAAGGCGTGCTGCGCACCGGCGACCGGCTGCCGGGCGAGCGCGAGCTGGCGCGCCAGTTCGACGTGTCGCGGCCGATCCTGCGCGATGCGCTGAAGGCGCTGGATGGGCGCGGGCTGCTGATCACCAAGGCCGGCGGCGGCACCCATGTCGCCGACGTCATCGGCCAGTTGTTCACCAAGCCGGTGACCGACCTCATCTCGATGCACCGCAAGGCGGTGACCGACTATCTGGAATACCGCCGCGAGATCGAAGGTGTTGCGGCCGAATATGCGGCGCGGCGCGCGACAGCGGACGACATTGCGCTGCTCGACCGCATCATGGCGCGCATGGACGAGGCGCACCGCACCGGCGATTTCGACGACGAGGCGGAAATCGACGTCGAGTTCCACCATGCTGTGTGCGAATGCGCGCACAACATCATCCTCTTGCACACACTGCGCTCCTGCTACCGGCTGCTGTCTGAAGGCGTGTTCCAGAACCGGCTTCTGGTGTTCAGCGTGCCCGGAGCGCGCGAGGCGCTGCTGGCCCAGCACGGCGCGATCTACAAAGCCGTGAAGGCCGGCGATCCCTCAGCTGCCCGCCAGGCGGCGATGGACCATATCTCCTATGTCGAGCGCTCGATGCTCGAGGCCGAACGCAGCGGCGACTGGCAGCGCGTGTCGCGGCTCAGGCTTAAGCAGCGCTCCGACGCCGACGACGGCTTCAAGACGACTGGCTAACGAGGAACCACCATGAGCGACATCCTCACCATTGCCGATCTCAAGGACCTGGCGCGCCGGCGGGTGCCGAAGATGTTCTACGACTATGCCGATTCCGGCTCCTGGACCGAAAGCACCTACCGCGCCAACGAGGAGGACTTCCAGAAGATAAAATTCCGTCAGCGCGTGCTGGTCGACATGAGCAACCGCTCGCTGGAATCGACCATGATCGGCGAGAAAGTGGCGATACCGGTGGCGCTTGCCCCAACTGGAATGACCGGCATGCAGCATGCCGATGGCGAGATGCTGGCCGCGCAGGCGGCAGAGGAATTCGGCGTGCCGTTTACGCTGTCGACGATGAGCATCTGCTCGATCGAGGATGTCGCGTCGGTGACGAAGAAGCCGTTCTGGTTCCAGCTCTACGTGCTTCGCGACAAGGATTTCGTGCTCGACCTGATCGACAGGGCGAAGGCTGCAAAATGCTCGGCGCTGGTGTTGACGCTCGACCTGCAGATCCTGGGGCAGCGCCACAAGGATGTCCGCAACGGGCTGTCGGCGCCGCCCAAGATGACGCTGGCCAACATTGCCAACATCGCCATGCGGCCGCGCTGGCTGATGGGCATTGCCGGCACCAAGCGCCGCACCTTCCGCAACATTGTCGGCCATGCCAAGGGCGTCGGCGACGTCGCTTCGCTGGCATCGTGGACGACGGAGCAGTTCGACCCGCACCTGTCGTGGAAGGACGTCGCCTGGATCAAGGAGCGCTGGGGCGGCAAGCTGATCCTGAAAGGTATTCTCGACAAAGAGGACGCGCTGATGGCGGTCGAGACCGGCGCCGACGCCATCATCGTTTCCAACCATGGCGGGCGCCAGCTCGACGGCGCATCGTCGTCAATCATGGCGCTGGAGGAGATCGCCGATGCCGTCGGCGACAGGATCGAGGTGCATATGGACGGCGGCATCCGCTCGGGCCAGGACGTGCTGAAGGCGCTTTGCCTCGGCGCCAAGGGCACCTATATCGGCCGCCCGTTCCTGTACGGGTTGGGCGCCATGGGCAAGCAAGGCGTGACCCTGGCGCTGGACATCATCCGCAAGGAGATGGACATCACGCTGGCACTGTGCGGCAAACGGCTGGTGACCGAGATGGGCAAGGACCAGTTGCGGCGATAGGGTCTTGTTCACCGATTAGACCCTAGCCTCGCTGGATCACGGAGACGAAGCCGCCTTGATCGAGACCGGCATCCACTACCTCGACGCGCGCGCGCCCGATGGCATGCGCCTCTATGCGATCGGCGACGTGCATGGCCGGCTCGATCTGCTCGCCGCCATGCATCGCCGCATCGAGAGCGAACTCGAATACAAGCCGACCAGCGATTGGCGCGTCATCCACCTCGGCGACTATGTCGACCGCGGACCAGAGTCCAAGGGCGTCATAGACTTCCTGATCGAGGCACAGAAACGCGATCCACGGCATGTGATGCTCGCCGGCAACCACGATATCGGCTTCCTCGATTTTCTCGACGAGCCTGACCCGGAAGGGCTGTTCATCCGCTATGGCGGCGTGCAGACGGCACAATCCTATGGCGTCGACCTAGCGGGACACGCAAGCTGGTTCGGCAAGGCCGAGGCGTTACGGCGGGGACACCAGGCACTGGTCAATGCTGTACCGCAAGCCCATGTCGACTTCCTGCGGTCGCTGCAATTGTCACTGATATCAGGTGATTTCTTCTTCTGCCATGCTGGCGTCAGGCCTGACGTGCCGCTGGAGAGCCAGAGCCCGCAGGATCTGGTCTGGATACGCGACGTCTTCCACAACCATCCAGGGCTTTACCCGAAGGTGATCGTGCACGGCCACACACCGGTGCCGGAGGCGGAGGTGATGCCGAACCGCGTCAATGTCGACACGCTCGCCTGGCAGTCAGGCATGCTCAGCGCGCTCGCCGTGGACGGCGCGGACAAGCGTATCCTGACTGTGCAGGGAAAAGCGTTTTAGCGAAGCGCGGCGGTGACGCCGTAGCCGTCGACGGCCTGATGGTTGTTGGCTGCATCGGCGGAATAAATGCCGAGACCGCACAAAACGATGGCAGACAGCATGACAAAGGACAGAAGCGCTGCTTTCACGGACGTCATCTCTAGTTGAGCTTCCTGCATCTGGGCACGAGGCGGTTACCAATGGGTTGAAACCGAGAATTCGTCTCAAAGTTTCGACGATTTCGCGCTTGTAGGTCGATTCTGTATCGGCGGTGTGTCGCGCGGATCACACAGAAGGTTCATCGCGGTTGCATTGCCGATGCATAGCGCGCGCCTTGTAGGATAGCGTTCGGCCACAAACCAAGGACGAAAGAAGTTGTCCCCGGCAGATTCCCCGCCGCGTGCCAATTATGCAACGGCCGCGCGTTGGCTGGGTTCAGATCGTCGCCACCCAGGCGCGGGCAATGGCCAAGCCCGCGGCATCAGCCTCGGGGCCGTTGAGAGCCATTTCGCTGTCGAGGCGATCGTGCCAGTCGGGATGGCGATCGGCAATCAGCGGCGCGAAGGACGTGCTCCAGTCCCTCACCATCGGCCGGTCGGCCTCGAAATGGAACTGGAAGCCGTAGACGGCGCGGCCGATACGGAACGCCTGGTTCTCAGCAATTTCGCTGCCGGCAAGCCGCACCGCATTTGACGGCAGCGCGAAAGTGTCCTCGTGCCATTCGAAGATGGGGAAATCCTGGGGAAGTGCGCCAAGCACCGGATCGGTTCTGGCGTCCGGCGTCAGCGATACCTTGTGCCAGCCGAATTCCGAGGCGGCGCCGATCTGGTTCTCACCGCCGAAAGTGCGGGCAACCAACTGGCTGCCCAGGCAGATACCGAGAACCGAGCGATCCTTGGCGGCGAAATCGCGGGTCAGTTCGAGCAGCGCCGGGAAATACGGGTAGTCATCGTCGGCCAGCGCATTCTGACCGCCGCCAAGCATCACCATGGCATCGTGTCCGGTCGCGTCGTCCGGCAGCGCATCGCCCTTGTAGGGCCGGCGCAGGTCGAGATCGGCGCCGGCTTCGGCGAGCGCGGCACCAACCTGGCCAAGGCCGGTGTTGTCGTAGTTCTGGACCACCAGCACCCGCATCGCAAAACCCTGCTGACATGAAATGACGCGACGAGCGATATCATGTCGCCCGTTTTGCAGCCAAGATGCGTATTCGGGAGAGAGCTATGCCACTGCAGAACCGGGTCGATCCGTTCGGCGCCATCCATGCCATATCCGAGCGCGGCCTGTTCACCGGCAATCGCGGCATCATCCACGATCCTGAGACCAAGACGCTGCTGAAAAAGCGTTGGGCCTTGCCGGCCTGGATCATCTGCGTCTGCCAATTCCGCAATGTGCGGCGCGAGCCGATGGGCAGGAACAGGCCGGGCGGCAGGGCCGGCTGGACCGAGTTGTTCTTCCTCGACGAGGTGACGGCGCTGGCCGCCGGGCACCGTCCCTGTTTCTATTGCCGGCGTGAGCGAGCCACGGATTTTGTCGGGCGTTTCGGCAAAGTCTTCGGTGTAAACGAACCGCGCGCGCCAATGGTGGACAAGCGGCTGCACAAGGAGCGGCTGGCTTCCGGCGGCAAGCCACCTGATGTCACCATGGGAGAGCTTGCCGAATTGCCGGACGGAGCGATGATCGCGGATGGCGGCTCGGCCTATGCGCTGCGCGGCGGCAACGCGCTGCCCTGGTCGTTCGCAGGCTATGGCGATGCGGCGGCCTTCGACAGCCTTGCCGGCCGGTCGCTGCGCCTGCTCACACCGGCCACGACCGTTTCGGTGCTGCGGCACGGTTTTGAACCGGTGTGGCATCGTTCCGCCGAGACTTGACGCCAGGCACCGCCTCCCCCATTCCTCGGCGATGCGCGCCAATTACAAGATGCAGCGGCTGTTCGTGCCGGACGACCTCGCGGCAGGCATCGAATTCGATGCCGGCCAGCAGCAGAGCCATTATCTCACGCATGTGCTGCGGCTCGGCGAAGGCGCCGAGATCCTGGTCTTCAACGGCCGCGACGGCGAGTGGTCGGCGGCGATTGCCACCAGGTCGAAAAGGGCGGTGCGGCTGAAGGTGCTGGCCTCGCAGAGACCGCAACCGCCCCTGCCTGACCTGATCTATTGCTTTGCGCCGCTGAAACAGGGCCGGCTCGACTATCTCGTGCAGAAGGCGGTGGAGATGGGCGCCGGCATCCTGCAGCCGGTGATCACCCAGCACACGCAAGTGGCAAAACCCTCCATCGACCGGCTGCGCGCCAATGTCGTCGAGGCGGCCGAGCAATGCGGCATACTGGCGGTGCCGGAAGTGCGAGAAGCCGAGAAATTCGAGCGTCTGCTCTCCCGCTGGGACAAGGAGCGGCGACTGATCTTCTGCGACGAGGACGCCTCGACCAACAATCCGCTGCCGGCATTGCAGGCGGTGCCGGAGAAGAAGCTGGCGCTGCTGGTCGGACCGGAAGGCGGCTTTTCCGACGACGAACGAAAGATGCTGCGGGCGCTCCCCTTCGTCACTGCCATCCCGCTCGGACCGCGCATCCTGCGCGCTGACACAGCAGCTGTAGCGGCGCTTGCGGTGATGCAGGCGACGGTCGGAGACTGGTAAGAAGCGTAAAGATCAATTCCTGTTGACCTGTGGCTCAGGATTTTTCGCTTGATCGGCTGCTGACATTTCGTCCATTTAGCGCCGGCGGGCTCCGAGAGCCGCAGAGGGGGCCCCATGGCGCGCGACACAACCGATTTCCGGGCAATCGAAGGCATCGACGAACTGGTCGAGCATCTGGCCGAAGGCAACAAGCCGCGCGACAAGTGGCGCATCGGGACCGAGCACGAGAAGTTCCCCTTCTATGTCGACGGGAACGCGCCGGTGCCCTATGGCGGCGAGCGCGGCATCCGCGCCATCCTCGAAGGCATGCAGCAAAAGCTCGGCTGGGACCCGATCATCGATGACGGCCGCATCATCGGCCTGGTCGAGCCGACCGGACAGGGCGCGATCTCGCTGGAGCCTGGTGGCCAGTTCGAGCTGTCGGGCGCGCCGCTGGAAACGATCCACCAGACCTGCCGGGAGGGCAATGCGCATCTGGCGCAGGTCCGCGAGATCGCCGAGCCGATGGGCATCCGCTTTCTCGGCCTCGGCGGCAGTCCGAAATGGTCGCTCGCCGAGACGCCGAAAATGCCGAAATCGCGCTACGAAATCATGACCCGCTACATGCCCAAGGTCGGGACCAAGGGTCTCGACATGATGTATCGCACCTGCACCATCCAGGTGAACCTCGACTTCGAAAGCGAAGCCGACATGCGCCGCAAGATGCAGGTGTCGCTGAAGCTGCAGCCACTGTCGACGGCGCTGTTTGCCAACTCGCCCTTCACCGACAGCCGGCCGAACGGGCTGCAGAGCTGGCGCGGCGACATCTGGCGCGACACCGACAACCAGCGCTCGGGCCTGCTCGAATTCTGCTTCTCGCCCGAGTTCGGCTTTGCCGACTATGTCGAATGGGCGCTCGACGTGCCGATGTACTTCGTCATCCGCGACGGCCACTATCACGACATGACGCACATCACCTTCCGCCAGTTCATGGCCGGCGCTGCCCGCAATGAAGTACCGGACGGACTGCCGACCATGGGCGACTGGGCGAACCATCTGTCGACCCTGTTCCCTGACGTCAGGCTGAAGCGCTTCCTCGAAATGCGCGGCGCCGATGGCGGGCCGTGGCGCCGCATCTGCGCGCTGCCGGCCTTCTGGGTCGGGCTGCTTTATGACGAGGCCGCGCTCGACGCCGCCGAGGCGCTGACTTCGAGCTGGACCTATGAAGAAACGCTGGCGATGCGCAATGCGGTGCCGGAACAAGGCATTTCCGCGCCGTTCCGCAACACGACGTTGCGTGAGATCGGCCGCGATGTAATGACCATTTCGCGCCTTGGGCTGAAAAATCGCGGCAGGAAGAACCGCGACGGCTATGACGAGACCTCGTTCCTCAACACGCTGGACGAAGTCGTGGCGCGCGGTACCACCAGTGCCGAGGAAATGCTGTCGGCCTACCACACGCGCTGGGGCGGCTCGATCGAGCCGGTGTTCATGGAATATGCGTATTAGCGTCGCGCCTTGAGCAGCGGCAAAAGCCGCTTCAATCGAACATCGAAACGAACTAGGTTCTCCCTCGAGGATTTCCCGGAGGAGAAACCGATGCCTACCTTGTTCGACATATTGGCGCAGGCGCAGAACGGCAACGGCATGCAGGCGCTTGCCCAGCAGTACGGGCTTTCCATGCAGCAGACGCAGGCGGCTGTCACCGCTCTGCTGCCGGCCTTCTCGCAAGGGTTGCAACGCAACACCGCCGATCCCTATGGGCTCGGCGCCTTCATGACGGCGATGGCGAGCGGCCAGCACGCCAAATATTTCGAGGACGCGACCAGGGCTTTCTCACCGCAAGGCGTCAATGAGGGCAATGGCATTCTGGGTCATCTGTTCGGCTCGAAGGAGCTGTCGCGCGCGGTGGCCAGCCAAGCCGCGCAGGCGACCGGCGTCAGCCAGCAGATCTTGCAGCAGATGCTGCCGGCCATCGCTTCGATGGTGATGGGCGGATTATTCAAACAGACGACAAACCAGTTGACCGGAAGTCAGATGCAGGCCGCCGGTGGCTTCGGCGGTGGCAGCAATCCGCTCGGCGAGATCATCGAACAGATGATGCGGCAGGCGGGCGGCGGGGCACAGCCTGCGCCGCAGCCAGCACCCAATCCTTACGGTGAGAACCCGCTGGGCAAAGTGCTGCAGGACATGTTCGGCGGCGGCGTCCAACAGCCGCAAAGCCAGCCGCACCAGGCGCCCAACCCCTATGGCGACAATCCGCTGGGCAAGGTGCTGCAGGACATGTTCGGCGGTGGCGCGGCACAGCAACCGCAGGGCCGGCCGCAGCAGCCAACACAGCCGCAACAGACGCAGAGCCCTTACGGCGATAACCCGCTGGGCAAGATTTTTGAAGAGATGATGCGGCAAGGCGGTGGTGGCGGCTTCGGCCGGCCCGGTGGGCAGCCGGCGCCGCAGCAGCCGCAAGCACCCCAGCCGCGACAGGCACCGCAGGAGCGCCAGGCGCCGCAACCGCAGGCCAATCCGAGCGGCAGGCCACGCAATCCGTTCGACGATATTTTCGGCAAGATGTTCGAGACCGGCGCCCAGCAGCGCGACGACTATCAGAAGGGCGTGGAAACGATCTTCGACGAGTTCAAGCGGGACATGGACCGGCGGTAGTTGGGCGCTGACCTTCGCGGCTTCGGAGCAAGGAACGAAGCGACGCGGCGCAGACCGCACGATGACGACGGAGCTTTAAAAGAAAAAGCCCGGTCCTGGAGGAGGACCGGGCCAGTGTGCAGGCTGGCCGGCGGGGAACCGGCAGGGAGTGGGGAGCCTGCTATACTCGTTGGTCGCGGCGAGCCTGAGAAAGGTTCACGGCAACCGAAACAATGCGCCCGATATCACGCTATCTGGCGGGCGAGATCTTCGATCGTATCGGCACGATCGCTCGCAATCGCACGCAGCTTCACGGTCGGATCGGCGCCGAACGGCACATCGATGGCGACATGGAGGTCCGCGCGCGTCAGGCCGATATCGGCGAGTTCGGCGTCCGACATCTCGCCGAGGCGATAGAAGGCCCGGCGATTTTTCCAGGCCTGGTAGGCATTGAGAAGGGTGTTGGCCACGCGCGTCGCAACGGCCGGACGCGAGGTGATGCGCGAGGTCTCGGTGGCGAAATCAAACGTGGTCATGTCGGTCTCCTTCAGACTCGAACTGGACAAGACCAGGCGATCGGCGCTGGGGACAGCGGCCGTTCCGGTCTCGATTCACATGCTTTCATGTGGACAATGTGAATTTGCCACGCACCGATTGATTAATCCAACGAATGTTTCTAATCTTTAGCATCAACGCTAGTGATGGATTGGACCGATGAAAGCGCCACTCGATCTCGACCAGTTGCAGACCTTCATCTCGATTGCCGATACCGGCAGCTTTACCCGCGCGGCCGAGGAAGTGCTGCGCACGCAATCGGCGGTGTCGATGCAGATGCGCCGGCTGGAAGAGCGGATCGGCAAGCCGCTGTTCGAAAAGGACGGCCGCACCAACAGGCTGACTGAGGAAGGCGACAAGCTGCTCTCCTACGCGCGCCGCCTGCTCTATCTCAACCGCGAAACGCTGGCCGCCTTTGATGACCAGCGGCTCGAAGGCACCATCCGCATCGGCACCCCCGACGACTATGCCGACCGGTTCCTGCCCGAAATCATGGCACGCTTCACACGGTCAAACCCGCGCGTCGAACTGACCGTCATCTGCGAGCCTACGCCAGGCTTGGTCGAGCATATCAAGCGCGGCAATCTCGATCTTGCGCTGGTGACGCACAACGATACGCGCGGCCAGTCGGAAGTGGTGCGGCGCGAGCCGCTGCTATGGGTGACCTCGGCCAACCATGCCACGCACGAACAGGAAGTGCTGCCGATGGCCTTCGGCCGGCCGAACTGCATCTGGCGGCGCGCCGCCGTCGATGTGCTCGACCGGCAAAACCGCGACTATCGAATCCTGTTCACCAGCTTCTCGGCCACCGTCATCACCGCCGCGGTGCTGTCGGGGCTGGCGATCTCGGTGCTGCCGGAATGCGCGCTGCGGCCCGGCATGCGAGTGCTGGGCGAAGCCGACGGTTTTGGCGCCCTGCCCGACTGCCGCATCGGCATCATGCGCGGCCAGACCTCGCGTCCCGAAATCGTCGACGCTCTGGCCCGACACATCTCGGAAAGCCTCGACAATATTTCCGTGCCGCTCGGCGAAGAAACGGGAAGCTTCGATTTCGCCTCGCTCGCCTTCGCCAAGATGAAGCGGAGCAAGCCGAACCAGATCCTGCCTGGCTGGTAGGAACGATCAGGCCGACGCTGCCGCCTCCGTCGTTGCGTTGGCCGACGACAGGCCGGGCAGCGCCACCAATTGCGCCGGCTCCAGCGGCGGCGACAAGAGGTAGCCCTGCAGCTGCTGGCAGCCCATGGCGACCAGCAGCGCCTTTTGCACCTCGGTCTCTACGCCCTCGGCGGTGACCTCGACCTTGAGCGCGCCGGCGAGATCGATCAGCGCCTTGACGATGGCGCCCGAATTGCCGTCGCCGTCGAGAAGCCGCACGAAGGAGCGGTCGATCTTGAGCTTGTCGATGGCATGGCGGCGCAGATAGCTCAGCGACGAATAGCCGGTGCCGAAATCGTCGAGCACAATGCCGACGCCCGACTGGCGCAAGGCTGCCAGAGCCGCTCTGGTGGTGTCGTTGTTTTCCAAGAGAACGTTTTCGGTGATTTCGAGCTGCAGGCGCTTCGGCGCCAGTCCGGTTTCGGCGAGGATCGAGGCAACCTCTTCGGCAAAGCCGGCGTCGCGCAATTGCAGCGGCGAGACATTGACGGCGAGCCACGGCAGTTTGGTCTTCACGGCGAAGCGGCAGGCTTCCAGCAGGGCCCATGCGCCGAGCTGCCCGATCATGCCGCGTTCCTCGGCGATGGCGATGAACTGCGCCGCCGGCAGTGCGCCATGGACCTCATGCGCCCAGCGGATCAGCGCCTCGGCGCCGACAATGGTCTTGCCGTCGCTGGCAAAGACCGGCTGGTAGGCGAGCTTGATACCGGTGCCGCCATTCAGCGCGCTGCGCAGCTCGCTCTCGACCTTGCGCTTGCGCAGCAAAAGGTCGTCCATGTCGCCGGCGAAGACCTGGTAGCGGCCACGGCCGTTCTTCTTGGCTTCGTAGAGCGCGATGTCGGCCTTGCGCAGCAGATCGTCTGCGTCGGCATCAGGGCCTGTCGACAAGGCTATGCCGATGCTGGCGCTGATAAAGACCTGATCGTCCATCAGCTTGAACGGCTCCTGCAGTTTCTGCAGCACCCTCTCGGAAATATCCTCGGCGTTCCTTACGTCGCGGACATCGATCAGGATCACCGCGAATTCGTCGCCACCCAGTCTTGCCACCGTGTCGACGTCGCGAACCGTATGCTGAAGCCTGGCCGCCGTCTGGCGCACGAGTTCGTCGCCTGCCGGGTGACCAAGCGTGTCGTTGACATGCTTGAAGCGATCTAGATCGAGATAAAGCAGCGCGACCTTGCTTTCATTGCCGGAGGTAAGCAAGGCACGCCGCAGCCTGTCCTCGAACAGTGCCCGGTTGGGCAGGCCGGTGAGCGTGTCGTGAAAGGCGAGATATTGCGCCTGGGCCTGGCTGGTCTGCAGCGCCGATGACGCACGGCGCAGACGCCGGAGCAGAAAGGCGAGCACGCTCGCCGCAACCAGCGCGGCCAGAGCCAGGGCCGGGCTGGCCTTGCCCACCAGCGTCAGGCCGGGCCGTTCCTGGTCCCAGGCAATATAGCCGAGGATGACACCCTGTTTGTCGATAAGCGGAATGGCAGCCGAGCCAAGCGGCTGAGCCATCGGCAGGAGATGCGCCCCCGCCAGCAGATATTTCTGCGCGATCTTGCCGATCACCGCGTCGTTGATGAACTCTATGGAGACATGCAGATATTCGCTGCCGGATGCCTGGGTGACGCGATCCGAACTCGGCACCAGAGGCATGACGCTGAGTATGGCAGGCTGACCGCCAAGCGAGACCAGATCGTCGGCAACGAATTTTGCGCCGGCCTGGCTTGCGTCCTTGCTCATCATCTGGCGCAACCTGGCGATGGTCGGCCGCAAAGCGGGTTCGTCCTCGCCAAAGACGGCAGGCGACACGACCTTGCCTTCGCGCATGGCGTGGACCGGCCGGTTGGCGTTGTCCAGCACATAGACCCGGTTGTGGCCGTAATACGAGTACATCCAGACGCTGAAATTCTCGGCCATCCAGGTCTGGTTGCCGGCCTTGGCGTTTATAACGGAATCATCCCAGACGGCGACGCTTTCCTGCTCGCGCTTTACCGCGGCGATCTGGTCCTGCAGGCCGTTGGCAAGGAAAACCTTCTCCCGCTCGAGCGAGACCCGGTCGGCCTGCATGGTGGCGTAAAGGCCGAAGCCGACAACGATGGCCAGTGCAAAAACGGCAAGCGTCAGCACCGTCAGGGTGACCTGGAACGTCAACGGGCTGCGTTGTTTGCGGGCGCTCATGCGTCCTCCTTGGCCCAGAGTCAATCAGGCCAGGCTTAAGATCAAGTTATGGAATCTTGACGCGGAGCGACAACAGCCGCTCAATCGGCCGATGAGCGACGCAGAATCCGATTCACGAACCAATGCCACCGAATACACGGTGAGCGAGATTTCCGGCGCGCTGAAGCGCACGGTCGAGGATGTCTTCGGCCATGTGCGGGTGCGCGGCGAAATTTCCGGCTATCGCGGGCCGCACTCTTCCGGCCATGCCTATTTCACCCTGAAGGACGACCGCGCGCGGCTCGATGCCGTGGTCTGGAAAGGCACGATGAGCCGGCTGAAATTCCGTCCCGAAGAGGGGATGGAGGTGATCGCCACCGGCAAACTCACCACCTATCCCGGCAAATCCAACTACCAGATCGTCATCGACAATCTAGAACCCGCCGGCGCCGGGGCGCTGATGGCGCTTTTGGAAGAGCGCAAGCGGCGACTGCAGGCCGAAGGACTTTTCGATGCCGGCCGCAAGCGGCGGCTGCCGTTCATGCCGCGCACCATCGGCGTCGTCACCTCGCCGACCGGATCGGTGATCCGTGACATCATCCATCGCATCAAGGACCGCTTTCCGCTGCATGTGCTGGTCTGGCCGGTAAGAGTCCAGGGCGAGACGGCGGGGGCGGAAGTGACGGCGGCCGTCAACGGCTTCAACGCGCTGGCCTGGGATGGAGCGATCGTGCCGCCCGACCTTCTGATCGTGGCGCGCGGCGGCGGCAGCCTCGAGGACCTCTGGGGGTTCAACGATGAAGGGCTGGCGCGCGCCGTCGCTGCCTCGCGCATCCCGGTGATTTCGGCCGTCGGCCACGAGACCGACTGGACCTTGATCGATCTCGTCGCCGACATGCGGGCACCGACGCCGACAGGTGCGGCGGAGATCGCGGTGCCGGTGAAAGCGGACCTCGAAGCGACACTAGCCAGTCTTGGCGCACGGCTCAAAGCAGCTACCTTGCGCAATTTCGAACGCAAGCGGCAGGCCTCGCGTGCGGCCGCCCGCGCGCTGCCCTCGCCCGACCAGTTGCTGGCGCTGCCGCGACGGCGGCTGGACGAGGCGGCCAGCCGGCTTAGCCGGGGGCTGATGGTCTCCACCGAAAGAAAGCAAGCTCGGTTCTTCGCCGTGAAGCTCACTCCGGCAACGCTGTCCCGGCGGATTGCCGAGGCGCGACGCACCAACGACCGCAACCTTTTGCGCGCCCAAGGGGCGCTGCGCGCATTGGCGAGAGCCCGGCGCGCGGAGTTGAATCGTGCGGCGGATCAGTTGCCAAAATGTGCGAAAGCATCCCTGCAACGGCACAGGCAGCAACTGGCTTTGCTGCAAGGCCGCATTACGATCGAGCCAACGGCACGGCGGCAAACCGTGCAGAGGCATCTTCTGACGGCTTTGACGAGACGCGGCACGCAAGCGGTACTGCTCAGGCTGGAGCGACTGCGCGGCCGCATCGTCCAATCCGAGAGGCTGATGGCAACGCTGTCGCACAAGGCTGTGCTGGCGCGCGGCTTCGCGCTGGTCAAGGATGCCGACGGCGCGGTGATCAAACTGGCAGTTGATGTGGCGCCGGGCGCTGGCCTGCAGCTGGAGTTCGCCGACGGCACCGTAAATGCAGTCGCGACCGGCGACGCCGAGCGGGTGCAGGCCGTTGCCAAACCAGCGGCCACGCCGCCCGCCAGCAAACCCGCCGCAAAGCCGGCGGCCAGCAAACCGAAAGAACCGGGCAATCAGGGCTCGCTTTTTTAGAGGACCGCATGACCGGACATGACCCGCATCTTCAAACGCCGGCGGGCAAGCCGCGCGCCCGTGCTTTCGGCATTGCCTTCGAGGGCACGCCGGGCGGCTTCAACACCATCACTGATGTGCCCGGCGTATCAGTCGGCTATGCGACGCTGATTTCCGGCGAGGGTCTGCTCGAGGTTGGCACGGGGCCGGTGCGCACCGGCGTCACCGCCATCCTGCCGCGGCCGTTGGCTGAGCTCGCCACGCCGGTGTTTGCCGGTGTCTTCAGCCAGAACGGCAATGGCGAGTTGACGGGGTCGCACATTATCGAGGAAGTCGGCGCCTTCAACCTGCCCGTCACGATCACCAACACGCATTCCTGCGGCGTCACCCGCGACGGCACGCTGCGCTGGATGCAACGCGTGCTGCCGGCGGCGCTCGACAGCGGCTGGGGCCTGCCGGTTGCGGCGGAGACCTATGACGGTTTCCTCAACGACATCAACGGTTATCACGTCGGCTTCGAAGATGTCGAAGCCGCGCTCGACGGTGCCGCCGGTGGAGCGATCGAGGAAGGCAGTGTCGGCGGCGGCACCGGCATGATTGCCTTTGGCTTCAAGGCCGGCTCGGGCACGGCATCGCGCATCGTCGAGTGGCAGGGCATCAGGCATACGGTCGGCGTATTCGTGCAGGCGAATTTCGGCAAGCGGCGCAATTTCACACTGCGCGGCGCCCGCGTCGGGCCTGATCTGGTAGAGCCGGCGATGCGCGAAGGCACGCCGCGTGCCGAAAAGGGCTCGATCATCGCCATCGTCGCCACCGATGCGCCATTTCTGCCGCACCAGATGAAGCGGCTGGCAAAGCGCGTGCCGCTCGGCATCGCCATGACAGGCGGCTTCGGCTACCACAGTTCGGGCGACATTTTTCTGGCCTTCACCACCGCCAATCCGCAAGCAGCACTTGCACCATCGGGACGAACCGCAAACGTCGCTTACATCCCGGACGTCGATATCGATCCGTTCTTCGATGCGGTGGCGCAAGGCGTAGAGGAGGCGATCCTCAATGCAATGGTCGCCAATGAGGATATGAGCGGACGCGACGGCAATTTCGTGCCGGCGCTGCCGAAGGCCTGGCTGAAAGATCGATTTGGATAGAGGACAAGGCCTGGCGGCACCAGGCCTGTTGCGTCACGGTTTGGCCGCGTTGCTCTGGTCGGCCTCGGCCGCCTCTTCGAGCCGCGATGCGATCAGTTCCTGGATGTCGCCGACTTCTTCCTGGATATCTTCCAGCGGAATGCCGACCTCAGCGGCCTTGGCCGCGCACTCCTTGGCGAGGGTCTCGGCCTGCTTCTCGATCTTTACCGGCGAGTGCTGGCAGTGGACCTTTTCACCGATCCATCCGCGCAAGAACTCGATCGCATGTTCACTCATACTGCTTTTCCCTGGCGGCTATGCCGGTTGGTAACCGTAAACGTCCGCACCCGGTAAAGGATGCATGCTGCCATTCGAACCGAGTCGGCTTCGCCCGGCAAGTTGATCTTGTCGGAGGTCCGAAGAGCCGAATGAAGGGAAGGGTTCAATGAGCACGTTCTGATTGTTTGATAGAGTGGTACGTTGGCCGGGATCGGCTTCGGCTCTATGCTGTTGTTCTTACGATCTTTTCCTGCTGTCGACGGCCGATTTGTATCACAATAGGGATCACAACGCGTAACACATTTTCTGCTGCTTCGTGGTACACCGCCACAGCTACACGGTCGAAGCCGCCGCTATATAGTGACATCATTATGCGATGTCGACTCTATCAGCTATCCTGCTTCTTTCCGCCGCGCTGTGTCAAACGTCATCCCCGTCCAGTATGGAGATTGGATGGCCCCGGAGGGCGTATGAAAATGTTGATTTATTGCGTTTCGTGGCCAAAATCAGAAAGCTCTCGTCAGCGTCACCCCGCTCGACTGCCTCCGCCACACTCAGCGCCTCCGACGTCGATTCCTTGCACGTAAGGCGCGGGCCGGATGAACGACAACATTGGCGCTTTGGCAGCGCGCTCCTGCTAAGGACGATGTCTCGATGCGACAAGCTCTGCCTTCCGCTGCGCCGTCTCCAACCCGATTGCGATGAAGGCGCGCGCATGCCGGGCCAGTTCCATATTGTCGGCCCACAGATTGCGCCAGATCGCGGTCTTCCGTGACAGGTTCTCGTCAACGATCTTCGACGAGAAGGATTCAAAGCTGAGGTCGTCCCTATAGCCGATTGCGGTCAGCGCATCGAAGATGGCGGCAAAGTCGATATTGCCGGTGCCGAGGAAACCGCGATGGCTCTCGCCGATATGGACATAACCGATCTTGTCAGCGGCATGGCGGATAGCCAGTCCGACATCGGCCTCCTCGATGTTCATGTGGAAGGTATCGAGATGCAGGAAGATGTTGTCGGAGCCGGTGTCCGCGATGAAGGCCAGGCCTTGTGAAGCGGTGTTGAGCAGATTGCTTTCGAAGCGATTGACGATCTCCAGATTGAGCGTGACGCCGGCGGACTTGGCCGTCTCCGCAACCTTCGCAAGTGTCCCCGCGCTGCGGTTCCACTGATCGCGCGTCGGCGCCTGCGTCTGCAAGCCGTGGCTGGTACTGAGGATGCCGCCAATTTTCTGGCCGCCGAGATCGCGGGTGAGCGCGATCGTCTCGTTGAGGATCTCGACGCCGCGCGCGGCAACCGCCTTGTCGGCACTCGAAATGTCGCCGTCGGCCGGCAGGCCGATGCTGATCGCGACGCCGAGCTTGAGGTCGGCGATGCGCCTGGCCAACCCGCCAACGTCGACATTGGCCGGGTCAAGATAGGAGAACTCGATCAGGTCGAAGCCGGCCTCTCTGGTGTTGGCCAGCGTGCGTTCGAGGTCGCCTTGCGCCGAACTCGCCGACCAGACGAACGAATGAATACCGATGCGCGACATGATCGTCTCCCGTTTCTGGAATTGAGATGCGGCCGGGTTGCCCCGGCCGCATCGGCCTTGGGAGGCTTAGCGGGCTGCGGTCCAGCCCTTGTAGTCTTTCAGGTTCTCGGCCGTGATCAGCTTCGGGTCGAGCAGCACGGTCGGCTCCGCCGGCTTCTTGCCGGCAAGCAGCTCAGCCGCCATCGTCAGCGACTGGCCAGCCATCACGTAGGGATCCTGCGAAGCCGAGGCCTTGATCATCGAGGTGCCGGAAGCGAGTTCCTTCTCGATATCGGGAGCGCCATCCACTGCGGTGAAGATGAACTCCGAGCGATTGAGCTGCTTGGCCGCAAGCTGGGCGCCGATCGCCGTCGGATCGTTGATGGCAAACACCGCATCGATCTTGTCGAAGCGGGTGAGCAGCGACTGGAAGACCTTCAGGCCGCCGTCGCGCGAGCCTTCGGCATTCTGGTCGTCGGAGAGGATCTTGATGTCGGGGTGTTTTGCAAGGACGTCCTTGCAGCCCTTCACCCGCTCCAGGATCGACGACGACGCCGGGCCGTTGAGGATAACGTAGTCGCCCTTGCCGCCGGTGTGGTCGACCAGATACTGGCAGGCCTCTTCGCCGGCCTTGACGTTGTTGGTCATGACGGTGACGTCGGCGCCTGGCGCCGAGACGTCGAAGGCGGCAACGACGATGCCCGCTGCTTGCGCCTTCTTCACCGCCGGGCCGATCGCCTTGGCATCGACCGCATTGAGCATGATCACGTCGACCCCGGCGGCGATGAAGGAATCGACCTGAGAGACCTGCTTGTTGAGGTCGTAGTCGGCCGACACTGAGGTTACCTCGACCTTTGGGTTGATCTTCTTGGCCGCGTCCTCGATGCCCTTGATGGTGGCGACGAAGAAGGGGTTGCCGAGCAGGCCGACCGAGATGCCGACCTTGTTGAGGTCCTTGGCCGATGCGGGCGCGATGGCGGCAGCCGCGAGTGCGACGCCGCAGAGCAGTTTAGCGATGGTCTTCATTGCTTTCCTCCAATTGCCCCGCGCCTCTCACGGTGCGTTACACAAACCGGTCGTTTACGCCGGCGACCAAGGTCAATCACGTTCTCGCTCCTGCCTGGAGCCTGTAGCGGTCGAGGGCGACTGCCACGATGATGACCAATCCCTTGATGATGTACTGCCAGATGTCCGAGACACCGGCCAAGATAAGCCCGTTGGAGAGCACCGCTATGATCAGGCCACCGATCAGCGTACCCCAGATCGAGCCGACGCCGCCGACGAAGCTGGTGCCGCCGAGAATGACCGCGGCAATGGCGTCGAGTTCGTAAGACTGCCCAAGCTGCAGCCCGTTGGCCGCATAGAGCCGGGCCGCTGACATGGCGCCGCCAAGGCCGGCCAGCAGGCCGGAAACGCCATAGACAAAGAGCAGCACCAGCGGCACCTTGATGCCGGTCAGCCGCGCCGCTTCGGCATTGCCGCCGACGGCATAGATCCAGGTGCCGAGCACGGTGCGCTTGAGCACCAGCCAGGACAGCACCACGACCGACAAGGCGATGATGACCAGCCAGGGAATGCCGAACAGCGTACCGTTGCCGATGAAGTCGAACGGCAGGTCCGAGTTGAACACCGTGGTGTCCTGGCCGAGCAGGCGGGCGACGCCGCGCACAGCGGTCAGCGACCCCAGCGTGACGATGAAGGGCGGCAGTCTGATATAGGCGATCAGCAGCCCGTTGATGACGCCGAAGC
Source organism: Mesorhizobium sp. M1078 (assembly GCF_040318615.1). Classification (NCBI taxonomy): domain Bacteria; kingdom Pseudomonadati; phylum Pseudomonadota; class Alphaproteobacteria; order Hyphomicrobiales; family Phyllobacteriaceae; genus Mesorhizobium; species Mesorhizobium sp. M1078. The sequence continues at coordinate 37,797 of NZ_JAMYMP010000037.1, forward strand.
CGAGGCCGACGAGAATGGCCGCCGGCACGCCCAGCAGTCCCCAATCAGGCACCAGCGACACCATCACCGCCACCATCGCCGAGGCGGCAAGTATCGAGCCAACGGACAGGTCGATCCCGCCGGTCAGGATGACGAAGGTCATGCCCGCTGCCAGCACAATGTTGATCGACGATTGCTGCATGACGATCAGCAAATTGGTCTGGGTGAAGAAGCGCGCGTTCATCAACTGAAAGCCGACCGCCAGCAGGATCAGGATCGGCAGCATGCCAAGGGCGGCGAAGGCGGTGCGCAACCGCCGGCTCCTGCCGACAGCCTGGCCACTGATCTCGGTCGCCTTGTCGGTCATCCCTTGGCCGCTCCCGTTGCAAGTTCCATGATTGCTTCCTGGCGCAGCGGCTGGTCTTTGGACGCCGTCACCTCGCCGGCGATCGTGCCGTCGCGCATTACCAGCACCCGGTCGGCGACGCCGATCACCTCCGGCAGTTCGCTGGAGATCATCAGGATGGCGATGCCCTTTTTGGCGAGATTGTCGATCAGCCGGTAGATTTCCGACTTCGCTCCGACATCGACGCCGCGCGTCGGTTCATCCAGGATGACCACTTGCGGCTCGGTCTCGAGCAGGCGGGCAAGCAACACTTTCTGCTGGTTGCCGCCCGACAGCGAACCGGCATTGGCCTGTACCGACCTGGTGCGGATGGAGAGATCCGAAACGGCCGTGGCAGCACGTCTCTCGGCGGCTTTGAAATCGCGCAAGCCGCCGGGCCGCGCATCCCTAGCCAGCACGCCCATGCTGATGTTGTCGGATATCGACATGTCGAGAAACAGGCCGAGTTCCTTGCGGTCTTCGGTGAGATAGGCGATGCCGGCATTCAGTGCCTCGCTTGGCGAGCCGATGGTTACTGGCTTGCCGTCGAGTTCCAGCGTGCCGGCGATGCGTCTGTCGGCACCGAAGATCAGTCGCGCGAGTTCGGTGCGGCCCGAGCCGACAAGGCCAGCCAGAGCCAGCACCTCGCCCTTGTACAGTTCGAAGGAGCAGTTCTTCAGGAGATTGCCGTCTGCCATGCCGCGCACCGACAACGCGACCGCGCGCTTGCTGTCCGGCGGGCGATGATCCTTCCTGTAAAAAGCCGACAGGTCGCGGCCAACCATCATCGAGACGAGGCGCGAGGCGTTCAGCTCGGCGCGCTCGAGTGTGCCGACATAGCCGCTGTCGCGCAGCACGCTGACGCGGTCGGCCAACTGGTAGACCTCTTCCATGCGGTGGCTGATGTAGATGATGGCGATGCCTTGCGACTTCAGCGTCGCGATGACCTCGAACAGACGGTCGGTCTCGCGCGAGGTCAGCGAGGTGGTTGGCTCGTCCATGACAATGATGCGCGCGCTGGTCGAAAGCGCGCGGGCGATTTCGACCAGCTGACGCTCGCCGAGCGACAGGCTGGAAACGTGGGCCCGTGCGGAGAAGGACACGCCGAGACGCTTGATGATCTCATTGCTGCGCTGGTAGCATTGGTCGCGGTCGACGATGCCGAAACGCCTCGGCTCATTGCCGAGGAAGATGTTCTGCGCGACCGTCAGGTTGGGCGCCAGCGACAGTTCCTGGTAGATAACCGCAATGCCGTGAGCCCGCGCCTTGATCGGGTCGCCGGTGGCGACCGGCACGCCGTCAATCAGTATCTCGCCGCCGGCATCAGGCCGATAGGCGCCGGACAGCACCTTCATCAAAGTCGACTTGCCGGCACCGTTTTCACCCATCAGCGCATGGACTTCGCCGGCATGGACGGTCAGCGACACGTCCTGCAAGGCGCGGACTGGCCCGAACGTCTTCGAGATGTGCCGCATTTCCAGCACTGGCTGGCGCGTGACTTCGGCCTGAGCAGCGACGATCACCGTGCGCCTCCCGCTGCCGCGCGGGGGATGCCCTGCTCGCCGATGAGGCCACGCCATGTGTCGCGATATCGGGCAAGTCCGGTGAAGCTTGCGGCACGCACGGGCTCCGGCACTTCCGCGGCAAATTCGCGGCCGACGGTCTCGAAGGCCAGCGCCGCCGCCCCGGTGGCGCTGCCCTCCAGTGTGGCCCCTTGCAGGAAGGCCTGGCTGGGACGCAGTTGCGCCACTAGCCCGGCGAGCAGGCCGCCAGCGTTCAGTCCGCCATCGACGATCACGGTGTTGTCCGAATGGATCTGGTCGAGGCAGAGGTCGACCATCAGCGCGACGTAGAGCAGCGCCACGGCTGCGCGTTCCTCGGCGCTTGGCATGCGGCCGACCAATTTGCCGGCGCGGCCGGGCATTGGGCCGCCCGGCGCGAAGCTCGGCAGCGCCATGCTGCCGGCGTTGATCACCCGCTGCACTGTCGCCGGCGCGATCGCGCCTTGCCAGCCGTCGCTGATCGTGGCGAATTCGCGCCCGCCCATAAAGCGGATGGTCGGCACAGGGCCGCCGTCGACATCGACATTGACCAGCATGTCGCGCTGGCCATCGAGCGCGTCGAGCAGGCAATCCGGATTAAGCACGACGACCCAGGTGCCGGTCGAGACGACGGTGACCGGGCCAAGCTCCTGCCGGCGATAGGCATGGAGCGCGGCATTGCTGTCATGGACACCATTGTGGATGGCGATCCGCCGCTTCGTGTCGCTGAGGCGTTGCTCGCCGATAACCGAGCCCGCCCGCTCGAAAGCGGGCATCCGGTCGCGCCAGCCCTCGATGTCGACCAGCGAACTGAAGTCGCGCTTGCGCGGCGCCCATAAATGCGAGTGGCAGCCGAGATAGGACACTTCCGAGACCGCCCGGCCGCCAAACCGCCAGCTCCAGTATTGTGGATAGCCGAGGATCGATTTCGCGGCCGTGAATGCACCGGGTTGCACCGCCTGTAGCCACAGCATGTGGCGACCGTAGTTGAAGCCGAGCGGCAATCGCGGCGAGAAGGTCTCGGTGAAATCCGGAACGAGGCGATCTATTTGCGCGGCAATATCAGCCGGCGGCTCTTGCTCGTAGTCGAGTATCGGATGCGTTAGCGCCGCCTCGTCGACCAGGGCAAAGGTGCAGCCATGGCCCGACACCATCACGCCCTCTACGCCATGGATGTCGGCGGCCTCGCTAACGGCGCGAACCGCCCAATCGTGAAGTGCTGCCTCATCAAGCACGCTGAAGCCATCTTTGCGCATCCAGTTCGGCCGGGTCCGGCGCTCGTCGACGATGCGCCCGTCCTGAGCGAAGACGAACAGCTTCGAATTGGTCTTGCCGAAATCGAGGACGGCCATCTTCACTGGATGGCTCCCGAAACCGAAACGATGCGCACCATGACGCCCGCGTCTTCCAGCATGCGCGCGTCGACGTCGGACAGGCCGTCATCGGTCACCAGCGTGCCGATGCGCGACAAGGGCAGCGCGATGTTACGGGCGTGGATCGACAGTTTGCGGCTGTCGGCCAGCACCACGATCTGGTCGGCACACAGGCTGAGATCGGCGATGGAGCGGACCAGCAGGGGGTGCGATTCCAGCACGCCCTCCTGGCCAAGGCCTTGGGCGCCGAGAAAGAACTTCGATGCGTAGAACGGCTCCGCCTGGGTCGGTGAATGGATGATGCCCGGCTCACGATGCAGATCGCCGCCGGCAACGGTCAGGCTGCAATGGCCGTGGTCGCTCAGATAGGCCGCGAGCGGCATCGAATTGGTATAGAGACGGATGCTGCGCTCAGCCAGCTTGACCCCAAGGTGGAAGCAGGTCGAACCGCCATGCACGATGACCGCATCGCCGTCGCGCACCATCGTGGCCGCGAGAGCGGCGATCTGCCGCTTGGCCTCGACCGCGAGGTCGCGGTTCTCGTCATAGGGCCTGGCATAGGCAACACCCGCCTGTGAAGCGCCGTCGAGCGCCGAGATGCCGCCATAGACCTTCCGTGCTTCACCGGCCTCGTCGATCTTGTCGATGTCGCGCCGCACCGTCGCCGCCGACACGCCGAGCTGCTCCTGCAGTTCGCGCACCGACGCGAAGGGGCGATCCCGCAGCAACTCGACGATCTGACGCTGGCGGCCGGAGTCGCTCAATCGTTTTTCCTCCCAGGAGCCGTTTTTGCCGCGGCATTTGACGTAACTTACTCAGCATCTTTCCGATTGCAAGAACCTTTTGATGAAATTAGATCACCATTGACGTAAGTCGCTCGCATCTGCGATACACATCAACATCCCACGACGGGTATCCGAAGCTGCGAGGCTGGCGGAGCTGATAGAGGAAATGCGCCATGGCGACCTATGCGGATGCGCAGGAAATGACTGCCTTGCGGGCGCTTTCGGCCAGCATCGGGCGCAATCCAAACCTGACCCAGGCCGCCGGCGGCAACACCTCGCTAAAAGCCGGCGACACGCTGTGGATCAAGGCTTCCGGCACATGGCTGAAGGATGCGCTCTCCGAAGATATCATGGTGCCGGTGGCCATGGCGCCGCTGCTCAGGGCTGTCGAACAGCGCGACAGCGCCGCCGACCAGCCGCAGATCTTCGCCATCGAGACGCTCAACGCCCGGCGCCTGCGCCCTTCGATTGAAACCACCGTTCACGCGCTGATGCCGCAGCGCGTCGTCCTGCATGTCCATTGCGTCGAAACCATTTCGCTGGCGGTACAGGCCAATTGCGAGGTGGAAGCCGCCAGACGCCTTGATGGTCTCAAATGGGTGTATGTTCCTTATTTCCGGCCAGGCCTGCCGCTTGCCCAGGGTATTGCCGAGCGGCTTCAGGCTGGGGTCGACGTGCTGATCCTTGCCAATCACGGGCTGGTCGTCGCGGCCGATACCGTCGCCGAGGCCGAAGTGCTGCTGCGCCGCGTCACGCTGCTTCTGGCGCGGCCGGCGCGCCAAGTGGCGGAACCGGATGTTGCGGGATTGGCGGCGCTGGCCGGGAAAACCGGTTACAGGCTGCCGGCGGAAGTCGAGGCGCACGCGGTAGCCATCGATCCCGAAAGCCGCCGCATGGCGTCGGGGGGCAGCCTCTACCCCGATCACGTCATCTTTCTGGGTCGGGGGTCGGTGGTGGCAAAGCCCGGTGAGGATGTGCCGCGCGTCATCGAGCGGTGCGGTGCAAAGCCCGTGGCGATCCTGTTTCCCGGGCTGGGCGTGCTGATGCGCGGCGACGCCAGTGCCGGCGCCGACGCCATGCAACGCTGCCTTGCCGACGTGACGGCACGCATCGACATTGCAGCGCGGCTGAACTACCTCACCGCCGCCGAGAACGATGAACTGGTCAACTGGGACGCCGAGAAGTATCGACAGAAACTCAATGCCGCCAGCCGCTGACACGCCGCTTGCCATAGGCATCGACATCGGCACGTCCGGCGCGCGCGCGGTCGCCATGCGTCCAGATTTTTCCATTGCCGCGCGTTCCGCCGTTTCGCTCGAGTTGTTTGGCCGGAATGCCCGCGACCCTGCAGTGTGGTGGTCAGCGGTCGGCCCAGCGCTGGCGGAACTGCTTTCGGGCATCGACCGAACAGCGGTCCGGTCGATCGCTGTTGACGGCACTTCAGGTACGTTGCTGCCGGTCGACGCCGCCGGGCGGCCGCTGGCCGAGCCGCTGATGTACAACGATACGGTCGCCGACAACGCCATTCTGGTCGCGATCGCTCGCGAAGCCCCAGCGACCAGTGCCGCACTTGGGGCGACGTCCGGTCTCGCCAAGGCGCTCTGGTTCCAGCGCACGCCCGGTGTTGCCGCGGTGCTGCATCAGGCGGACTGGATCGCGGGACAATTCTCCGGTCGCTTCGATGTCAGCGACGAGAACAATGCCTTGAAAACCGGTTACGACATCACGGCCCGCTGCTGGCCGGACTGGATTGCGGCCACCGAAATGCGCATGGAGTTGCTGCCCGGCGTCGTCAGGCCGGGCGATGTCGTCGGCAAGCTAACCGCGGATGCCGCGGATATGTTCGGCTTACCGCGCGAAATCGCCGTCGTCGCCGGAACGACCGATGGCTGCGCCTCGTTCCTGGCGACAGGTGCCGCGGCAATGGGCGACGGCGTCACCGTGCTGGGGTCGTCGTTGACCGTCAAGATCCTGTCCGACCGGCCTATCTCGGCGCCCCGCTTCGGCATCTACAGCCATCGGCTTGGAGATGTCTGGCTGGCGGGCGGAGCATCGAACTCCGGCGGCAAGGTGCTGACACAACATTTCCCTCTGGCGCGCATCGTCGAGCTGAGCATGGCGATCGACCCGATGACCGAGACCGGCCTCGACTACTATCCTCTTGCCACTGCAGGCGAACGCTTTCCGATCGCCGATCCGGCACTGCCGCCGCGTCTTGTGCCCCGACCGGTGGAGGACGCCGACTATCTGAAAGCCATGTTGGAGGGTATCGCCGCGATCGAGGCGCTCGGTTATGACAGGCTCGCCGAGCTCGGCGCGCCGCGGCTGACGTCGGTCAGAAGCGTCGGCGGCGGTGCGGCGAATGCCGCCTGGACGGCGATCCGGCGGCGCAGACTTGGTGTTGATTTCCTGCCGGCACTTTCGGACGAAGCCGCCGCCGGCACGGCGCGACTGGCGCTGACGGGCGCAAGCGCGGCGGGGCTTCTATGAGCGCGAAAACAGTCGAACACCTCAACGGCGTCAACCAGCTGGCCGAGCGCTATGATGTTTTCCTGCTCGATCAGTTCGGCGTGCTGCATGACGGCGCCAGCCCCTATCCAGGGGCGGTGGAAGCACTGTCGACGCTGAAGCGCGCCGGCAAGACCATTGTGTTGATCTCGAACTCCGGCAAGCGGGCGGGGCCCAACGAGAGCCGGCTGCTAAAGCTCGGCTTCGAACCGGGAAGCTGGGACCATTTTGTTTCTTCCGGCGAGGTCGCGTGGGAGTTCTTCCACGACATGGCGGTATCCGGAAAGCTACTGCCAAACACGAAATGCCTGTTGATAAGCCGCGACGATGACCGCTCGGCGATCGAAGGTCTGCCCTTCGCATTGACCAAGGACGGTGACGATGCCGGGCTGGTGCTGATTTCGGCCAGCGAGGGCGACCGCTACGATGTCGAGCACTATCGCCGGCTTCTTGCGCCGGCTGCGGTGCGGCAGGTGCCATGCTTCTGCACCAACCCTGACAAGATCATGCTGACGGCAGTGGGGCCGCGCTTCGGCGCCGGCCGGCTGGCGGATCTCTACGAGGACCTCGGTGGTAGCGTCACGCGTATCGGCAAGCCTTACCCCGCCATATTCGGCGCCGCGCTAGCGCTGGCAGGCAATCCAGACCGCAGCACTGTGGTCTGCGTCGGCGACAGTGTCGAACACGACATCGCTGGCGGACTTGCTGCCGGCGTGGCCACGGTGCTGGTTCTGTCAGGAATATTGGCGGAGACCCCTGACCTGTTCGATCTGTTCGACACGATGGACGCCTACCCGGATTACATCATGGATCGCTTCAGGTTTCGCTGATTTGATTCACCTGGCAGCGCTCGCGCGCGAATCCGGCCTCAACGCCTCGTGGCCGACGAGCATTGGCCGGCTGGCTCAAGACCGCCGAACAGCGCCGATCCAGTCGAGCCGCGCGGCTGGAATGAGGCCGTAATTGTAGAAATTGATGCCGTCAACACCGGGCGCCAGCGCCGGCTTCACCTTGGCCGCCAGGATGTCGGGGCGGGCCATTTCCGGATAGAACAGCCGGTAGCCGGCGCCGAGGAATTTGTCCGCGCCCAGTGCCGCACGGCCGGCCGCCATCAGGCTGGCGACATCGCCGGCCTGCATGTCGTAGGCGCACAGGATCGCCCCGTCGCAGACCTTGCCCAGCGCTGCCAGATCGCAACCGCCAAGCCAGCCGTCTTTCAGATCGATAATAACGACCCGCGTCGTGGGATCGGCTACCTCGCGCAGTTCGGCGACCAGGCTGGTCACTGGCTCGAATCGCCACAAGAGATAGGCATGGAGTTCCGGCCATGGGGCAAAGGCGTCGAGCCCGCAGGCGGGAAAATTGGGAAAGCGCCGCTCAGGCACCGCACGCTCGCAGGTCTCGACGATCCATTGCCTGGTGAGCTTGCTCGCCGCCTCGGCATCGATGCCGGCTTTTGCCGCACGGGAGACGCAGGACGGACAGAAGCACAGAGACAAAAGAAAATCGTCTTCCGGCGTCAGCCCGACACCGTCCTTCTCGTGATGGTATTCATGGGCAAAGCCCATGAAGGACGGGCTTTCAAGTTCTATCCCGTCCGGCCGGTAGCTGTGCGAGATGTCGGCGATCAGCGCGCGGACATAGGCGCGCGCATCGGGATGGGACGGGCAGAGATTGTAGTAATTGGCATCGCCGAAGGCGTTGCGGGTGACGGCCTGCGGATGCAGCATGCCCAGGCGGGTGTTGTGCAGGCAGACCGTCCAGCACGAAACGCCTAGTCCGCCCGCGTCGCGACGGCGGATGAGCTGACCGAGCACGTCGCCGCCCTCGGTGATCACGTCAGCCACCTTGGGCTGGATGGCTAGACTTCCCCAGCGCGCTGCGGTCGGCTTGAAATAGATGGTGCCGTCCTCAGGGAAATAGGCCTTGCGGCGCGGACTGCGCGGCTGCAGGAAGCGCCCGGCATGATAGGATGTCGCCAGGCTGATCATGTTGAGCCCGGCGCGCCCGACAAGATCACGTTCGACCGTCTCCAGGCCGAGATCCTGGATGTCCCAGGGATAGGTCCACATGGACAGTTGCTGCATGGAATATCCTCTGCCTGATCCGGGTTTGGCTCAGCCGTCGACCGGCTCTGCGACCTGCATTAGGCAGTCGCCCGCCTCACACATCGTGTGCAGCCGGCGCGACAGCACCAAGCCGCTTTCGGCGAAATGTAGGGCCTCCTCGGCAACATCGAGCCGCTCGAGATCGTGGTACCAGCCGGCCAATTGTCCTGAAGTGACACTGTCGCCGAGCCTGGCGGCGGGCTCGAACCAGCCGCGGCGGGTGGCATAGAGGCCCTGGCTGTGCCTGGACAGGGACAGCAGCCTTGTCGGCGCCGAATGCTTTTCGCCAGCGCCAAGAAGAACCGGCGCGCCGACCACACCCATTGCTATCATCAGACGGTCGAGTGCGCGGGCCGTGATCGCCATCGAATCGACCGTTGCGGTGCCACCGCCGCCGAACTCACCGCTGACGCCGACGGCGCCGGCGCGGCGCGCTGCGCCCATCGAGGTTGGCGAGGCCTGGCCGTTGTCAGCGATAAAGCCGTAGGGCATGCCGAGCTTGCGCATCAGCTCGACGCCACGCCGGTGGCGCTCGGGATCGGCGTTGCGTTCGACCAGCGCGGTCGGCAGATGCTCCATCGACGTGCCGCCCGAATGGATATCGAAGACGACCTCGTGACGGGGGAACAGCTCCGTCTCAAGGAAATTGGCGAGCCGGCTTGTCGGCGTTCCCGAGGGATCGCCGGGAAAGGCCCGGTTGAGATTGCCGCCGTCGAGCGGCGAGCAGCGCTTGGCGGCCATCACCGCAGGGGCGTTGGCCATCGGCATGATGGTGATGCGGCCCTTGATCCGCTTCGGATCGAGCCGGCGCGCCAGTTTTGCCAGCGACAGCTCGCCCTCATATTCGTCGCCGTGATTGCCGGCCATCAAAAGCAGTGACGGGCCGTCGCCATTGCGGATGAGGCAGATCGGCACCTTGACCTGAAAGTAGGGCGAGCGATCGATCGAGAACGGAATGCTTAGATGGCTGAGCGTCTTGCCGTCGCGGTCGAAATCGAGCGTGTGGGCGAGGCCGGTGTGCATGGTCAGACCGCCGCGACCGCGGTGATTTCGATGCGCAGATCAGGGTCGGCAAGCCGCGCCTCGACGCAGGCCCGCGCCGGCAGGCGGGCAGGATCGATCCAGGCATCGTAGATGCTGTTCATTGCCTCGAAATCACCGATCTGCGGCAGGAAGATGTTGACCGCCACCAACTTCGACTTGCTGCTGCCGGCCTCGACCAGCAGCGCCTCGACTTTGGCAAGCACGTCGCTGGTCTGGCCTTCGATGCCGGCCTTGCGATCGTTGGCCACCTGGCCGGCTATGTGAACGAGGCCGCCATAGACGACTGCCTGCGACATGCGCGAGCCGGACTGAAAATACTTGATCATATCGAATCCTTTCGAGGTTCTCTTTTTCGGGGATCTGGTCAGCCGAACCAGGTGGGGAAAGCGTGGCGGACGTGGCCGGTCGCGTCGACCCCGAAGATCACACGATAACGGTCGAGGCAGGTGCAGGGGTGCGAGATGCCGAATTCGATGACGTCGCCGACGGCGATGTCGTCGCTCGGCGCAATCGACAGGAAGGCATGCTGGTCGTTGAGCTTGACCACCTCGGCGCGCGCGATGGGCATCGGCGACGGCTTCCCGGCGCGGAAGACCGTGAGCAGCGTTGGAAATCCCTGGTCGAACGACACGTCGCGCATCCCCATGCCGCAGATGACGAGGCCGGGCTCAGGCCGCGACAGCACTTCGGCCCACAGGCGTAGCGCAGGGCGAAAGGAATGCCGCGCCGAAGCGCTGATGCCGCCTATGGCAAAACCCTTGCGGGCATCGAGGGCGCCGAGCGAACGGTCATAGGTGCCGTGGTCGTGGAAGAAGATGGCGCCACTGCGCAGCACCAGCGTTGCGTTGCCGTCGCTGAAAACCACCGGCGAAAGTGCTTCAACCACTCTGTCGAAGAAGGCGGAGCCGCCGGCTGTGACGATCAGCGGTGCGTCGCCGCCGACGCGGGCACGCAGCCGCAGGAACATGTCGGCGGTCATTGCCAGCAGGCGGGATATCACCTCATCGGTGCGACCGGGCTCGGGTTGCGCCGCCGCCCCTTCATAGGTCGTAACGCCGGCGATCAGCAGCCGCCCGCCGGCAGCCGTGATCGCATCGGCGATAGCCTCGGCTTGCGCGGTGGTGCGGGCGCCCGCCCTGCCCGCACCAAGTTCGACCAGCACGCGCAGCGGCGGCAGCGCCGCATTGGCGCGCCAGGCCTCGGCAAGCGCATTCACGGCGTCGACCGAGTCGGCAAAGACATAGAGCTCGGCATCCGGCCAGGCACCAGCAAGCACCGCCAGCCGGTTGGCGCCGCCGGCTCCGCCAACCTCATTGGCGATGATCAGCCGTGTCAAGCCGGCCTTCAGCATCACTGTCGCTTGCCTGATGTCGGCGACCGTCGTGCCCCATGCGCCGGCCTCGACCAGCGACCGGGCAAGGTCGGGCGCCATCGGCGTCTTGGCATGCGGAGCGATCTCAACATTGTGTTCGCGCGCATAGCGCAGGAACAGGTCGCGATTGACGGAGAAGGCCGCCTCGTCGAGGGTCAGCACCGGAAGCGCCATGCGTCCATCGGCGGGATGCCAGTGCTCGGCCGCGACAAGGCTGCTGTCAAGCCCGGTTGTGCCGGGAGGCACGCCGCGGATGCGGTCGTCGAGCTGAAAATTTTCGTGCACCGAAAGGGCTGGAACCGGTGAGTTTTCAGTCATCCGATGCTAACCCTTTCACCGTCGCAGAACGAAGCCAGAATCGATCGCCGGTCACAGCCTGAGAGAGATACGTGCCAGAACCTTACGCCGGACCGATCATCGACGCCCATCATCATCTTTGGGATCTCAGCCTGGGACGGCATCCCTGGCTCGGCGCCACGGCCGGCGAGCGCGGCGGCCTGGGCGAGCTTGGCCCCTTGCGGCGGAACTATCTGCCCGGGGATTATGCGCGCGATGCCATAGGGCATAATGTCGTCGCCACCCTCCATGTCGAAGCCGGCTGGGCGAGTGGCGACTGCATCGGAGAAACGCGCTGGCTTGAAGCACTCGACAAATCGCGCGGCGTCGCCGCCCGCTATGTCGTTCACGTGCCGCTCGCCGATCGCCAGGCGCCTGCGCTGATCGAAGCGCAAGCCGCGTTCGAGCGTGTCGCCGGCGTGCGCGACATATTGAGCTGGGATCCCGACCCTGCCCGCCGTTTTGCGGCCCGTGACGGCATCATGGACGATCCGGCCTGGCGCGCCGGGCTTGCCTTGCTTGGCCAGCATCGGCTGGCCTTCGACCTGATGGTGTTTCCGCGCCAGCTCGCCGGCGCGGCTCGCCTTGCGGCTGCCTTCCCCGATCAGCAATTCGTGCTCAACCATTGCGGCAGTCCGATCGACCGCGACGCCGACGGCATGCAGAGATGGCGCGACGGGCTGCGGCTTCTGTCGCAATGCGACAACGTCGCCATCAAAATATCGGATCTGGTCGCCTACGATCATGACTGGACGCTCGACAGCCTGAAGCCCGTCGTCCTGCATTGCATCGATTGTTTCGGCACCGGTCGCGCCATGTTCGGCAGCGACTTTCCGGTCGCCGGCCTGCATGCCTCGTTCGATGACATATATGACGGCTTCAAAACCATCACAGCGGACTTTTCCGCCGACGAGCAGACGGCGCTGTTCTTCGGCAACGCAAGGCGCATCTATCGGCTCGACGATGTGTCATCGGCGCGCCTGCTCCCGGCCTGAGAGCAGCAGCAGGCCGAGGATCAGCGAGCCGAACAGGATGCTGCGCCAGCCGGGCGATGCGTTGACGACGGTGATCAGCGCGGTGATGGTGACCAGCAGGATGGCGCCGGGGATGGTGCCGGCATAGGTGCCAAGCCCGCCGAGGATCGAGGTGCCTCCGAGGACCACAGCGGCAATCGAGGCGAGCAGATAGGGATCGCCGATGCCGACATAGCCCTGTCCGTTCATGCCCAACACGAGCACGCCGGCAAGTCCCGAGCAGAAGCCGCTGATGCCGTAGACCGCAAGCGTCGTGGACGTGACCGGAACACCGGACAATGCCGCGGCAAGTGGGTTGGCGCCCATGGCGAAGATGCGGGCGCCGAGCGATGTCGCATGCATCGTGGTCAGCACGATCGCCGACACGACCACCCACAACAATACGCCAGCGGGAATGCCGGCCGGCCGGCCATTGCCGAGCCAGTGGACCAGCGGGTTCTCGGCGGTCACGGCGCTGCCGCCGGCGATGATGATCAACAGACCCTGCAAGAATGTCGCCATGGCCAATGTCATGATCATCGGGTGGACGCGCAGCAAAGCGACGCCGAGCCCGTTGACCAGGCCGATTGCCGTGGTCAGCACCAGAACGGCAAGAATGGCGGTGATGCCGGTCGGATCCACCAGCCACGACAGCAGCGGCAGGCTGACGGCGCTGACCGTGACGATGGCCGCGACGGAAAGGTCGATGCCGCCGGCGATCACCACAAAAGTCTGGCCCGCGGCAACCAGGCCGATGACGGCGCCGAGCTCCACCAGATAGCGCAGATGGCCATAAGCGCCGAAGCCGCGCGAAACGAAGCTCGCCACGATCCAGACCGCGGCAACGATGGCAACGGTGAGAAACGGCCGGCTGCGCAGGACCGTCGTCAGGGCGCGTTTGCCGCCCGCGCTGTCATTCCATGCTGTCATTGCTGTGCCTTGCGGAATTGCGGGATGGCGACCGCGCCGATGATGATCAGGCCCTGGGCCACATATTGTGCGACCGGCGTGAAGCCGAGGAAGAACATGACGCTGATCATCAGGCTGAGCAGCAGGCTGCCGGCAAGCGCGCCGCGCATCGTGCCCTGGCCGCCGAGGAAGCCGATGCCGCCGAGCACCGCAGCGGCAATCGAGTTCAGGGTAAAGGCGGCGCCGATGACCGGGTCGCCCGAACCGGTCTGTGCGGCGACGAACAAGCCGGCGCCAGTGGAGAGCAGACCGCTGATCGCATAGGCCGCAATGCGCGCGCCGTCGACCGGCACGCCGGAGCGATAGGCGCCGACCGGATTCTCGCCGGCGGCATAGAGGCTCAAGCCAAGCGGCGTGGCGAGATAGAGCTTCCACAGGAGAATGATGACCACCAGCAGCACGAATGCCGCCGGTGTGTTGCCGGCAAGCAGGTCGGACAGCCACGCCGGGATTGCGCCGCCGGGCCGCGGCAGGATCAGCAGTGCGGCGCCGCCGATGATGAACGACCCGGCAAGCGTCACCACGATGGCCGGCAGCCGAAGCCGTACCACGATGAAGCCGGTCGCCGCCCCGATGCCGAGGCCCGTCAGCGCCACTGCGGCAGTGCCCCCGGCGACGCCCAGCGGCCCGGCCATCGTCGTCGCGGCGATGACCGCGCCCAAGCTGACCGTCGCGCCGATGGCTAGGCTGATGCCGCCGGTGAGCATCAGGATCGCCTGCGCCATGGCGACCAGCGCCAATGGAAACCAGCTCTGGGTGAATTTGGCGAAGCCGGACGCCGTGAACAGGCCCGGAAAGAGGACGCCATAGGCGATGAGAAACACCAGGACGACGGCAAACAGGCTGCGCACGCCGACATTGCGACGCATCTGCACCGGCCAGTAGAGCGCATCGGTCTGCCGGGCGGAGGAAGATGTGTTCATGCCGCAACCTTCCGCTGTTCGGCGCCCATCGCCGCGGAGACGATGGCTTCCTCGCTCAGCGCTCCACGCGCCAGCATGGCGACGATGCGGCCTTCGCGAACGATGGCTACACGGTCGCAAAGGTGCACGAGTTCGGGCGTGTCGGAACTGAGCAGCACGACCGCCTTGCCGGCGGCGGCGAAATTGCGAAGCATCATGTAGATCTCACGTTTTGTTTCGACGTCGACGCCGCGCGTCGGATCGTTGAGCAGAAGCACCAGCGGGTCGTGCGGCATCCATTTCGCCAGCGCCACCTTCTGCTGGTTGCCGCCCGATAGAGCCTGCGCCGCCCGGCCGAGGTGACCCTTGATGCCGAGTTGGGCGGCAAGGCTTTTGGCCGTCTCGCCCTCTGCGCGGCGGCTGCGCAGCTTCAGCGCCGGCAGCCTGGCAAAGGCGGGCAGCATCATGTTGGTGATGATGGGATGGATCAGGTGCAGGCCCTCGCGCTTGCGATCCGCGGGCACATAGGCCAGCCCCAGCGCGTTGGCTTTCGGCACGCCGCCGGGCAGGCCGGAGGCGCCGTTGACGGTCGCCGACGCCGTCCGTGCCGGAATGGCGCCGTAGAGACCGAGCAGCAGATCTTCCTGCCCTTGCCCGACCAGGCCGCCAATGCCAAGCACTTCGCCCGTTTTGATATCCAGATCGATGTCGCGCATCAGGCCGGCCGAAAGATTTCGGACGGAGATAGCGTTGGCAGGCAAACTGGAAGGCTGCCATTGCGGAAAAAGATCACCGGGATCGCGGCCGACCATCAGCCGAACCAACCCGGCGGCGTCGGTGCCTTCCAGGGTGCGGTCGGCCGTGCAGGTGCCGTCCTTCAGAACGGTGACGTGCTGGCATAGAGCCATGACTTCGTTCAGTCGGTGCGAGATGTAGAGAATGGCGATGCCTTCGCCGCGCAACCGCTGCAGCAGATCGGTGAGGATTTTGGTTTCGGTTGCCGATAGCGACGATGTCGGTTCGTCGAGAATGAGCACGCGCGGCCGGCGGTAGAGCGCCTTGGCGATCTCCACCATTTGGCGGCGGCCGAGCGACAGATGCCCGACCGGCGTCGACAGCGGCTCGTGCAGCCCGACAAGTTCGCATGCGGCCCTCGCCCGCGCAGCGAGTTCGCGGTAGTCGATCAGGCCGAACCGTTTGGGATAGGCGCCGAGACCAACATTTTCGGCGATGGAAAGACTGGCCGTCAGGCTGAGTTCCTGCTGGACGACGGCGATGCCGGCCTGCCGCGCAACAGCCGGCGTCATGCGTGAGACCGCGCGTCCATCGACCTCGATCGTCCCGCCATCCGGTCTCAAGGCGCCGGACAAAAGGTTGATCAAGGTCGACTTTCCGGCGCCGTTCTCGCCGAGCAGCGCATGCACGCGGCCCGGCTGGAGAGCGATTGAAACGTCGCGCAGGACGGGGTTGCCGAAGAAAGACTTCGACACCCCGCGCGCCGCGAGCAGCGGAGCCATGGTTGTCAACGCTACAACCCTTCAGGCTTATTTCTGAGCCAGCAGCTTCTTGAACAGCTCCTCATCGTAAGGAGAAAAGATGTAGCCGTCAGCCGGGAAGTCCTTGGCCCGGGCGAGGTATTCGTCGATGTTGGAATTGTCGATCACCGGCAGCGGAATCTTGACGAAAGCCGGCACATCCTTGCCTTCCAGCGCCTGAACGGCGGTGTAGGTGGCGAAGGCGCCGAGCCAGTTCGGCTGCATCGTCGCCCAGCTCTTCAAGCCCTTTTCTTTCCAGAGTTCCAAAAACTGCCGGGCGTTCTCACCGGTGATCGGCACCTGTTCGCGGCCCTGCTTGTCGAGGGCCAGCACGGCGCCTGCCGACAGAGCACCGCCGAGCGACAGGATGCCGTCGATCTCGGGGTTGGCGAAGAGCAGGCTGGCGACGGCTTCCTGTGCCGGCGCGACGTTGTAGGGCGTGTTGGTCTCGGCAAGCACCGTCACGTCGGGATGGGCCTTGAGCTCAGCGTCGGCGCCTTTGCGCCTGTCATCGCTGACCGAAACCCCGGCGGGGCCATTGAGGATCAGGATCTTGCCCTTGCCGCCGATGGCGTCGATCAGGAACTTGGCGGCCTGGTCGCCCCATTGCGAAGAATCGGTGTTGACCTTGGCGGTGAGCTTGTCGGTATCGACGAGGCTGTCGAAGTTGATGATGGCGATGCCCTTGGCGCAGGCATCGGCCAGAACGCGTGCAGGTGCGGTCGACGAACCGGCGATCAGGATGATGGCGTCGACATCGGAATCGATCATCGACTGGATCTGCTGGATCTGGACGTTGGCATCGCCCTGAGCGTCGGTGACGACGAGCTTGTCGACCAGTCCCTGCTTCTTCAGGGTCTCGACTTCGACTTCGATCGTGCCTTGGGTCTGCTTCATCCAGGTCGGCACGGAATAGATGTTGGCCCAGCCGATCGTGTACGGCGCCTTGCGGTCGCCCTTGATGCAGTTGGCGGCGGCATTGGCTGCCGAGCCGGCGCCAAAGCTCAGCACGAGACCGAGGCAAAGCGCGCTGGCGGATGCGAAAAACGGTGATTTCATCATGACTGTTCCCTTCAGAGGTTGTGGCCTCGACGTGCAGAACAAGGGCGAGGAAACCCGTCGGTCGCCGGATCTTGGAAACCGTGTGTCGCCTCGGGATTTGTCTGCGTCAGGCTCGTTAGTTTGTCTGGTATTTCAGACAATGTGTCTGTATATCGGACAAACTGGATGCTAGACCGAGCCTTGACATCTTTCAAGCGCCTTGAGACGAGAACCGAAATGATTTTGGCGGATGGTCATGAGCGACGGCACTAACGATGCGATCGGGAAGGAAGCCGGCGCGGAGCCGCGCAACGGCGAACGACGACGCGGCATTGACCGCGTCATCATGCTGCTCGAGGCGTTGCTGCGGCACCGCGCGCCAATGCGCGTCGGCGACATCGCCAAAATGATCGGCGCGCCGCGTTCGACCACCTACGAGATCGTCAACAGCCTGCTCGACGCCGAAATGCTCGAAAACGTCGGCGGTGAAGGTTACGTCTATTTCGGACGCGCCATGCATCTGTTCGGCTGGGCCTACTCACATCACAACGCCCATTACCGTCGCATCATCGAGACCTTGGATAAGTTGGCCGCCGAGACAGGCGAGACGGTCCAGCTATGCGGCCTGCGTGGCAACAAATACGTCGTTCTTGACTGCCGAGTTTCGCCGGGCCCGTTCCGGATCTCAAGCGATGTCGGGGTTGAGGTGCCGATCCCATGGACGGCATCCGGACGGCTGCTCCTCGGCCATATGAACGAGCAAGAGTTGAGGGATTTCATCCCATCTGGCGACTACAAGCTTCCCGACGGCCGCATCATTGCACCAGCCGAATTCTTTGCCGATGTTGCCTTGGCCCACCGGCAGGGTTTCAGCGAGACCACAGCCTTGGCCGACCGTTTCACCTGGTGCATGGCGGCCCCCATCCGTGACGGCCACGGCGCCATCAAAAGGACCTTGTGTTTGGTGTTACCCGTCGACACGCCGGAGCCACGGCGCGACGAACTGCTTGCGTTGCTGCGCGAGCGCGCCCGTGGACTGTCTCTGGCGGGAGGCTGACGATCAGCCGTCGTGCACTCAGGTTGAAGCCTCTTAAAGGCACATGGATTCCGCTCTTCCCCATTGGTTCCATTTAGGTTCCGGACCTTAGTCCCATAGTCGGTGGATAAGGTCCGAACCAGGGAACACGCAACCGGAAGCCACATTAGGAGAAGACCGTCGATCAAAGTCCCTTCATCGCCGGTTGAGGATCCCGCCGCTCTTACTGTCGAGAGCGCGGCGGGATCCTTACGCGCGGAGCGAGCACATGAGATTTGTCGAGATTTTCACAGATGTGCTTACGGCCCTGCTTCTCGCTTTATTCGTGTGCGGGATATTCGCTGTTTTCGGAGGCCATCTGGTTCCTCCACGCTACGCAAAGATGGTGTTGCTGCCGGACCTCGATAAGATGACGACTGCATCATCTACACCCAGCTTGCCCGATTCCATCGACTTGCAAGTTCAAAAGCGCCCAGAGGTGCAAAGGTCTACCGGCGTGACACAGCGCGCAGTCGGTCTGGAGCCGCCAGTGCCATCCAGCAAGCGGTAAGAATCAGCGGAGGTTTTGGGTAGTGTGCTGAGAGTTCTGCAAATTCGCTGAGAGGGGGCGGTCATGGCAGGCTGGTGATTGTTCACGTCACCTGATTCCCGCGAAGGAACGCCACCATGA